>CBETWA010000004.1:0-96114 GCA_965539975.1 uncultured bacterium | reverse complement strand
AACAGCAGAGGTATCAAGTTGGAAAAGAGCAGTTAGGGATTAAAGGGGTTATCATAGATTACCGGCTGTAACTTTTACGTGCTTACATAACGCCTATAACGACCCCTATCACGATTTTTTGGTAAATTCTTACTTACAATGGCAACGAAACCAATCCAAGCAAAAAAAACCAGCACCAACCATCCATAATCTGGATAATCATGCTGGACTTTAACATTTTTTTAATAATTATTCAATCCATTAGATTAACTTTTTCCAAAACCGCAATGCGGAAACCGGCACTCGCTGCATGTTTCGCAAAGACCACCCACACCCAGCCGGGCAATATCCGCCCGGGAAACCTGTTCTCCGGCCAGAATACGCGGCAGCATAATATCAAGTATGGTTGCTTTGGCATAAATGACACAAGCCGGCAACCCGGCGACAACAGTCCCTTCAAGATCCGCCAGCATAAACATTGCTCCCGGGAGGACGGGAGTACCGTAGGTTATTATCTTGGCGCCGGTGTTTTTAATAGCTCCCGGAGTTCTATCATCGGGATCAACGGACATGCCTCCCGCGACTAAAATCAAGTTTCGCCCATTCTTATGCATTTTTAAAATGGCTTCGGTAATTTTCGCGGGCTCATCGGGCATATAACATAGTTCACGGATTGAATACCCGTATGCACCGAGTTTATCCTTTAAAACCGGGCCGAAAGCATCATCAATACGCCGGTAGTACACTTCATTGCCAGTAATTATAACCCCAATGTCAAATGACTTGTACCGCACGATTTTAATTATCCAGCTGTATTTTTCGGCCAGGGATTCAACTTCTTGTACAGCCCTGTCCTCTATGGTGAGGGGAATCACCCTGGTGGCCGCAACAATTTTTTCCCGTGTAACAGGGAAATTGTCATGCAAAGTACTAAAACACATATACATAATCGAATTAATATAATCCACCGCTTCTTTATTTACCCTAAACAGGCCGTCATATTCAGCTTTAAAGCTTATTTTCCCTTCGTGGGGTTCACCGTACAGGATACCGCTCCCGGCCACGGCTTTGGCGATCCTAAAAGCAGCATCATTTTCGTGAATATGCCCGACAGGGGGATCCCATACATAAATATGGTCTTTCCCCATAGACAGTAATACGGGTATATCCTCGGGCTTAATTACGTGTCCCTTTTTAAATGCCGCTCCTTTGAATTTTCCCGGTATTATCCTGGTCAGATCGTGGCTTAAAACCATCCCCACACTGTCGGCAACCGGAACTTTCTTCACTGTTATTACCCCTCTCGGATGTAGTTGGTTGGCGTGAAAACCAAGTATTTATATGCACTCGATGTATACAGTCCCCGAGCCGCCGCAAATCATGCCTTCATCGAGCAGGTCCCTTTCCCAGAGGACGGGTTTTTTTGTTTTAATAACTTCCAGTGCTTTTTGAATCGCCCGGTGTTCCAAGGTCCCGCCTCCAATGGTCCCTATGGTCTTGCCGTCCGGGTAGACCAGCATCTTGGCCCCCGCCTTGCGGGGAGTGGAACCCCGCGTGCTGCACAAGGTAACCAGCGCCGCTGTTTTCCCGCTTCGCTGGACCTCTACAATGGCTGCAAGTATTTCCCTGTTCATTTCAATACCCCCGCTTTCACTTCTTTTAACGGCCTGCAGCTTCCGTTATACTCCCGGGCCACTATTTCAGCCAGAATACTCAAAGCTATCTCGGCCGGCTTTTGACCCCCAAGGTCAAGACCTATGGGTGCGGAAACTTTTTCCAAATCCTTTTCGCCAACCCCTTTGTCTAGTAATGCTTTAAAGGTTTGCCGCACCTTGCCGGAGCTACCGATCATGCCTATATAACATGCTTTGGAATCAATTACTGCTTCAAGGCATGCCTGGTCATATTGATGCCCCCGGGTAATAATCACAATGCTGGTGGAAGCATCGATCTCATTTTCAGGCAACCCTTCAACAAGATCAGTACAAATTAAAGAATCGGCATCGGGGAAACGTTCCGGGCTGACAAATTCTGGCCTGTCATCCACAACCACCGTCTGGTAACCCAGAATAGAAGCCATTTGCACCAGCGGCACGGCAACATGTCCCCCGCCAAAAATCATTAACTTTTTTCGAGGGAAAAAAGAATCCTCCAGTATCTTGACCGGTAATTCGCAGCCGGCATCCCCGCCGGGTGCATTGCACTCTATGATGCCGGTGTTGGGAACGGCGCGCTGTAAAATTTTTGCGGCTCTGGCTGCTACCTGCCGGTCCAGCATTGACTCTCCAAGTGTACCGTACACTTCCCCGCCGGCAAGCACCAGCAGCCGGGAGCCTTTTTTAACAGCAGTATTACCTTGATTGTCAACCACGGTATAAAGCACGGCGGGAATACCGCTTTCCACCGCTTTCAGTAGCTTTTCAAACATTTTATTGCGTCACACCTCGTTTCTGCGTTAAATTCATTTGTCAACCCGGTCTACCCGGTCAGCGGTTTTTTTGTTGTAAAGTGCGTACCGCCTCTAACGCCCCGTATCCCACGGCCATTGCCTTGTCGGTAATGGTGAAGCAAACCTGCGGGTCTTGTTCGGGGTGGATATCACCCACTTTCATGCCTTTGTAAACCTCAAGCCCGGTCCTCAAAAGCCCGCGTACCACTCCGCTAATTGCCGCCTGCACGGGAATGCCGTTAACCACTGCCACCGTATCCCCTCTTTCCACCAGGTCGCCGATTTTCAATTTGGCATCAAACACACCATCTGCCGGCGCGCGAAGCACCCGCTCAATGGTATAGCCCAGCACGTTACCGGGAATACCGGTGTTCGGTGCAGCCATTCCGCTGTAAATGGGTTTTCCCAGGTTGGGTCCCCTTTGGGTTTCAATGACTGCATGGGCATCCTTCCCAGCCTCAAAGCCCGGCCCAAGGGCAATTACCATTTTTGCGTCACCAATCTTGGTCCCAAGATTCCTTTTTGCCATAGTCGCGTCTATATAAATTAATGGACGAAGTGTTCTTATTATTTCACACCGGGGATCCACCAGCACGCCAATGTCTCCGCCACCCACAATTGTGTTTATTTCATCCATGTCTTTTACCAGCCGCCCTCTTATGTCCTGTACATATATTTCACCTTCATAAACGGCCTCGGCAAAGGATACCGCCCTGCGCACACAGGTGGGACGTTCTATCTCGGTCATCAACACACGATACCCTTCTTTTTTAAAAACGTATGCCACCCCGCTGGCCAGGTCTCCCGCACCCTTGATCAATACCCATTCATTACTCAAACTCAATCGACCCCCCTGCTATGTTTAGCCAGTCGTTGTATTTGAACAAGTATAACGGTATATAAAAAAATATTTTAATTATAATTTTTCCTGGAGTTCGATACCTTGTCCGAGAAATCACCACCCCCAGCCACTGAAACAAAAAATTCGGCAGTGTGGAGAAGCATAGTCACGAGCGAGGCTCCGACAAAGGTTCTTTTCTGAATGCCATTTCCAATAACCCGCAGCTTAACCCGAATATATAGTCGATTGACAAAGTTATCCTTCATAAAATAGATTAATCCATAATTATTATATAATTTATTTTCTTTATCCGTCAATTTAAATATGATCATTATAAAGCTTCAGTGAAAATGACATCCAACAAATGGCCATTGACAGATTGTGTAAAACAAGCCGAACCTGGCTCATGGAACGAAGATAGGCGGAAAAATTCCCCTAATTTTAAACTAGTGTTAATAAACAAGGTCTAACACCGGCTAAACCGGCCGTTAGACCTTTTGCTGTTTAGTTGAGGTAAGATGTGGAAAAAGCGTCCACTACCATCAATTAATCAAAAGTTATCTAATAGGGATATGGTATAGCCCTGCCCCGTTTGCCATCTATTTTGATGGCTTTTACCGGGCATTCATGGGCACAAAGGTAGCAACTCATACAGTCTGCCTGGTGGGCAATGTATACTTTCTTATCAAACATGGCATAAACATCAGTGGGACATATCCTGTAACATAAACCGCAATTATTACACTTGTTATAATCAATTGCCCGCACAACCATTAACTAAGCCCCTCCATTCTCGGCTTTATTTCCCTTTCAGGTCTTCTATAGCGCAGCGGAACATCTTGCAGCACGGTAACCATCTTACCGTTTTCTTTTCGGACCCGAACCCATTTAATCCAATTAATGTTATCCGTGTTGGGATAATCATCCCGGTAAACAAAGCCACGACTTTCTTTTCTAGCCATAACGCTGCGTGTAATCATTTCGGCTACAGTAAGCATGCTTCTAGCTTCAAAAACTTTAACCAGTTCATGCGCGTCTTTTGCTTGCATCAAGGGCAAATAATTCTCCCTAATATCTTCAATTTTATCCAAAGCAATTTGCAATTTTTCTTCATTGGTTATATAACGATATTCATAGGGGATAACCGTCTCTTGAATCTTGTAAATAACCTCGTCCGGGGTAGGTCCATCTAATCTACGCAAGGGCGCAATGACTTTTTGGCCGTATTTATTAAACTGTTCCACAAATATTGACGAATCAGCTTCCAACAGCTTAACATCTCCAGAAATAAATTTAGCTGCTTCTCTGCCTGCCCTGGCACCTGAAATCACACAAAAAGACAAATTCACGCCCTGTACCGAAAGAGTACCCTGAACAGGAGAGCAAGAAGAATCACCTACTGCCAGTAACCCCGGAATATTGGTTCGACAATCAAGATCGATGCATAATCCCCCGCCCTGGGCACAGCTACCATAGAAAGCAGGCATCCACTCAATTGGTTCCTCAAACGGTCTTATACCCAAACTTTCCAAAGAATTAAAGGCATCCGGCACCAACTCCCTGAGCATGGACCTGTCACTTTGGTTAATTCCGGAAAGGTCCAGATAAATCGGACCGTTTCCACGCGCTACCTCAACAGCAAAAGATATCACCAACTTGGGCAAAGGTACTCTATTACCCAAAACGCTATCGTACCGATACATAAACTCTTCTCCGTGCTTATTGATAAAGCGACCTCCGGTAGCCACAATAAGCCCCATACCGTGAATATCGGTAATCCTGGCCGTGGTATTGGATGTTGGTTGATCCATGCCGCGAAAAACCGCGCCAACTTCATATGCTGCCGCCTGACCCTCGCCGGTTAAGTTTCTGTGCCCGATATAAAAAGATTTAAAACCACATCCGGCCGCAGCCATAATGACGCATTTACTTCTAATAGCCACTACTCTTTTGTTTCTGTAATCAAACCCGAGGGCACCTGCAACTTGGCCGTCCTGCACAAGCAAGTCGGTAATCATAACTCTTTCCACCAAAGTAACTTTTTCTTCAAGCAATTTACGCCTGAGCACTTTCATCATATTTTTTGGATAAACCAGGCTTGTCTCGGTGTGTTTATTACCCCTGCCTTTGACCCTGATTAAATTTCCGGATTCATCGGTTTTTAAAACAGGTAAATTGTATTTGTCTCCCCACCGTTCCATCTCTTTAACTAATGGATAAGTATCAGACAGCATAACTTTAACCCAATCCTGGTCGTTTAAATATTCGCCTGTCTTAACAATTTCTTCAAACCATAAATCAGCGTTATCTTTATCAGTGCATATATTAATTAAACCGGCGGCAAAAACACTTTGCCCGCTACTGCCGATGTAACCCTTATCCACAACCATTACTCGAGCTGTTTTGTCTGCTTCCTTACTTTTAATTGCCGCAAAACAACCGGCCAGCCCGCCACCAATTACTAAAATATCCGTCTCCAAATTACAATCTGTCATAACAGTTTATTGCCCTCCTTTTACGCATTTTTAACACTATGAGCGCTACTACTTTTTTCTTTGGTTTTGATGAAAATATAGATAGCCACAATAATTAACGCACCGATTATATCAGTTTGCCAGCCTGGGTCTATTAAAGCAAGCGCTGCACCCGCTGCGATTAACCTCATTAAGATGTTAAGGCGAACCCGCCACCACCCGACCAGCGCCAACGCCAGTAAAAAACAGCCCAATATAGCAGTTGGTATTGCAGAAACTATCTGTGAAACAGTTCCTTGTAACAATAAAGCAGGTCCGAAAACAAACATATAGGGAACAATAAAACCGGCAAGCCCCAACCTGAAAGCTACAAACCCGGTAGTCATAGGGTTTGTTTCAGCTACCCCGGCCGCTGCATACGCAGTTAATGCTACCGGAGGCGTTATGGTGGAAACTGCTCCAAAATACAAGATAAATAAATGTGCAGCCAGCGGAGGCACACCCATTTTAATCAGTGCGGGCCCGCCAAGGACTGCAAGTACTATATAAGCGGCCGCAGTCGGTAAACCTATCCCTAAAACAATAGATACCAACATCGTCATTATTAGAGCAATGAATACTTCTCCGCCCGACACACTCACAATTAAATTAGTTAATCGCAATCCCAAACCTGTAATTGTGGTCGAACCAATGATTAACCCTGCAGCGGCACAAGCCGTTGCGACAGGTAGTATGCCCCTGCCCGCTTTTATCAAAGCTGCAACATAATCTTGAAGATTTATTTTTTGTTTAGTAACGGCCGATTGAACCAAAGAAACACCAATTACCGCAAAAGTAGCAAATAAAGCCACCCGCATGGGACTCAAACCCAGTGCCAGCAGGTAAATTAAAATCAACAATGGAATCAGGTATTGCAAACCACTCATCATAGTTTCCTTAATTCTGGGTAATTCACTGGCCGGTAGAGGTTTAATATCCAACCTATAAGCTTCAAGAAAAACTACGACGGATAAAACCAGAAAATATAACAAAGAAGGTATTAACGCCGCCTTAGCAACTTGAACGTAGGGAACACCGATGTAATCGGCCATGATGAAAGCGGCCGCCCCCATTACCGGCGGCATAAGTTGTCCTCCCGAAGAAGCCACAGTTTCAACAGCTGCTGCAAACGTGGGACGGTACCCCACCTTTTTCATTAAAGGGATTGTAAATGTACCGGTTGTTACAGCGTTAGCGATTGAGCTGCCCGACATGCTGCCCATAAACATGCTCGATAAAACGGCAGCTTGAGCAGGCCCGCCTCTAAATCTTCCCGTTAAAGCATGGGCCATCTTGAAAAACCATTGTCCCGCACCGGTTACTTCCAAAAATGCTCCAAATAGTAAGAATAAAACTATAAAAGTTGCACAGGAGCCCAGGGGTATACCCCAGATACCATCAGTGGTTTGATACATAAAGGTAATGATTCTTTCGACAGGTTGACCGCTGTGCCGTAACAACCCCGGAAAATAAGGACCAAAATGAGTATAAAACAACGCAGCCAAGGCCAACAAAGGTAGCGCCCAGCCAAGCATACGCCTAGCCGCTTCCAGTACCGTAATTAAGGCAATAGCTGAAAATATAACGTCCAGCGTGGTTGGTGAACCCAATCTCAACAAAACGTCTTCGTAAGAATAAATGATATAGACTGAAGACAAAGCACCTCCCAATAAAAGTAGCCCATCAACAATTCTAAATAGCATTCCTTTTTGTGGAAGCGGTTTAACTAAGAAAACCAGGCAAACTACAAACAACCAGTGATAAGCTCTTTGGTAAATTCCTGGTAAAACACCCGATAAAGCAGTATACACATGAAAACTAATCAACCCTACAGCAAGAACAGCAATTATTTTATTCTTTGTTTCTAAAGCCATGCAACCTCCCCACTTCAGTTCGCCAAATTTCGTCTATTTATAAAACATGGCCCGTGTACCTAAATTTTTAAAGTATTAATTGATACACGCGCCATTATTTGTTTTAACTAATTAAATAATTCCACGCTCTTTAAAATACCTTTCAGCACCAGGGTGTATTGAAACTGGTATGTCCTTAGCATCTTCTATGGTCATGTTTTTCATGTTATCATGAACCTCTTTCAGTTGGTCCAGGTTCTCGTAAACAGCTTTAACAATTTGGTAAGCTACCTCTTCATCCAGGGAATTGCTGGCTAAAACCAGGGTCATGAGGGCTATTGTTTCAACCTCATAATTCACATTATCATAAACATTGGCTGGCATAGTGGTTTTTACATAGTACGGGTGTTCATTTACAAGTCTATCCCTTACGTCTTCAGGAATGGAAAGCAGCTTGATCTTACCACTTGAAGCAACTTCGGTTATAGAAGCCATTGGATAGGTAGTCATAAGAATCATGGCATCAATATTGCCGTCTTTCAGGGATTGCGCCGCTTCAACATTGCTTAAAGGCGATGTTTTTACGTCTTTACCAGGCGTCAACCCGGCCGCATTCAATAAGTTGATTGCCATAATATTGATTGATGACCCAGCGGGTCCAACAGAAACTTTTTTCCCTCTTAAATCAGCCAGTGAATTAATACCTGATTTCTCAAAAGTTACAATTTGAGTTGTGCTGGCTATTGTTGGAAATAGGGCGCTTGCATTCATCACCTTATTAAAGGGTGCTTCGCCTTTCTCAGCAAAATAAGCTGCATCATAGTTGGCCAATCCCAAATGTATTTCACCTTTATCAATCCTGGTAATATTCTCTACTCCCCCTGCTGTCACTTCAGCCGAAGCACTGACATTGGGTACATGGGCGTTAATAATTTCAGCAACCCCCGCACCAATCGGGTAATAAATCCCTTGCACCCCGGCGGTGCCAATAGCTAACACCATCTCATCGGAGAAATCGGAGTTTCCTCCGCAGCCGGCAACTAACAGCATACAAGCAACAACCATCAATAAAATAATTGGTTTTTGCTTTAGTAACATTTTATTCCCCCTTTTTGCATCGCTTACTTGTTTACCATAGCCTTTTTCATAAAACTATACATAACGATTCATTAATCACCCCCGCCTCATGTACCTAGTTAATTGAACGAAAATATTAGCTTATCCAAACTTAACATAAATTAGATGGCCATTTAATATGTACTATATGCTATAATGTACATGATATAATATATGCACTATATGATACGTGATATAGCACAAGCACTCAAGCAAAAGGAACAACTCATAGGCGCTCCCTTGACAATCTCCCTTGGAAACCGTACCCAGTCATTCGAATCAACAATATTTAGACTACAATCCACATAACGTACACCCAAAATTAGTTATCGTTTCAAACATTTTTTCTAAATAGGCTCCATTTACTTTGGATTATAATTAAACGTGAAATGACCACCTCCCTTAAATGGGTAAATAAATAAGGCATCTCAAAAATTCATCGCGCTTTTAATTCAGCCAACAGCATAGCAGGTACTCTTTTTATAGATATGTGAAATTTTGTTCAAAATAAGCCGCACTTATTTTTTAGCTGTCGTAGTAAACATTGGCATTTTTTTCAGATTGCAAAATCATATTGCATATATTATATCATATATTATATCTTATACTATATATTATTTTACTGCATATTGTTTAAATATCAAGTATAAATTTTTTAAAGTCTAAATTTTTTTAAATAACGCCACTTCAGTGTCGTTAATCTTCCGCAGGAATATATCTGGAGTAGTATGAATATGGATATCAACTGCTCCTTTTATCAATTCCAGCGCTTTTTCCGTTGGACCCGTGCCGCCACGTTGCAATACCACACCTCTGTTTATTAAATTTGCAGCATGTTCTCGTTACTCACTCCCTACCCCCACGTTAAACGCTTTTATATTAATTTCATGCAGCTTGCATGGCAACGCTTCTTTTATGGAATTAATCAAACTTTCTTTTTTAAGAATGGGAGCGTTTTTCAATATTACACCCAAAAACAGCGAGTTAATCACTTTCAGGCTGCCTATATCAAGACAAGCATCCTTAAAGGGATAAGCCACTTCATTTTTACCGCGCTTGGGTGATACCGCATCTTCCTCGTATATAATCAGGCAATTCTCGTGCACTAGCCGGTAGTAACGATCATAAGCTGCCTGGGTTAGGGCAAGAACGAGGTCCGGTTTCTCGCACTGGGGGTTATATATTTCCCCTTCGGATATGATTACCTGGGCTTCTGAATAACCCCCCCGGGCGGCAATACCGTAACTTTGGGTTTGCAGTACGTTTTTCCCTTCCAAAATGGCGGCTTGGGCCAAGATGCGCCCGCCGACGATCAAGCCCTGGCCTCCGTCTCCGGCCATTACTATTTGCCAGGTTTTCTTCATTTGTTATCGCCCCCTTGGCCCGCCAGCTGATCGATTGAATTTAGTTCCCGGTAAACCGTTAGGAAATCCGGGCGCTCTCTGTCAACAAACACGCCCGTGGCAATGTGGTCTTGTTTTTCCCGGTCCGTCATTTTATCAAAGCGCGATTTGGGCACTGCTCTTTCTTTCAGGTATTTCATCATGGCCAGCGGCCCGCCGGCATAGTTTCTCCGGCCGAAATGAGTAGGACAGGGACTCATTACCTCTACCAAGCTAAATCCTTTTTTCTGTATGGCCTGCTTGATATATTTTTTAATCTGGAGTACATGGTATGCGGTGGTACGGGCTACAAAATTGGCGCCCGATGTTTCCGCCAGGGCGCATACATCAAAACCGGGCTCGGGTACGCCCCGGGGTGAAGTGGTGGTGCGCGCTGTCAGAGGACTGGTGGCTGAATACTGGCCGCCGGTCATTCCATAGTTATAATTGTTTACCACCACAGCAGTCAAGTCCATATTACGGCGCGCGGAATGAATAAAGTGGTTGCCCCCGATGGTTACTGCATCACCGTCACCCATAAGCACGATAACATGCAGTTCGGGATTGCCTATTTTTATACCGGTGGCAAAAGCCAGCGCCCGCCCGTGGGTTCCGTGGAAGGCGTGGGTGGCAAAGTAATCGTCTGCCTTGCCCCAGCAGCCAATGCCGGTGGCTATTACAACCCGGTGCGGGGGCAGCTGTAATTCTGCCAGTGCTTCGGCCAGGGCACGCATCACAATACCATCACCGCACCCCGGGCACCACATGTATGGCTGTGCTTCGGTCTTCAGGTAATCGGTATATTTATATGGCACTATATCGCCACCTCCCGGATCTTGGCCAGTATTTCCGCCGTGGTGAACAGCTCCCCATCTGTACGCGACACTTGATATACCGGTGTATTTGTGCGGTTTACACGCTGCACTTCACCCAACACCTGGCCCTGGTTCATTTCGGGCACGATTACCGCTTTCGCCTTTTCCAAAGCTTTTTGCACCTGTTCATCTGCAAAAGGCCAAATGGTAATTAGTCTTAAAAGATTTACTTTAATGCCTTCCTTTTCCGCGTCAACGACGGCTTGCTTGCACACCCTGGAGGTTGCTCCAAATGCTATTAAGGTTACTTCCGCGTCCGCGGGGCCAAAATATTCCACTTGGACTATATCTTCCAGATTGTTGTAAATTTTTACCCTCAGGCGATTCAACAGCTTGCGGTTGGTTTCCGGCTTGCTGTTGGAACAGCCGGTTTCGTCGTGACAAGAGCTTGACGCGTGCATTATATATTTATCACCATAAGAGGCCATGGGCGGTATACCGTCTTCATCCGGCTTGTAAGGTAGATATTCTTTGTAGTCACCCCGGGGCCGCTTGCGATTTATTATTTCAATTGTGCCGGGTTCGGGCAGGGCGAAATTTTCTCTCATATGACCAACTACTTCATCGCTCAACAATATTACCGGCGTGCGGTATTTTTCAGCCAGGTTAAATGCTCGCACGGTCAAATAATACATCTCTTTTACCGATGCCGGAGATAGGACGATAATTGAGTGGTCGCCGTGGGTTCCCCAGCGGGACTGCATTACGTCTGCCTGTGCCGGGCGGGTGGCTAAACCGGTGGCCGGGCCCACTCGCTGCACGTTTACAATTACGCAGGGTACTTCCTGGTATATACCGACCCCGAGGTTCTCTTGCATTAGAGAAAATCCCGGGCCACTGGTGGCAGTAAATGTTTTTTGGCCGGATAAAGAAGCTCCTATAATTGCGGCCATGCTGGCGATTTCGTCTTCCATCTGGATATATACCCCGCCATACCGGGGTAATTCCCTGGCACAAGCTTCTGCAATCTCAGATGACGGTGTTATGGGATAACCGGCAAAAAATCTTGCCCCGGCGTCAATGGCTCCCCAGGCGCAGGCTTCATTTCCTTGAAGCAGTTGCATTCCTTCGGGTCTACCCACTGGCAATCACCTCCAGCGTTATGGCGAAGTCCGGGCAGCGCAACTCGCAAAACCCGCAGCTGGTACATTTATCGAGATGGCCAACCAGCGGCAATCCATCTTTGGCCGCCCCGAACACTTTGGCCGGGCAAAATTCGATACAATAGCCACATCGCTTGCAATTTTTCTCATTAATATTAACTGCCACAGTTTTTTTACTCATTTTGGGATAACCTCCAAATTCAGCAAAAGGTTTGCAAGGACAGTACCCCCCTCCTCTGTTAGAAACAATGGAAGGGGGCTCCCGTCACTACTTCTTGTAGTACCTCATCTCCAAGGTCATGCAGCCATAAGGAATTTTATAAGGGCCGTGTAAGTTCCGGTTTCGCCACGGTGCCACTCCCCTGTGTGAAATTCTCAAGATAAAGGTCTCTTAACTGAAATCGCCAAGGTAAACGGGCTTGGGCCCCTCCATAGTGATGGCATCCCTGGGACAAAGTGCTGCACACAAGCCGCAGCCGTCGCACTTGTTGGGGTCAATTTGGGCCTTGCGCTGCTTGTTGCCGCCTATTTCGTACATGGACACGGCATCGTAGAAACACCAGGAAACACAGAACCCGCAACCGGTGCATTTTTCACTGTTAACTTTGGAAATGGCCTTGGTTTCGCGGTCCACAACATCCCAGGTTTTAATCTGTGGCAGGGTGATACCCCGGATTTCGTCAAGGGATTTGTAGCCTTTGTCGGCCAGGTATTTTTCCATTCCGCCCAGGAATTCTTGAATGTGCCCGTATTGTTTGGTGCCGTACATGAGGGCGGTGCAGGTTTGAATGGTGGACGCGCCCACCATGGTACACTTGATCATGTCTTGCCAGGTTCTAATGCCGTTGGTGGCAGAAATGGGTATCTTCACTTCCCGGGCCACTTTGGCGATCCACTTCAAGGTGATAGGCCTCATCCACGGCCCGCCCACTCCCGCAAAGGTGGAATGCAGCAACGGGCGGCCGGTGTCCAAATCCACGTCCAGTGCCGGGAACCTGTTAATAACCGTTACACCACTGGCGCCCGCCTCCTTGACGCGCTGGGCAACGTATACCGGGCTTACGGCTTCAGGGGTCAGCTTAACGAAAACGGGAATTTTTACAGAATCAACCACCACTCTGGTAACTTCCGCCGCCGCATCCGGGTCGCTACCCAGTTCCTGGCCGCTCTTGTAACCCAAATCACGCGGGTGGGGGCAACCAAAGTTAAGCTCCAGCATGTCCACACCAACATCTTCCACTTTCTTCGCCAGCTCAGACCAAGTCTGCAAGGAGTCGCCGGATATACTACCGATTAATACCGTCCCGCCCTCATCGCAGTATTTCCTGGCAAGCTTGAGCTCGTTCATCCACTCGTCAACCGAATAAGTAGCTAAAAATTCACAAGAGTAGTTTGAATAGACGTGAGGCCAACCTTTTTTGTGCAATACCGTAAACCTTGGTGATACGTATTTAGTAAGCAAGGGTTCGGGGCTGATGGTCTTTGATATTACGCCGCCTGCTCCCGCTTCTACGCACTTGCGCATGTACTTGGCGTCTTTGGTAGGAGTTGCTGATGCCACTACAACGGGGTTTTTGAATTTAATGCCACATACTTCTACACTGAGATCCGGTTTCATCAAAAGCCCTCCTGCTATATATTATATATAATATATTATATTTGTTACTATCAAATATTCAATACATTTTTCAAAAAACTCTAATGTATCAATAAAAAAGCAAAAAAAACACGCGAGCAAATTTCACGCGTTTTTTTGATGGCCCTTGGGGGTACACAGCATTTTATGTAAACTTAGTTTAACATTCAATGGTCTTGACCAAATAAAAACTATAATATATTATACTTTATATACGCGAAATGGGGAATTTTGATATGAAAAACGTTAAAAATCAACGGAGGGCCCAAGTAAAGCTATTAAAAGAACAAGCCTATGAGATAATAAAGGAAGATATAATTAACGGGTATTACAAGCCAGGATACGAGCTAAGAGAGGCAAATTTGTCAGAAGAGCTTGGAATGAGCAAAACTCCCATTAGAGAAGCGCTAATTCAATTGCAAAATGAAGGTTTTGTAGAAATCAGGCCTTTTAGGGGAGCTGTTGTAACGGATATTTCCATCGAAGATGTGGTTAAACTTTATGAATTCCGCGAAATAATTGAAATTTATGCCATTAAAATTGCAGCGGAAAACAGTGAACCAAGCGATATCGAGTATTTGAGAAAACAAGTTAAAATAATGGAAAGCGCATTGAAAAAAGGCATTATTGACGAGTATGACAATGCCCACAGCAATTTCCATCAACTGTTAATATCCAAAACTAAAAACAAGTGGATCAACAAGGCCCTTGCCAATATGGAGGATTATGTAAGGAGAGTCAGAAAAAGTATTATCAAACACGAGCAAGTCAGTTTTATTCAGGACTATGAACAATTACTTGATGCCCTGGAACGGAAAGATGTAGACTTGGCCAGCAAAATTATCAAGCAGCATTTAAGAAATGTAGTTGAAAATTACAAAAAATACAAATTATAACCGGGGCATACGGAAAGAATCATAATTTGTTTACGCGATTGGTTTATTTCCGTCGATTAACGGTTAACTTTACGGTTATTCAGTTTTTTACAGACCTTTTAGAATTCACAAAAACGCCAACTGGCAACCCACCAGGGTTGCCAGTTGGCACTTTTGATTGGAGGCGGCACCCGGATTTGAACCGGGGAATCGAGGATTTGCAGTCCTCTGCCTTACCACTTGGCTATGCCGCCAGATAAAAATGGAGCGGAAGACGGGATTCGAACCCGCGACCCTCGCCTTGGCAAGGCGATGCTCTACCACTGAGCCACTTCCGCACGCAAGTCTTTACTGGTGCCACGGGACGGAATCGAACCGCCGACACGAGGATTTTCAGTCCTCTGCTCTACCAACTGAGCTACCGTGGCATTTTGGCGGAGCTGACGGGAATCGAACCCGCGATCTCCGGCGTGACAGGCCGGCATGTTAGACCGCTACACCACAGCTCCGCATATTAAATTATATCCCGGGGCGAAGGACTTCCTTTGCCCCATACCGCTGACAATCTTAAGTATACAAAAATTTCACCGTCATGTCAATTGTATTTATACACTTATTTCTTGCCAAATAACAAAATCGTTTCCCTCACTATCTTAGCGGCAAGAAGACTGGTTCTTTCAGACTGGTCGTAAACCGGGCATACTTCAACCAAGTCCATACCGACCACGTCCAGGTCTTTCATCATGTGCAACGCATCAATTACTTGTGCCGATGTACAACCGCCAGGCTCCGGGGTGCCGGTACCGGGCGCGTAGGCCGGGTCCACCACGTCGATGTCCAGTGTAACATATACCGGCCGCCCCCGCAGGTCGGGAAGCACTTTACGCAGCGGTTCCAGCACCTCAAAGGGATAGAAGTGCGTGTTCCGGCGGGCAAAGTCGAATTCCTCCGCTGTGCCGGAACGGATACCGAACTGGTACAAGTTATCCCCGCCCACTGTTTCTACTACCCGCCTCATTACCGTGGCATGAGATAGCGTTTCGCCAAGATAATCCGAGCGCAGGTCCGCGTGAGCGTCCAAATGCAACACGGCAAGGGCCGGATACCTTTTCGCGGTTGCCTCGATGCATGGCAGGCTGACCAGGTGCTCTCCGCCCAGCACCAGGGGAAGCTTCCCGTCATCCAGGATCTTTTCAATAACCACTCCCAACCTGCGCAGGCTTTCGCGCGGGTGCCCCAGGGGCATAATTACATCGCCGGCGTCGTAATAACAGAAATCCGCCAGATCCCGGTCTAGGTATGGACTGTATTCCTCCAGCCCCACCGAAACTTCGCGTATTTTTTGCGGGCCCAGCCTGGTGCCGGGCCGGTAACTAACGGTAAAATCCATGGGCGCGCCCACGAGGACTACCGCGGATTCATCGTAGCTGTCGCCGGCACCCATGAACACGCCCCGTTTTTCCATTAAATCCCGCATTTCAACACGTTCCCCGCTTTACCCCGGCAGTAAGTCCCGGAGAAAAGGTTGAAGAACAAAGGCGGTTTTGTGAATTTCCGGAGAGTACCACCTGGTATCCAGTTTAGGCAGCTTGTCCGTGTCAACTTCAAGCGGGTCGTACCTCTTGGAACCCATGGTAAACGACCAGTACCCTCCTGGGTAAGCGGGAACCACTGCATGGAACAACCTGGTCACCGGGTATATGCCGCTGATGGTTGAATTAACCCTGGCGATTAAATCGGCGTTGAAAAGCGGTGATTCGGTTTGGGCCACGAAAAGACCGTCTTCTTTCAGCGATTCATATACATTGCGGTAAAACTCTTCGCTGAAAAGCCCCACCGCCGGTCCCACCGGGTCGGTGGAGTCAATAATAATCACATCGTACGCGTTTTTGTTTTCCTGCACGTGTTTGATCCCGTCGTCCACCACAATTTCTACCCGTGGGTCTTCAAAACCACAGCTTAACTCGGGTAGAAATTTCTTCGCCGCGTCAATGACCATCTGGTCGATTTCCACGTGCACAACCTTTTCCACGTTTTTATGCTTGACAATTTCCCTAACCGATCCCCCGTCCCCGCCGCCAATAACCAGTACGCTTTTGGGGTTTGGGTGGGTATTCAGCCCCACGTGAGTAATCATTTCGTGGTATATAAACTCATCCTTTACACTGGTCTGAATTACGTTATCCAGGGTCAACATGCGGCCAAATTCGTAGGTATCTATTACCATAACCTTCTGGTACGAAGACTGGCTGCTGAATAAAATTTCTTTCACCCGGACGCTGATCCGCAAATTATCTGTCTGGTCCTCGGTGAACCACACTTCTTCCATACCTTTCCCCTCCATACCTTTCCCCTCCTTCACTTAAATCATGCCACCGGTAAAAAAACCTAATAAAACATGGGTACGGCCGCCAGCGCGCAGCCCACCTTTTCCACCCTGTGCTCCACCGCGGCAATTTTGATTTCTTTTAATTCCATGCCCCGGGATTCAAAAGCTTCTCGCAGCATGGATTCAATTTTGGCCTTTGCTTCGGCCTCGCCGCAATACCCGGCAAACTCCATGATTACCCCGAATGTGTCCGCGGAAAATCCTACCCCCACCGCGGCAGAAATCAATTCGCCAGGCACATCACTGATTATGTAGCCATAGGCAGTGGGTACCAGGGACCCCGGGGTAATTTTCAAATCCGGGTCATACTCCACGCCGGGGGGCAAAATGCTGGTAACCCTAAGCAGGTTGATGTTACCTATCCGGCCGGCCAGCAGCGCGTTGTCAAAAGCTGTCAACTCGCTGTTTCCCTCGGCCGCAGCGGCAGTTATAAAGAATTTTTTGGGAGTGGGTAACATTTTCCTTATCCCCTCCAGATACTAATTTGCTAAACAACAAACATTATTATATCAAACCTTCCCCAAAAATAAACCAAAATTTTTAGCCATGACCTATTTTTGTACGTGCATAGTTTTGCAATATCGTGGCAAATTAGGAATGATACACTATACAAGGAGGTTTTTCATAAAATGAAAGCTGTGCTCAGCACTTTTTCGGACCGTAACCAAGCGGAAAGAGCGGTGGACGAGCTACGGAGAAAAGGATTTGATAAAGAAATCTCCATACTGGCCAAAGATGATGAAAAAAGTGGAAATAACCGGGGGGCCATGGGTGGTGGCAATGACTTGACCGGCGGCACAGCCACTGGAAGCGTTATCGGCGGGCTGGCCGGGCTTGCGGCTGGTGCCGGGGCACTGGCCATACCAGGCATCGGGCCTCTGGTCGCCGCCGGGCCTATTGCCGGGCTCCTGTCCGGTGCCGCCGCAGGAGGTATTGCGGGAGGTTTGATAGATTGGGGCATCCCCGCCGACCGGAGCAGGTATTACGAAGATAAGGTCAAGGAAGGCCGCGTACTGGTTTCTGTGAAAACGGATGACAACAGGATCAACGACGCCCAGGAAACCCTGAAACACCTGGGCGCCCAGGACGTGGAAGTGCACCAGGTTAAATAAGCCCAGAAATCACCGGTTCTATTTTCGAGCGCCCGCACAATAAGTGCAAGGCGCTCGTTTTTTACATTAATTTAGCATCAAACTACCCAGAAAGTGTTTTCTAGTATAGGGTATACCTGTTCCGTCTCGCTTTTTCTAAACAGGTGACTCATTACCTAAACGGCACCATTAGGAGGGATAAGAGCATATTACAGGAAGCAACCACCATTGTGTTTAAAAACTCCCGCGCCGACGGCACCAACGGCTTATACGTTGGGGACATACTTCCGACCTAAAAGTTTCGACCCCAAAGGGGAAGTGTGTCCCCTGACCGCTTTCCGAAACCGGACCGCCATAAACTCACCATCTGCGGTTCGGGGAAGGCTTTCGCGAACGTCCTGTTCGCTCGTCCGGTTTTGCAACCTCGCTGGGCCAGGTGCCGTTACCGGCGCTCCCGCAAATCGCTCGACCGGAACAGATATACCCTACAAGTAATTTTCATCTTTCTGCTGGCGCCGCAACGCGGCATGAGCGTCTACTTAGGTTTAATAAGGCCAGCTGCTTCCTGGAAGATGCGTTTGAATATCAACGCATCCTCGGCCTGTCTTCCGCTGGATTCGCAAATTATGGTGGGAGTCATTTCCCTTTTAACAATCTGCCGGGCCAGTTGAGTAAAATCCGGACCATATCCCTCCTCAACCATGGTACGGTGCCGTCTTTCACCCGCCGCGGTAAACTCAACCGGGCTGAAATGTATATGTAATTTTTTCAGCGCACCGGGTCCCAGGGCATCTTCCACCCTGTCCAAAATGGCGGCGAAATGCTCTTCGCTAACCAGCGCGCCCGCACCCGCCGCGTGCAAGTGGCCGAAATCAATGGCGGGGACCACGTTGTTCCCGGTTTCGCACAATTCGAGGACTTCATCCAGGTTGCCAAGCTGTGACGCTTTGCCCATGGTTTCCGGTGCCACCGGGATATCCCCCAAGCCCTCGCTCTCCGCTATGTCCAGTAATTCAGCAAGTCTTCGCCGGGCAATCTTTAATGCCTCCGCCCGGTTTTTCCCGCCTCTGCCCCCGGGATGAAAAACAACGGGTCGCGCATCCATCCACCGTGCAACCCGCAACGAATCCATAAAGTGTTTGCGAGTTTTTTCAATTATACCGGGGTCGGTGGATGCCAGGTTTATATAATATGGAGCATGTATGCTTAACGCCACGTCATTTTTTCGCGCTTCCTCCCCCAGCTTGCGCGCCGTGTCCTCCTTTATGTGCACACCACGCACGCACTGGTATTCATAAGCATTAAGACCCATCTCCCGCAGCCAGCGGGGCATGTCCAGCGACGATTTGTGACCCGCTTTGTAAAACGAGTCGGAATTACCCGCCGGCCCAAATCTTATACGCAATTTTAAAAACTCCTTTCCCTTGCAAGCTCAGTTAAATGTTCCAGTACATTTTCTTATATAATACTTCGCATATCATCTTTTATAATCAAATTTTTTCCAAGGAATTTTAAAAATTATATAGAATTAACTTATATTTCCATTTTAGTTATAAGTAAGGCTTTTTCAGTGTAAACATTTATTCAGCTAGGAGGATTTAGATGGCTTATAAACACTTGGTTTTGGTAATTGTTTTAGGCTTGGCCGCGCTTCTGGTACTGAACCAAGAAAAACATAAACCGCCGGGCATCCCCACCGTGGCACCAGCACCGGCCAACCGGGTTGTTGTTGCCCAGGAATATGATATCATTACCCTTGACCCGTCCCGGGCCACGGATACCGGGTCGTTGAGGGTTATCGCCAACATATACGAAGGGCTGGTTCGATTCAAACCCGGTACAGCCAGCGTGGAACCCTGCCTGGCTCGCTCGTGGGAAGTTAACGAAGACGGCACGATATGGACCTTTAACCTGCGCCAGGATGTGTACTTTCACGACGGGACACCTCTTGACGCCAAAACAGTGGTAGACAGCGTGAACAGGCAGGTTGAGTCCGGGCGGAACGGCGTCACAACTTACGCCGATTTCGTTTACGGGCCGGTGGAAAAAGTTGTTGCCCGGGACCGTTATACGGTGCAATTCAACTTGAAATATCCCTACAGCCCTTTCCTCAACAACCTGGCCTCGCCAATGGCGGCACCGGTAACCAAACCGCCTGCCGGAAAAGGCGACGAGTCATCGCTACCGCCACTGGGTACCGGTCCTTTCATCCCGGCCAGTGTGAGCAATGGCAGAGTATTACTGCGGGCCAACCCGGAATACTGGGGAGACACTCCGAAAGTGGAAGAGGTTTTTTTTATGACCATTAAAAACGCGGGCGAAAGAGCAAAAATGTTATTGGAAGGGAAAATAGACATAGCACTTGACCTTTCGTTCGATAAAGCGGCGGATCTGCGATCTCGTGGTTACCCGGTCTTTCAGGTAACCGGCCTGGATTTTTGTTACCTGGGTTTTTACTCGAATAGGAAACCTTTCGACCAGCCAAAGCTACGCCGCGCGGTGGTAAAAGCTATCAACCGGGAAGAAATTGTCAGGGAAATTGGCATACAGAAAGTACGACAAGCCCAAACGTACCTGCCGCCTGCAATCCATGATTACAGTAACGGCGTGTCCCTGCCGGCTCATGATCTGACAGCTTCCAGAAAATTGTTAGCGGAAGCCGGTTATAAAGACGGTTTTTCTTTCACCCTGGTGACATATACGGACCCAAGGCCTTACAGCCCGGGAGGCGGCACAGAAATTGCCGAAGCGGTGGCCCGCTCGGCCGCCAAAGCCGGAATTAATGTCAACATTCGCGCTTACCCTTGGGACAGGTTTAAGCAGGCCTTGCGAGAACAAGAAGGAGATGCTTTTTTGTACGGCTGGATCAGCGATAACGGCGACCCGGACAACTTCCTCTATACTCTGCTGGTTTCCGGCCAACCGGGTAAAAGCCAGAATATCACCCGGTACCGCAGCACTGAGCTTGAAACCTTGCTTGTCAGCGGGCGTATAACCCCGGACAAGACTATTCGGAGTGAAACGTATAACCGGGTTTTTGAAATACTGAACCGGGACACGCCCCTGGTTGTACTGTGCCACAGCCTGCACCACGCGGCGTCATCACCGAGTGTCGTGGGCTTTGCGCTTAACCCCACAGGCTGGCACGTACTGAACAAAGTCCAAAAAGTAAAATAATTGTAATTCCATGAAATGCCACTAATAAATAACTTCTCTTGGAACATAATATACCTGGATGCAAAAAACAAATCTATGCCAAGGGGGTTAGTTTATGGATCAGGTCTATCTACTGCAACAGCAAATTCAAAAGCTACGCCAGGAGATCAACAATATTTCCCAATTGACCTCCCAGTTGCAACAGTTCGAGCAAAACAACGCAGCCCAACTGCAGCGCCTGCAGCAACATGAAGTAAACGTCAGCCATCAGCTCCAGCGCATTCAGCAAGCCTGCAACCAGATCAACAACGACCTGAACATGGTCAGCAGTACCGCACAGCAGGTTTCACAAAGCCTGGCACAAGGCGGAATGCAGCTCGGCACCGGTTATGCCGGGGGCTTCGGTCAGCAAACAGGTACATTTGGGTTACAATTCTCACCTGCCCATACCGGAATGTTCGGCACAAGCCAGCAGTACTACCAGCCGAATTACACGTCCGCAATTCCTTTTCAACAACAGCGTTTTAGTGCTGGAGCAAGCACGGGTATTTACCAGTCACCCCAGTTCAGCACCACCCAGACATACGCATCTCCCCCCATGGGGGTAACCTCAGGATATTCTTCACCAGTCCAATTCAGCGGAATTCAAGGCTATAGCGGTCAGTTCCAGAATCAGTGGCAAAACCAAAACCAGAGTTATGCCCAAAACCAGATGATCAGCCAGCAAGCGCAGCAAGCGCTGGCAAGCCGCATGAATCAGAATTTATCCGGCATTAGTAACCAGTTTGGCTCTTCAACATACAACCCCACTTTCTAAGACTTTAGAGAATACAAATCCAGGGGCCCTCGAGGGGGCCCTGCCTTATTTTTTACCAAAAATAGACATTATTATATCTTAACATAATTTTCCATATGGTTTATAATGTGGTAAAAGAATTTGCATGGGGGTGAAACGGGTTGGCCAAAGTACTAAAAGACGGGGCCTCGTACAACCAACGCGAAGTGGTGGATTTGCTGGTTGAATTTTCTTCCTTCAAGGACCGGGTGAACAAGAAGTTTAAAATTTTGGCATCTGAGCTGGAGGGAAAGAATAATGAACACGACCTGTGGGTAAACCTGTACCTTATATCCTCCGATTACGCCGAAGAGCTTTACAACAAGCGTCAAAAACAGCAGGAAAGCCTGCAAAAGATTTCATAAAACGCGCACTCACCCGGCTCTTGCGCAGGTGTTTCCATAAAGCGACCAGTCAATTAAAAAACATCAAATACAGCATGATTATAGCGGCCATTAATTTTAATTTGCATGAAAAACCCGGTGCTTGCCGGGCTTTTTTTATACTAAATTGTATACTATAACCACCAGTTGGAAAAAATATTAAGCAAATCCGAAATAGCAGGAGGCGGTTAAACATGCAGCGCAATACCACCAGTTACATAGTAATTGGTGCGGGTGTAGTAGTCACCCTGATTGGGTGGTACGTCGGCGGCAATTGGGGTTCCGGCATAATGGGATTCGGCCTCGCTCATATCCTTCTCGGCACCCTTGATTTGTTCAGACCGGCAGTTAAAACGGAATAAGGTAAGAACACCGGCTCAATTGCCGGTGTTGTTTTCACATATTTTTCATTAGTTGACTGGATTAATGCTGCACAACGCGACGGGATCTTCCGGACCCCGTCGCTGTCACCAGTTTATCTATTCATTCAGGGCCCGTACAAGGAACTGGCGGCGACGCTCACCGCTGAGTTCTTCCACCGGCGCCAGTATTAAAGCGCCCGTGGGACAAGCCCGGACACATGCCGGCTTCCCGGAATCGTCATTGCAAGCCCGGTCACACTTCACCGCTTTACGCCTCTCCAGGTCGCTGCGGATTACGCCGTAAGGACAGACCATTACGCACATCCAGCACCCGGTACACCGCCCGGTGCCGCCCTCATTTGTAACCACGCCGGCCTGATCCCTGTGCATGGCGCCGGTTATACAAGCGTCAATGCAGGGTGCCTCCTCGCAGTGCCGGCAGTTTAGCGGCACTTTTCTATCACCCACCTGGTCGACAAAGATCCTACTGGTAGGTTTTTCACCCGCCAGGACAGCCCCGAAAAGACTGCCCGCCCTACTGTGAGCCACGCTGCATGCCAGCTCACAGGAACGGCAACCCAGGCAGCGATCGTACTTGATTAATATCTCTTCTTTCACGCCAACACCCCCTTACCAGTCCCTGGTAGACAGGTTCAGGCCGCGGCGGCGCTCCTGCAGCGATTCGAACAGCAGCCTGGCACTTTTCAGCGGGTCAGTTTCCACTATGAAGTAACCGCCCAGTATGTCCCTGATGCCTTCTGTCAATAAGGTGGTAACTTGCGCACTGCCCAGTACCGGCGGCACCACGCCAAGATGTACCGGTAATCCCAGAGTGACGGCGTAGGTACCGATGGCTACAGCCTTTTCGGTTTTAAACTCCGGCGCACTGGCTGCCACCGGCAGTTTGTCAACATCCACCCCCAGCTTGTTTGCCACAGCCACGGCCAGGTCAACCGCCCGGCTGTTGTCAACGCAGGAACCGAGGTGCAGTATTAAAGGCAGCGGCCCGCCAAGCCCGGCGGCTTCACCAACAGCGGTCAATACAGCTTTCAAACCCGGGCCCGCGTATTCCCCCACCGCCTCCGGGGTAAGCAGCCCGTGCCTGGCGTATGCTCCCGCCCCGCAACCCGTGGCCAGCAGCAAAACATCCCTTGCTGCCAGTTCCTTGGCAATGGTCAGAAAATTCCTGTCCTGCGGCACCCTGGCGTTATTGCACCCCGCCATCAGCACCACACCCTGGATATTGCCGCTAACAATGTTATCTACCAGCGGTTTTAGCGGGTCTCCGGCGTCCACTGCTGCAAGAGCTTCAACCACGGCTTCCACGGAAAAGCCCGCCACCACCTTGCTTTTATTCTGGGGAATATTCACCGGGCGGCCTTTCCGTTTTTTAAAGGTTTCCACCGCCAGGCCGATAATCTCCCGCGCCTTTTCCCGGGCCTCTTCTTCCCGGACACCTACATGCAGGGCTCCGGGAATCTTGGCCATATCCATAGTGGTGATCAGCGGCGTCCCACAACATTCCGCAATCCCGGCCAGGGACGGGTACACGCACTGGTAATCAACCACCATGGCGTCCAGCGCCCCGGTGAGCAGAGGGAGTTCCTGCGAAATAGAGTGAGTCAGGGACGGTATTCCGTGCCGCATAAGCACTTCGTTACCCGTGCAGCATACGCCCAAAAGGTTAATACCCTCCGCGCCCGCCTCCCTGGCCTGTTCTTCCATTTCACCAGCCACCTGTACCAGCACATCGCTGACCACCGGGTTATGCCCGTGCAGCGCGATGTTGACCATATTTTCCTTCATCACGCCGAGATTCGCTTCCGTCACCACAGGCTTGGGTGTGCCAAAAACAATGTCTGCAAGAGCCGTGGCCATGTGACTGCCCGCCATGTCAGCCACCGAACAGGTCACCCCGCCAAGCAGCAGGTTTACCGGGTCGGCGTCAACCCCCAGGTGGGTCCGGTGCATCATCTCCGATATCGTATTTTCGATACCGGAGGGTAGAACGCCCAGCCCGGCCAGTTTCTGCACGCGGTTTTCGGTCAACACCACGGTGGCCCATTTCATGGGGCCCTCGTCCTCGGCAAATTGCGCCCGGGCCAGTTCTACCAGTTCCCCGGCCAGCCTGTCCACCGGCAGCTCACTGTCCAGCCCCAGGCGGCCCGCCAGTGCCCGCAGTTTCCCCTCGTCTTTAACGCTGTATGGCGCTTTACCCTGCAGCCCCTTGTATAGTGCATGAACCAGGTGCTTGGCGTGACCCGAGTGGGACGCGGTACCGGCCGCGATGGCGCGCACCAGGTTCCTGGCCACTATTGTGTGGGCGTCCGCACCGCATACACCTCTCTGCGGGGCGTCCCCGAATGGGTTGACGCGACACGGCCCTTGCGCGCAATTGCGGCAGCAAACACCAAGCTCCCCAAAACCGCACTGCGGTTGCTGGGCTTCAAACCTGTCCCATACAGTTTCCACTTCCTTGTCCAGCGCCATGTTAATCAACCGGTTAACTGCCGGATCCTTGGATTTCATTTTTCAGAGCATCCTCCTTTCACTGGGCCATGGCCAGGTCGGCCGCCGTTATAGTTCCATTCTCCAGTTTTTTACGCAAGCCTTCCGTAACCCGCCTCTTACTGCGGATAAGCCAGGTGTATATACCGGCCCGCTCAATTGAACCGGTAAACACCGCGCTGACCAGCCTTCCGTCCCTGAACACCAAACGCCTGTAAACCCCGTTCTTGGGCCCATATGTAAATACTTTGTCTCCCGAAATATCCACCGGACCCACGGATATAATTGAAAAATCGCCGAAACGTACCGCGTTCATGGATGCCACCGGCGGGGGATACTTCCGCCTCCGGCCGGACATATTAAATGCCGCGTAGCGTCCCTGCTCAACCGCCAGGGGCCACAAGCCGGCCGGGGACTTGCGGCCGGTTACGGTGTCGGTAACCTCGATGCAGTCTCCCGCCGCGTACACGTCGTTAAGAGATGTCTGCAGGTAATCGTTAACCTGAATTCCGCGATCCGCCAAGCCGCCCGCATCGCGGACCAGCCCGGCGTTGGGGCGCACCCCCTTGGCCGCCAGAACAATGTCGGCCAGCAACTCGCGCCCGTTTTCCAAAACCACCGTATTCACCCTGCCGGCGTTACTTCCGATACGTTTCGGGTTCATTCCCCGGATAACGGTGACGCCTGCCAGTGCCAGTTCGTGCTCCAGCAGGGCTGAAGCTTCACTGGTAAGCTGCCGGCTGAGTAACCGGTTGCTTTTTACAACCACGGTGACCCGCGGAACTCCCCTGCGACGCAACGCCAGCGCTCCCTTAATGCCCACCAGGCCGCCGCCAAGCACCACCGCCCGGTGCGACTTGACCGCCAGGGTGGCCAGGTTGACAGCGTCATCGTACGTGCGCAGATTCAGCACACCCAGCACATCCATGCCTTCTATATCAAGTTTCACCGGCTTGGCTCCGGTGGCGACAAGCAAGCGATGGTAACAAAGTTCCTTACCGCTGGCCAGTTTCACAAGGTGCCGTTCAGGATGCAGCGACACCACCCTGTCACGCAGAAGCTCAATACCCCTGGATTGGTAAAAATACTCATTCCTGTATATGATTCCGCTCAATTCCGACTCTCCCGATACCACTTCCGGTATCATGCAACGGGCATAAGCTCCATGGGAATCGTAATCCACCATCGTTATCCGCGCGTCGGGATTAAGCCGTCTTAAGGTATCAGCCGCCGATATCCCCGCCGCGCTGTTTCCTACAATGACGTAATCCATGTTTCACCTCCGCAAATTTCATGAAAAATACGATAATTTATAAAACAAATTCCACCTCCTTCGACATCCATTTTTTCCCGCTTTTATTTACTTATTGTACTTGCGCAAAATAACCATATGCTTATTAGGTTTATAATCTACGGCTTACTGGGTTGGAACATGGAAATAGTATATACCGGCTTCGGTTCCGCCCTTAGGGGTGATATGCGCCTGGAAGCCCAAACCTACCTGTGGATGTTTCCCATATACGGGCTGGCTGTTTTGCTGGAACGCCTTCACGATGCCATGCGCCCGTTGCACTGGTACCTGCGCGGCTTGGTATGGGTACTGGTAATATGGACAGTGGAATATACCACGGGTTGGACCATCAGGTCCATTGTGGGCACCAGTCCCTGGATATACCGAGAAGGCTGGCAGGTAAACGGTTTAATCCGCCTAGACATGGCACCGCTGTGGTTTATGGCGGGGCTGTTATTTGAAAAACTTCACGATTGGCTCAAGTTTTGGACGGGCATGCATACACGCTGAATTACCCGCCCCCCGGAATATTGAATACAAGGACATTTCTGCTCCGCCAAGCAAAATTGCGGTTATATAACACCAGTTTTTCGTGTCCCTACAAGTTAACTACCGGCTGCAACAAGTTCCTCTATTGAAATGTTTTTCAGGGGAAACCCACACCTCATCGCGGGGGACCCATTTGAGAACAATATCAAACTGTTTTTCCGGGGAAAAATCCAGTGGAAAGTTAAGCTGGTAGCGAACTTCCCCGTCTTCCCCGGCTGGCGATAAACCAACCCCAGGTTGCCCGAAAAATATATTCATAATTAAAAATATATTCATAATTATAGATCATTAAACTGCATTTTGACGCAACCATTTTCCCAGGTTAATGAAATCTTGCTCAATTATTTCTTGCAATTGGGGCCGGTAAATAACCGATGCTGGGTGATACATTGGAAAAACAGTATAACCGTTGGATTCCACTGGCTTACCGTGGCAATCACCGATCTTTGTCCTGTTTCCAAAAAACTTTTTTAAAGCCACCCCGCCCAGCGGGATTATCAACCAAGGGGATAAAATCCCCAGTTCTTCGTCCAGCCAGCGCGCGCAGGATTTAATCTCACAAATTCCGGGGTTCCGGTTGGCACGGCCGTTGTTCTTGGTAGGCCGGCATTTCACGGAATTGATGATAAAAACATCCCGGCGGGAAAGACCGGCCAAGCTCAAAAAACCTTCCAAATGCGTGCCGGCCTGGCCCACAAAAGGCACCCCGAGTTTTATTTCCTCTCCGCCCGGCGCTTCCCCCACAAGAATAATGCCGTTATCCGGGTTACCCGTATCCCGTACCCTTCCCGCTCCCCGGCGCTCGCCTGGGCACCCGCAATTACAGGCGGCAACCCGGTCATAAAGCTTGTCCAGTTGTGTTTTTTTCATCCCCAACCACCTCTCGCGGGCAAATAAGAAGTTACCGGCATGGCATAAAACCATGCTGTACAGGGTGACATTAAACCGCCAAAACGTATACTTATACATCATTATAATACAAGCTACCCGGAAAATACTCTTGGTTATGGGTATACCTGTTCCGTCTCGCTTTTCCTAAACAGGTGACGCACTACCTAAACAGCACATTAGAAAGAAATAAGAACATAATTTCAGGCGATGACCATCACAGCGTTTAAAAACTCCCGCGCCGACGGCACCAACGGCTTGCTTCGGACGAAACCGGACCGCCATAAACTCACCGTCCTGGTTCGGGAAAGGCTTTCGCGAACGTCCTGTTCGCTCGTCCGGTTTCGTAGCCTCGCTGCGCCGGGTGCCGTTACCGGCGCTCCCGCAAATCGCTCGACCGGAACAGGTATACCCACATATATTTTCATCTTTCTGCTGGTACCGCAACGCGGCATGGGGTATATCCCAGTGGAGTAGTTTTTCTAAGGGAAATTTTGGCAAACAAAGCTTGTATTTTTACAGGCGGGAACTTTTTTGTTTCGCCCCTCGTCTCTTTAGCAAACCGGCAAGAAAGGATGTGCGCCAAATTGATTGACAAAAGGATCGTTACAGCGTTCCTGGCAATTTTCATTGTAACCTTGCTCCTGGCCGGGTGCTCAACCGGGCGTAATGCCGAAGAAAACCCGGCTCAAAAACCACCGGCGGAAACAGGACATGAACAAAATGCGGGTAACAAGGAAAGCCCGGCCAAAACCACCATGCAAGTATTCTTCGCCCGCGACAACGGGAGTACAGCGGAAATGGTACCGGTAATCAGGGAAGTGGAAGTGGAGAGTAAGGAACCAGCGGTACTGGCCAGAAAAGCACTGGAACTTTTGCAGGCCGGCCCAACTGCAGAAGAGAAAAAGCAGGGGCTGGCAAACAATATACCCGCTGCGCAGCTGCTTGATATCCAGGTGCAGCGCCCCCATGTGATTCTTAATTTCAACAAAGAGTTTGAGCAAGTAGGCGGGGCATACCGGGTTGGATGCATTATCGACCAGCTAACTTACACCATGTCCGCCATCCCGGGCATCAAATCCGTAATTTTAAAAGTGGAAGGGGAACAGGTGGGCACAAGTGAACACCCTTACACAGGCGAAGGGTTGCTTTTTAACAGGCTTACCATAGACCCCGGTTCGGAACTATCCGCCACATTGGGACCCGCGGACACGCTGGACCTGTTTATTGCCGTCATTCCGGACGCGGGACAAATGTGGGCGCTTATGGGCCCGCATGCCAGGGAAATTTATAAACAACCCGGCGGCATTGAAACCTCCGCTTTTGGTGAAGGGCTGGGATGCTGGAAAAATTACCACGTAGTGGAAGAGAATATCGAGGGGAATGTTGCGGTAGTTATTATTAAAGGAGACCAGGTACTGGAAGGTACTAAAGAAAAGGACGCAACTTACACGGCTTACATGGTTAAAGAAAACGGCACCTGGAAATGGGACTTCCCACCTGCAAGTTAAAGGATACCAGGGATATAACAAACACTATCATCAAATAAGAAAAAACACCTCTATTCCGGGTAAAGGAAGAGATTTGCGACTTAAATGTATAAAGGCGAAATCCCCTTTCCCAGCAGGAAAAGGGGATTTCTTTCTTCAAGCCCGTAATGACCTTCGCTACAACCACTATGAGTATCTGCGTAGCCCACGACAACCTTTCGGCTGCCATAGACCATTACGACACCCATAATGATCTTCGCTCGACTATTATGGATATCTTATGAGCCTACAGCAATCTCTCGACTGCTGCAGACCCAATAAATTTAACAAAATCACACTCCGGAACAATGTTTAATTGTTAAATTTTCGACACCCATAATAGTCTTAGCTCGACCTGTAAACATCCCTTGTGACCATACTGCAATCCTTCGGACTGCAGTATAGCCTGCCGGAACATTTACAGATCTGCCCTCCGGCCAATACAGAGCCCTTGGACCCTGTATTAACCTTTGGCCGACTGCTGCAGAGCCTTTCGACCCTGCAGCAATCTTGGCTCGGCCATTACGGACCTTGCGTTAATATAGTGCCCGGAAAAGAAAATAATATTAATAAAAATTATTAAAACTTACTGCCAATTTATGGTATTTAACTTCCTGTTATGGCGTTAAATACGCTCTTTTTTCATTCAAGGTTAACCCGGAAATTAAAAAAAACGCCCCGCTTGAGGCGTTTTATTCTTCCATTTGTTTCGCCAAAAAAGATGCAGCAGTTTCCGCCAGTTTTTTCTCCAGGTCACCCATACGCGCTTCTTCGCTGGAAGTTATGATAACCGCTCCAATGGCATCACCGCTAGCTATAATAGGTGATATCACACTATTTTTAAACTGCACACGATCGTCGTTTGTAAGGCTGTGCTCGCCCTCCAAAACCTTTGTTTGCCTATTGTTAATAATTTCTTCCAGGACATTGCCGATTGGTTTTTTTAACAGTTCCTTTTTAAAACCACCTGATACCGCGATTATTTCATCCCTATCTGCAATACAAACCACATGTCCCAACGCTTCATACAGTGAATCAGCATATTCCTTGGCAAACTCACCCAGTTCATTAATCGGGGAGTACTTTTTTAAGATCACCTCACCCTCCCGATCGACATATATCTCCAGGGGTTCGCCTTCACGGATCCTCATTGTGCGCCTGATCTCTTTGGGAATGACAACCCGGCCCAGGTCGTCAATCCTCCTGACGATTCCCGTGGCTTTCATTTTTTAACCTCCTTGTTTGGATCTTGCTTTAGTATTATCCTAATTTTGACCAAACCATTACAGGAAAACCATTACAAGATGTAAATGATTATCGTTTGGCCTGTGTTTTAAAAAACTGCTTTTTCAATGATTTGGGTTAAAAAAAAGGCCGGCCGCTTATCATTATTTTAAAACTTTTGTTTTGGAAACAATTGGCTTTCTAAAATTTATAAAAAACAACTTTTAAAATTTAAAAATTATAAACGCTTTATGCAGAGCAGGCTCTAAAAAACGAAGCTTGTTAAAAGGTATGAGATTTGCATTCCAAACAATAAATTAAACAAGGAAAACTAGCCCGGCCGTCTAATTCTTATATACTGGCTGAAATTTATAGGTTGCAATTTACGGAAAAAAATTCTTAATTTTATTTATAGTCAGATATAATTAACTCTTCCAGGGGAGGGATGACGATAGCCGTTAAACAATTAGAGTAAGTCATTTTAATTTAAAAGGTAAACCTTGCAAAAAAGGAAAGGAGAAGAAATGTTGCTACAAAGAATCCTGACCAAAAGCAACAAAACGGACCTGTACCTGGACCTGGTGGAGTTGACCAGCGGGCTCCTTCTGGTGGGATTTTTATGGACACACATGATTTTCGTGGCTACAATTCTAATCTCCCAGGAAACTTTCAACGCGCTGTCCGTATTTCTAGACAAGTATTACCTTTCCTACACCGGCATTCCGTTTATCGTAATAGTTGCACTTGTCCATTTCGTAATTGCCGGGCGTAGGATCCCCACCCGCATCCAGGAACAGCGAATCGTATGGCAGCACGCCAAGATGCTGCGCCACACCGACACATGGACCTGGGTTTTCCAGGCCATTACAGGCATGGCCATCCTGGTTCTGGCCGGCATCCACGTTTGGATGGTGGTTACCGGCTGGCCCATCCGCGCCATGACCAGCGCGGACCGCATGGCCTCCTTCTGGTGGTTCTACCTGGCGCTACTGATTATTGGCGAGTACCATGCAGGTTTCGGGCTGTACCGCCAGTTTGTCAAGTGGGGCTGGTTCCCGCGCAAGCCCATTAGCTATGTCACCAAGATGCTCACAGCCATCATATTCACACTTGGGCTGGCAGCAATGGTTGTCTTTGTCCGGTTGGGAGGAGGTGCCTAAATGAGCTTATATCAAACCCATGTTACTGATGTATTGGTAGTAGGCGCCGGCCTGGCCGGCGAGCGAATAGCCGTGGAGGCCGCTTCACACGGGTTGGACGTAATAATACTAAGCTTGGTGCCGCCTCGCCGTTCCCACAGTACAGCCGCACAGGGCGGTATGCAAGCCTCTCTTGGCAACTGTGCCATGGGTGAGGGAGATAATCCCGACATACACTTTGCCGATACCGTAAAAGGCTCGGACTGGGGATGCGACCAGGATGTGGCCCGCCTGTTTGTTGAAACCGCACCCATAGCGGTACGGGAAATGGCGCTCTGGGGTGTACCCTGGAGCCGCGTGGTGGCCGGCAAGCGGGTATTGCCCGACGGCCGGGAAATTGAAGAGAAAAAAGAAAAAGAGGGCCTAATTACGGCCCGTGACTTCGGCGGCACCGCCAAGTGGCGCACCTGTTATACTTCTGATGGTACCGGCCACTGCCTGCAGTATACCATGGACAGCATAGTCATCAAAATGGGCATTACGGTGCACGACCGGACCGAAGCCATTTCGCTAATTCACGACGGGGAAAACTGCATTGGCGTGGTGGCCCGCTGCCTGCGCACCGGCGACTTGAGGGTCTACGTGGCCAAAGCCACCGTCATTTGCACGGGTGGTTACGGCAGACTGTACAGCGCCTCCACCAACGCTGTTATCAACGAAGGCAGCGGCATGTTCATAGCACTGAACACCGGCGTGGTTCCCCTTGGCAACATGGAAGCGGTGCAATTTCACCCCACTGGTATGGTGCCGGTATGGATACTGATTACCGAGGGCGCCCGGGGCGACGGCGGCTACCTGCTGGACAAAAACCTGCACCGATTCATGCCGGACTACGAGCCCAAGAAAAAAGAACTGGCCTCCCGGGACGTTGTTTCACGCCGTATGGTCCAGCACATGCGCAAGGGTTACGGCGTAGACAGCCCGTACGGCCCGCACCTGTGGCTGGACATCAGACACCTTGGCGCCAAGCACATCAACACCAACCTGCGGGAAATTGCCAACATCGCCCGTAACTTTGCAGGAATAGATCCGGTAAAGGACCTGATTCCCGTCCGGCCCACCCAGCACTACAGCATGGGCGGCGTGCGCACCAACATAGACGGGGCTGCGTACGGTCTGAAGGGCCTGTTTGCCGCCGGCGAAGCGGCCTGCTGGGACCTGCACGGGTTTAACCGCTTAGGCGGTAACTCGCTGGCCGAGACCATCACCGCCGGTCGAATTATCGGCAAAAAGGTAGCCGAATACACGCTGGGCGCTACCCTAAATTATAGTTACGAGCAGGTCGACAAGGCCGTGAAGGAACAGGAGAACCGTATCAAGACGCTTATTCACGGCTGGAATGGCAAGGAAAATGTTTACGAGCTGCGCAATATGATGGAAAAGAACCTAATGGACTATGTGGGTATATTCCGTAACGGCCCGGACCTGCAAAAAGCCGTGGACAACCTGCGGGAACTTTACCACCGTTCATTAAAAATAGGGCTGCGGTCCAACGGCGAGGGCCCGAACCCCGAACTAGCCCAGGCCCTGCGCCTGCCCGGGATGATCAAGCTGGCTCTTTGCATATCCTACGGGGCGCTCATGCGCACCGAAAGCCGCGGCAGTCACGCCAGGGAAGATTACCCCAAACGGGACGATGTGAACTGGCTGAAGCGCACCCTGGCTTACTGGCCGGATGGCGCTGACCTGCCCAAGCTGGAATACGAGCCGGTAAAGATAACCGAACTTCCGCCCGGGGACCGCGGCTACGGCGAATCCTCGGCGCAATCACAAGGAGGCAAAAATGGCTGAGCGCGAGTTAACCTTTGAAATATTCCGGTACAACCCGCAAAAACCCGAAGTTAAACCTTATATCCAGACATACAAGCTGAATGAAACCACGGGTATGACCATATTTGTGGCCCTGAACCAGATTCGCGAGGAACAGGACCCTTCACTGATGTTTGACTTTGTCTGCCGGGCGGCCATTTGCGGTTCCTGCGCCATGATTATCAACGGGCGCCCCAAGCTGGCGTGCAAGACGCTAACCAAGACTCTGCCATCCCGGATCAAGTTGTTCCCGCTGCCCGTGTTCAAGCTAATCGGCGACCTGTCCGTGGATACGGGCACTTGGTTCAGGCACCTATCTCTGAAAACCGAAGCCTGGATACACACCACCAAGACATTCGATCCCAATGCCCAGGAAGAGCGCATGGACAATAACACGGCACTACAAATATACGAGGCCGAGCGCTGCATAGAGTGCGGTTGCTGTATCGCCGGCTGCGCCACCGCCAACATCCGGGACGAGTTCCTGGGCGCGGCAGGCATCAACCGGGTGGCCCGGTTCATGGTGGATCCCCGTGACGAGCGTTCCCCGGCCGAGTACTTCGAAGTGGTAGGTTCCGAGGAGGGCGCCTTTGGTTGCATGGGCTTGATGGCCTGCGACGACAACTGCCCCATGGAACTGCCCCTGCAGATGCAGCTGGCTTTCGTACGCCGCAAGATGGCTGCTTATGGCTTGGGCTACAAAGAAAAAAAAGGCGCCAAGCTGGCATAAAAAAATGACAGGCAACTTTTACCTCCTTTAATTTTGGCAAAACAGATATCAAAAGGAGTCTTTTGCCTTTGAACAAGGCAAAAGACTCCTTTGCTCTTTGCTGCACGGTTTACGCACACCCGGTTCGTTACCAGCCCTTAGTAACCATCACAATTCTGTTTCGATTGTGGCTGTCACGCGGAGTTAAGTGCTTGCCCCTGGTTCAGCTCCTGCACTGCACCGGCAGTTGTTGCCCGCCGCTCCACACGCCGCGCGCGATAAGACTCAAAACGCAGTGCCTTACTGGCTTGCCGGTAGTCCTGGGTGGGCTTTAGAACAACTCAACCTCACCAAGGGTTTCCCCCGTATAAATATTTATTAGCCGCACCAAGTTGTTCTCCAGCATGGCCACGCTGGGCGTACCGTCCCCCTTGGGCAGCGACGGGCTGCCGGGATTCAACAGCACTACGTCCCCCACCCGCTCCAGCATGCGCTCGTGGGTATGGCCGGTAACAAACAGGCCAATCCCGTATTTGCGGCTGGTGTTCACCATGTACTCTTTATCAAGCCCCAGGGCGTCACCGTGTTCCACCATGATGCGCAAGCCACCGAATTGAAGGAATAAAAACGGGCTGAGCGGGCATTGCAGTACTAACCGGTCCACATCGGAGTCGCAGTTGCCCCTGGCACAAAGCACCGGAACCGGGCTGGAATTCAGAAACTCCACCAGGCCGGCCGGGTTATACCCTTCCACCACCGGGTTCCTGGGACCGTGGTAAAGCACGTCGCCGGCATGAATAACCAGCTGTACATTATGAAAGTAATCCGCCCAAACCCTGCGGCAAGTGCGCTCATCCCCGTGGGTGTCGCTGGTTATACCGATTTTCAGGCCGGGTACCTCAACCATACTTCCCATGAGAGCACCTCCTTTTATCGTGTTTTTTCCATACCAATTCATTGCCAGGAAACCTTTTCCTTCTATAGTTTATATAAAGTGTAAAAAATAAATCGGGCAAGCATCTGAATAATTTCCGGGAAATACCTGAATAATAAAGGTGGCAAGAAAAATTTACAAAAGGAAGGAGGAATACCATGAAACAGGGAACTCGTGAAGCCATGGTGCTGAGCGAAGTACTAAGGATGAACGCAAGCATAATCGATCACTACAATTTATACCTGAACAATTGCCAGGACCGGCAACTGCGCAGCATCCTGGACCGCCAGCAAAGACATACCCTTGACACTTTCCAGCGGGTAATGCAAATGGCGCAAAGCCACGGTATTGACACCAGCCACATGCCGCTTCCAACCACTATGTCTACTGCCACGGGCGGTCCACAGGCCACCACGGGAGCGTCCCCGTACGGAACACAGTGGTCCACCCCGCAGTACGGTGGCGTGCAACAGCAGGCTTACACCGGACAGCCGGGCATGCAGTATGGTACCGGTTACACGACGGGTTTACCGGGATTGACAGCGACAAGCTCCCAAACAGGCGTTCAGCCTGGAACAATAACCGGAACCAGCGCAATCCTGAACGACCGGGCCATCGCCGAGGGTGCACTGATGTTCCACAAGTGCAGCGCCGAGACCAACACCCGGGCAGCCCTGGAAAGCGCCGAGCCGCACCTGCGCAACGCCTTGACCAACATGTCCCGGAACTGCATCGAGATGGCATACGAACTTTACAATTACATGTCACAACGCGGCTGGTACCAGCTTCCTGCCACACCGCAAAACTTTATCTCCCACTCCTCCACGCAACAACAGTACCCCACCCAGTAGGGGTACTGTTGTTTTTACTCTGCAAGTCAATGGCCAATCCCGCAGTGGCGGCGACCTCCATCGCAGCCAAGCAGTGCCCTTTCGCGGGCGTAAGCCAAATCACCACCCCTGGCCAGTTTACGATAATGATACCATAATCAATAAAGCTTACTCCCAAACCTGCGGCCGAGCACCCATATCCAGGCAAGGGAAACCGCCAGGGCCGGAAGGATAAGCGGGCTGTTTTCCCCAAGGCAAAGCTTGGCCACCCAAAAAGAGGGAAGAAAAGCAGCAAGATACTGTGCGCCAGGCAATACAAAAAATGGCACAACGAGCCCTAAAAATATAAGCGACGCCATCTTGGCCATCGCCATGCCCTCCACCCTGTTGCGGGAGAAGGAGAAAATAAAAAGCGCAGCGGCTGTGCTCGAAAGGCTCATCAGCAGAGAAACCGCCGAAAGCATTAGAAAATCCCAATCAGTGAGCGATGAAAAATAAGTGAGCAAAATCGAATAAGGAACAGAGATAACAGCAGGGAATACCAGCCTTGAAAGCACATAGCCCGTTTTTCCCACGGGGGTGACGGCCATATAGACCGCTATATTCTCATCCCGCTCGGTCAGCATCACCATGGCCGAAGCGAAGCACAACATGTACGGAGGCATGAGGCACAACCATAAATCAAACAATAAATAATAAGCGGCAAGTATTGTCTGCCTCTGGAAATAAGCACACAGCAGGGTTTCCGCGTATGGTATCCCGAAGCGGAAAATGAGTGCGGTTAAGAGAGGAGCGAAGCATACAGCCCAGAGCATGTTATCTTTGGTAATCTGTCGGATGAATATGCCAAAAGAACGCAAAAGCGGCTTCACAGCTTAATTCCCCCTATTTCCTTGAACATGCCCTTGACCGTCCGGTTGGCCATCATAGCGGCAAGCAAAGTCCAAAACGCCAAAATTATAAAAGCCGGCAACACATACTTTCCGCTTTCGCAAAGCTCCATCAGGCCAACACCCGGGTGGAACAGCAGCCAGCCCGGTCTCCATCCAAACAGCCAGGCAACGGCGGGAATATTGATTAGCAACTGAGCCGGTATGGTAGAAATAATAAAACCGTTCAGGCTGATGCTTTTTGCCGCGATAACAAGTCCTACGGCGGAAAACAGGCAGGAGCACAAAAATATGCCCAAAATAAAGTGCATAGTTATGTTTACCGCGTTGCTGAAAAATCCTATGGCAAATCCGACAATTAATGAAATCACGCCGATTGATAACAGCTTTGACAGCATGTATTCATATGTCCTTGCGGGCGAAACAGCGATGCTGTCCAGCACGCGCTCGCTTTTTTCAAAAAGCACGATTGCCCCCATGAAGTAAAGACCCATCGCCGCCGGGTCTGAGAAGATCATCAGGATGGCCGCTTTTTCCCTCCATGCTTCAGGAAATGCCAAGAGCAGGCTGATATACAACATCGTAAAAAACATATATAGAAAGTAAAATCCATATTTGTACTGAATTCGGATATCACTGCGCAGCAAAGCCCGGATTCTCATTGCAGCCGCCTCCCCGTAATCTCCACGAAAATTTCGTTCAGCGTAGGCTCACTGCTGTGAATGGACAAAAGCCGGTTCTCCTTCAGCAGTTTTTGCAGGAGCTCATCCTCTCCGGTACGGTTGATTGCCACTTCCCCCTGTTTTTCTTTCCCGTCCTGCAAATACGTGTACTTAATTACGGAGGCTCCCTTGGCCATGATCAGATTGCGCGGCGTGTCCAGCGCCCGCAGGCTGCCGTCTACAATAAAAGCCACCCGGTCGCATAGTTCGGTGGCATCGTACATATTGTGAGTGGTGAGCACTATGGTTTTTCCCATTGCCTTCTGATTCAGGATAATGTCCTTCATCCGCCGCGCGTTGGACGGGTCAAGGCCGGATGTCGGCTCATCAAGAAACAGAAGTTTGGGATCGTGGATCAAAGCCTTGATAAAGTTCAAACGCGATTTCATTCCTTTTGAGAAATCAGATACGCGTTTACCGGCATCCTGCAGCAGACCCACGCTCTGGAGCAGTTCGTCGGCATCGAGGCTTTTTTTGTAAAGGGAAGCAAAAAATCGCAGGTTTTCCCTGGCCGTCAGCTTCTCGTACAAGCTCGGGAACTCGAAATCAACGCCAATATCCTCATAAAAGCCTCTATGATGGTTTTTAACCTCGATTCCATTCACCTTGACGCTGCCTTGATAATCCGTCAAAAGCCCGGTAAGTATTTTTTGCAGGGTGCTCTTTCCCGCACCGGAAGGCCCGAGAAAGCCGAATATCTCGCCCTTCCTCACATCAAAGGTCATGCTTTCGATAAAAGGCCGTTTTGTATAGCTGAACCTCAAATCTTTCACGCTGATCATTTCAAACCATCCTCGAACATCTGCATTACAACGCCGCGGATCATCAATCTCAAAGCGTCTTCGAACACCTCTTCCCCGATTTCATGCTTGTGCAGCATGGACAGGAATATGGCCCTCATGGCGGCGCTAAACGCTTTAATGTTATCGCTGTTTATACCGGGAATCATTGAAATAAGCTGTTCAATGCTGAAGTCGTCCTTCTTCGCGTGTGTGCGGGCCACCTCCGGGGGCAATTTACGCATGAGCAACTCCAGGTCGCCGCTGGTGATAAGCTTATACAAAAATGACTCTTCTATCTTTTGGTATAGGCCAAGCAACAATTCGGTCAACCGTTCCGCCGGTACTCGCCCGTCAAGAGCCTCAATCTCACGCATCAAACCATTTTGCAATTCATCGTGAAACAGGCAAAGCACTTCGTAGAACAAGATTTCTTTGGACTCAAAAAACAGATAGAATGTCCCTTTCGGTATATTTGCCCTCTTGACAAGCTCATCTACCGTAGTTTTCCTGATCCCGTACAGTTTCAGGCAATTTTGCGCCTCTTCCATCAGCCTCTTTTTTATATATTCCCGTTCATAGTCAGTAAAAGTCTTCGGCATATAATCCCCTCACTAAATCTATTTGACTATAAAAAATTTTATAGTCAAATAGATTTGGCTGTCAAGTGAACCGAATAGACAAGTTAAGTTCACCCTCAATCCACTTTCCATCTTTTCCGCCAACACAACCCCGCCCGCCGGGAGCCGCCTCGAAAGGAAGTGGATGTGTTTCCGCGAACATCACACAAATAAAAATACAGGGTTTCCCTGCAGTTCCGCCGTCTAAAGTACACACTTTCGGCGGTCGACAAACACCGGAAAGCCCCGTATTCATTCGTTGAAAAGAGTTTATCGCATGTTTTTAATTGGTTTTATAGTTCCAATACCGGGAAAACGGGTATTTCACCAGCTTCGATATTGCAAACTCTGAGCACCACATCGTTAAATTTCTCAAAAACACCAGTTCCCACCGGTTTTATGCCGTGGGCAAGTATGGAGTGATTACGAGTATAAAGTATTTTATTAATTTCTTCCTCCATTTCAATGAATTTATCACCCATTGGGTCTTGTAACGCGTGCAACAGGTTAAACGATGCCGCCAAGGGTAACTTTAATATATCACCGTCTAAGTATTTTTGCCTGTATGCTTCTCTTATCCCTTCTGGTATTTCATCCGGTTTCACCCTGGAAGTATTTATGCCATAACCGGACAACAGCTTCCACTGGGCTGACATTTCAAGAGCCCGGTATATCCTGGCCACCGCATCATCATGCTTACCCTCGCAAGCCCGGCGCTTGGCGTTACCTAACAAATCCAAAACATGCCAGCGGGATAAGTCCTGGTAGTTCCTGGTAGATTGAGAAAATTGATTAAGATAATCAAGGTTAATTTTTAGACCCTGTATAAAGCTTTTTATTTTATTGTTCCCAGTCAAACGGGCAAATAAATCAAGTGACTTGTATCCCTTGCTGAGTAAATCCCTGGCCTTTCTATGTTCAAACCTGTCCCATTCCAGGTACCCGTTTACCGCATCCATTAGCCCTTTGAATAGTTCTTCTTCAGGTGAATCCGCCTGGCAACGATCCAGGGCTTCATTAATAATTTCCAAGCAGGCGCTGAACTGGTAACGGTTAAAATACAAGCATAGCTTTTTCCTGTGCTCAACTGCATATATATCCCACGGGTTGGGGCCATTTATGATCATTTCTTTGCCTGATATTACCACGCCTAAACTATTTTTATCCCGTTCCTTACCTCCCACATAAACAAAATTATAACCTTCGGCCAGGCTAGCTGCCAGGAGCGTGCCCGACATGGGTTTTGTACCACCGGTGAAGTCAATTAACACTTCATCACGCTCATATCCTGCCTCGCGCAGGCGTTCCACGCACTCCATGCTCTTGTGGTAGCACTCCAGCAAATCCTGCGGGTCACTCACAATTACCTTCCGGTCAGCAAAATTAACATTAACTCCCTGCTTTATCTCCCCTATTTTATCCACGCTTTGTTCAGAAGCAAAAAAGCACACAAATTCAGGCTGGTGACTGTTGATTGTTACTATTAACGGCTCAACAGATCCGCCAACGGATATAACCATGGCTTTGATTTTCTTGGTCATTCTTTCACTCCTTACCCGGCATTAATGCCCCAACTTCCAACACCTCTTATCCTAAACAGGTAAAATCTCCAATTCCCACCGGGAAATTATTTTTATTCTTCCTTTACAGCCCTTCCCTGGCCCATGCCCATGGTGGTTTTGTACCCGATACCGGCATAAAACGCGTATTCCGCCAGCATGTGTATTACCCTGGCCATAATGTCGTCTTGCCCTTTTTTGATAACGTAAGTACAGGTGCCGGTGAACCCCACCTGCTTGTACTTGTCAAAATGCATTATACGGGTTGCTATTTTGCAAGCGCCCGGAAAAACGCTTTGTGCAATAATCTCTGTGAAGTTGTCCCCCAAATTTATAGGGGAATAATGGTTCCATTTCTGTAGCAGGTTCAAAAATACTTTTTGAGGGTCAGGCAAGGGGTAATTAACTCCCCTGGTTCTGAAAGTCGTGGGTGAATGAAAATGTAAGGTAATTTTATTGCCAACCTTGTTGCCGGAAACGGCATTGTTATATATGTCTTCATAGGACGAACTGCCGGCCCAGCCATGCTTGTTATGATCAAATGTATAACCGCAAAGTTTAAAATTTGCGCCAGCCAGGTTAATTTCACCAGGTAAGGCGTGCACCCAGGTATCTTGCAACCAGCGCGATAAAGAAGAAGAAATGGATGTTACGCGAAACCAGTATTCTTTGCCGGGAAATAGTCGCCACCGGTTGTCTTCAAAAACAACCTCCCCCCAAAGCGGTGATACTGTAAAAGGTTTTACAGGCGCGGGTTCATGTAACTGTTCAGATAATTGCCGGTCCAGTTTTTTGACGCTATCCAGGAAAAAAGCATGCAACACTTGTCCCATGGAGGGAGGAACCAACACTTCTTTTTCAGTTCGCAAAAAAATTACGCAACTGGTTAGTATATGCTTGTTTTGCATTAGTACCTACCTTAGTTATTATTAATTTTTAATTTAACAATACCCACCCCAGGGGCCGTTTCGGAGCACCTTTCTCCATTACAGACCGGCGTGACTTGGGGAAGATAGCTTGCCCCCGCGGCTCATACAAAGTATCCCTAATCTCCAGGCGCAAATTTTCAGGTAGCAGCAATAAAAGGCTTACGCCCGTCAAACCGCTACCCCAGCCAATGCGAAAATTAGCCGGTTCTTGTGTATAAAAGTCCCTCATCTCCAGGGCACCGGGGCCGTTAACCCCGCCCCAGTACTGTTTTTCATGTTCCCACATGTCAAGGGCAAATTCGCTGGCCATGGAAAACAAATCATCAAAACTCCTGAACGGTATATTATCTCCTTTGTTCATTGAAGCAAAATCATTTAATATGTTTTCATCCAGCGATATTGTAAACTGCAGTTCGGTTCCTTCCGGTATTACTTCAACATATATGGCATTTTTCAAATACAATTCATTATCCCCGGTAATGCTAATGACCTGTACTTCTTCCAAAGCAAGGGAATTTTTCTCCAGTGGTTGAGTATCCGATACTTTTAACACCCGCATAAAATCCCTTTGCTGGTAAGTTGGGCCACGGCTAGCATAACTCTCAGTTGCGGGCAGGTTAAAGCGTTGTATAAACTGGTTTTCTATGCTTTTGGCCAAGCCTTGCTTTACCCTGTCTTTAAACCACGGTCTATAACGTACATGCTCAGGAACGTTATTGAATTCATCCAGTTTTTGCTTTACTGCGCTTGTAAAATACCTGTTGAATTCACTTGGTTTATCTCTTTTCATTCTTTTTAATATGTTATAAAGAACCGCTGTACGAAACACGCCTTTAATTGAAGAGCCGGGTACAAATGGCCGGTTAAAAGCTTCCCGCACAAAAGGCCTAAACCGGCGGGGCGTCCGGCCGATCAAGGTACCACAACGGTATGCCGCGCATTGTTCTAAAACTTGTTCATTCAACAATCGATTAGAGTTTAAAAAATGCTCCAGGTTGAAACGAGTACCCTGTTGAGATATGGCATTGGAAAAAGCGTCGAGCCTATCACTTTCCGCTAAAACCCTACCCAACCTGGTTTCATCAATAACAAAACAATTATTTTGAAACACCACACCTTCCAGCGGGGTGAGTTCCTGGGTTTTACCTCCTATGTGCACGGGGCTGAGCGTCTTCAACGTAATTGTACAGTGCATCAATCTTTCACCTCCACGGGTACTGCAAAAGCAACCCCGTACCTGTAAAGCGGGTGCAGAGACTTGTCCCAATCACCCGGTGTAACATCCACCATGCACCCCTCGGGTTGATAAGTTAAAACCGTTCCCTCGGCAAACATTTTACATTCTTTTCTGCGTACCTGTCCCAAAGATAGGGGCGAGGCTGCCCAACCGTCCCTGCTAATAATTTCGAAATACGCGTTATCCAAAGATTTTGTCTTTTCCCGCTCATTAGGGTGCATCAAAGAAAGCAAACACCAGCCGGCCGGCAGGTCCACCTGCCACAGTTCAAGCCACTCTTCACCGGCCTGGTGCCACTCCGGAACAAACTTTCCGTAACCAAGGCTGCGCATGCCTCCCAGCCCGCTTTCACCCAGCCATTGAAAAACTCCTTCCAGCTTGTCCCGCACACTGGGTTCCTCAACGCGTACCAGGCAGTATAACCCCGCCCCGGCACCAAAAACCGTCATGCCCGCGTGAAACAACCCCGAAGCACAGGTTACCCTGTCCAGTTGTACTCTGGGCAAACGGTGATAAATCATGGATGCAGCCAGCGCTTCTTTAATGGCAGGAATATTATCCGCCTGGATATACTCGTGTCGCACCCAGTTCTTAAATGTAGCCAGCGGCAGGAAGGTAAGCCGGTTTAAGTCCTTCAAAACGCTTGAATCATATAATGAAGAATTAATCTTTGGTGGCATCAAGGGCCGCGGCAAAAAGAATATATCGTCTATAAAAGGAAAGGCCGATGAAATTGTAAAGGATAGCTTGCCCGCCCGAAAGCCTTCAATCATTTCCGTTGCCGCATCGCTGCCATATATTTCGGACCACGCATGGCACAAGCCTCCAAACAAGGTGTCAGAATGAACATAGTTTTCAACGGCCTCCATGCCAATACCGGCCTTACCGATGTGCAGAGGGGATAAAAACTTTAATTTTACCAGCCACAGGTTCATTCCGCACCCCCTCCTAGCTGAAAAAAGCCGCCATTTGGTCAACCACTACCGCACAATCCTCCGGTGTACTCACTTCCAGGCTTAAAACTGCATTTTTATTCCCGGCATAAAAATCCACCAAACGCCCTTCAAAAGCTTTAATATCGAATCTGACTTTGCCATAGCCCCTGGAGCCGTGGCCGCCCAGCGTATCGTCCTGTACCATTCTTAACAACTGGACAATATTCTTAAGGTCCTCTTTAATTTCTTCAATTCGTTCAGATTCCACGGTATAAATTATTTCAAAGTTAAATTCAGTTCCCCTGGGCACACGCTCCAGCTGGCGCGGGTTTGCCGCCGCAGTTACACGGTCCAGGGAATTCTCAAATTTCCACTCGGTATATAACAGGCCCGTATCAATATTTTCTAGAACTTGTTTACTTTCCTTGGTCATGATCATATCCCTGACAATTAACCGGCCCGGAATATTTTTATCGCTACCTTCCCTACCGCCGGTTGCGCCAAAAACGCGACACACCGGGCAGCCACGGTCAATACACTCGTGCCTGTATACCCTGTTTCCCCCGTAACGGTCAAACGGCAAATTTAATTTTCTTTCCAGCAGCGAGCGCATTTTACCCTTTAAAGAACTGCCGGGTACATAAGGTTCCCGCGTAATGGGATCGCGCACCACTGGGGAATCAATACCTCCAATATCCAGGTTGTTGCCCGCAGCTCCAATATGTAAACCTGTTTCACATACCATCACACCGCACAGGATAATTTTACCTTTCAGCGGCCTGCGTCTTTCCCTGCCAACCATGGTTATTCCTCCTCTTTAATCCCTGCCGCCGTAAAACTTGTGATAAGCCAAAATGCTTTCCACAAAACGGCTGAATTTTTTGAAATCCTCTTCTGTATTAACCCGGTCAATACATGGGTCTAAAACGGCCATCAGCGGTTTTACTTCATTTTGCCTGCCAGCAGCATAAGCAAGCTTGGGTTTTAATAACTTGACATCGTCAAGCTTGAATTCCCCAAATTCAATTTTTCTAACTGCGTCTAAAAATTTCCTTATTTGATTGGTTTTAAGATTAATTTGCGTCAAAAACTTACCCATTTCTTCAGAGAATTTAACCAGGTCATCCACAGGCAAATCGGCAAGCTTGGATTGTTTTTTAATACCAGCAACTATAGCATCCACCACACCGTTGTCGCTCCGCTGGTTGCCCGTACCACGCGGGTGTTTATTGGCCATTTTCAGCCGCCCCCTTCCTGCTGATTAAATCCATCCACTTAACCGCCGTGTGCAACTGTCCAATGTAGTTAATTTGATAAATTTTTTGTTTCCATGTCTTCCAAGTGTCGTTTTTAATCAGGTTTTCGCGTTCGCCCTCCCGGGCCAGGATATATGCCAGCCTGGGCAAGTAAAGCTTGCCTTCCCGGCGCCAGACATCTGCAACGGAAAGCAAGCGGTATATAAACCCCTTGCTGAACTTGAATACAAGCCGCCTGCCCCCGTCTTGCAGTTCAGCCAGGTCCTTCACCGCCGGCCTCAATATTTCATCCACCAGGTTTTTGGCCTCATCCCACTTAAAAGTTCCTGTAAAAACGGGCCTGTTATCCCGCGTTAAGTCAAATGAGGGCTTGTAAAAAAGAGAAATACTGTCCCGGCCGTTGTCCTTGGCCTTTTCTTCGGCTTCCCCGGCCAGCTCGGCCAGCTTGTACAACGGAAATTTGGTATCCTCCACGACTACCCCGCCGGAAATGGTTACATCGGGGTTCTGCCCGGTGTATTTCCTGAAACAACAAGCCACGTCGAAAGCCAGTTCCGTTATATCGTCCCAGGCACCAACCAAAAACAAGTCGTCTCCACCGGAATATACTATTGTCACCTTTCTGTCATCATGTTTCGGGACCAGCCTTAACGGTGAGTAATCGCCAACCCTGTTTCCTTTACATATTTCATTGATGTGATATTTGAAAAACCGGGTCAAACTGCGTGACAGGGTTGATAAACGAGAAAAGGTACGGTCGTATTCCGGCAACCCCTGAGTAAAAATCTTACCCAGGTTGTCAACGTCCATACGCAAAACGCCAATGCAGTCCGCTCCCATGGCTTCCTTGCCCAGGTCGTCAAACCCCTTGAAACCATGGTCTTTCCGGGCCGCGTATGTCCCGGTAAAGAGTTGCACCGGTGTATTAAACCGGTAATCCTCCACGTTCCAGCTGTTTATCACATACACTATTTTGCTTTCCCGGGACGAAACCTTACCGGCATCTGCATACAAGGCATAAAAGGTGTCTTCTATTTCAATTACCGGAACCCCACCGGGCTTGCTATCAACACCCGCTATATACCTTACATCAAGAAGATTATCGCCCAGCTCGAATAAGCTCTTACATGTGGAACATGCCTCCACCGGCTCTTCATTATTGTCCGGCTTTTCTAACGGAAACAAGCGGGATGCGCCGCCGTGACACACCGCGCAATAGTGTTTATCCGGCTCCCTTGGCCGCCAAAATGCGCCGGGGTTTTTAACTATTAACTCCACAAACTTGCGGTTTTTCTTTTCCTTCAAGCGGTCGCCCAGTAAACCCCAAAGCATGGCAATATTTTGTTCCGGGGTTTCACGGGGCAAAAAAGCCTCCCCAGCAAAAGAAACGCTGTCCAAAGCCAGGTAAAGGCGTCCCCTGAACACATCATACAAATAACCATTTATTTCAAAAGCCGTTTTATCCAAAACCGATTTTGCCTTGGGGGTATTTGGCGCCAGTAAATAAAACCGGCCGCCGCCAGAATATATAACATTAGTTCTTGGCAAATTTATGCCTGTTAAAATACGTGTTATTACATGTTCAGTTAACAGCTCCAAAAAGAAAGAACGAGCCCGGAGGGTCTTTAACGCTCCCTTGGAGCTAATGGTGTAAATAAATTTCTGTACTCCGGAAAAGTCCCCGCCAACCAGCAAATAACGTTCATCCCGCCGGTCCAGTATTTGTTCCTTGAGCAGCTCATCGTGGAAATCCGCGCGGGTTTCCTCCAAATACCTGTAAATGCAAGCAGCTATGGCGGCAGTTGTTTTCAGGTGGTCAAACAACGACACGTCGGGGTTGGTTTCCGGCTTGCCTTCCACCACTTGTGTTTCCGATGGTATGAATGAAGTATACTTTTCAAGAACCATTAGCAGCACATCAACGGGTAAATGAGGGATTATTTGTGCAAAATCTTCTTCAAATGATTGCAGAAGCTTCATATAATTCTCAGGGCTATAACTGCTCGTGGCTTCTTCCAGATTTCCCGGAAATGATAAGCTGCCGGTAGTAGTTAACTTGTGATAGTGCCAGCATTGTTTGAAAACCGGTTTACCTTTTTTATGGTCATGTGAAATTTTAGAAAAAACCGACATCAGCGGCACAGTAGGTTGCCATTGTGTCTCATCCTGATCCTTACCGGGCCTTTCCCCCGATGAAAGGTTATCAGCCTCGTACACAATTAGAATTTCATTGGTAGGTAAAGCGAAAACATCCAGTTCTTCATACCTGGGGTGTTTCCTTGAGCAATGGTGGTGCCGCAAGGCAAACTCGGCTATATTTTCGTTTACCCCGAATTCCCTCAACCACCCGGCACCTGTCTCCTGGTGGTTTTTGCCACGCTCCCTGCCGGCCTTCATAACAAATTTTCCAATGTCATGTAAAAGGGCGCCCTTTATCATGTCTAAAAAGTCCAACAGCTCTCACCTCCCCGGTATTTGATAATGTAACACTTGGCAATAATATACCACCCGCTACGGTCTAATTTTGTCATTTGTTGTCGACTAAATCGAATTTCATAATATTTACGCGAAAAAAATACGGCCTTAAGCAGCCGTATAGTTTTTGCTATTGTAGGACACCAATTCCCGCTGGGAATTACTTTTATTCTGACTTATCAACACACCGGCAGCTACGCCTACGTTGCCGAGTAGTTTCAATTCCCTGTGGGAATTATTTTTATTCTGACTGGAATACTGGTATCGCTTTGATGTATATGAGCAAAAGTTTCAATTCCCCATGGGAATTATTTTTATTCTGACGACCATGCAGCAGTACGCCACCGTGCGCACGTATGTCCAGTTTCAATTCCCCATGGGAATTATCTTTATTCTGACGCACAAGACTGACCAGTGCCGGTACCTTCCTGGCCTTGTTTCAATTCCCCATGGGAATTATCTTTATTCTGACGTGGTCGGCAGATGACTGTGCCCCATGCACAATCTGTTTAGTTTCAATTCCCCATGGGAATTATCTTTATTCTGACGTATTAAGTCTTTACAATAAATTCAACCGTTTAAAACGTTTCAATTCCCCATGGGAATTATCTTTATTCTGACGTGGCCGAGGCTTTAGGTTACCAGGTGGAATGGCTGCCGTTTCAATTCCCCATGGGAATTATCTTTATTCTGACCTGTCCTGGTTCCTACCGGTCCATATGGTGTGCCGAAGGGTTTCAATTCCCCATGGGAATTATCTTTATTCTGACATGGACGGGGCCAGGATATATTCCATGATTGAAAAAAGAAGTTTCAATTCCCCATGGGAATTATCTTTATTCTGACCGGGCATAAGATATAAATTTTCAATTTGCGGGTGCTGGAGTTTCAATTCCCCATGGGAATTATCTTTATTCTGACATTAAATAATGCTTTAGAACACTGTGATAATGAAGGTAGTTTCAATTCCCCATGGGAATTATCTTTATTCTGACAGCACGGGTGTTGAGGCCATGTAATTCAAGGTTTATTAGGTGTATTTGCGAGCGACTTGCATAGATGGCCACAAGTTTACCATATTTTGCTAAAAATAAAAACTATTTTAGGGTATGTAAAACGTCCCTGGTTCTTATGTTTCGCTATTCTCAACGGTTTTCCTGTTTATTACCTTGTAAGATTTTCCTTGCGAGCACCCCCGGGGTTTTGTGCACAGCTTAATGCGCTCGCTAGCATATAAAAATGCCCGCTTTAAATCTCATTACCGGGGTTATAAATGACATCATCACTTGATATAATATAAATCCCGTCTCCAAAAGGATCTAATATAACTCCCAAACGCTCCACCTTACTACTACAACGGGGACACTGCCTGTAAAAAATAATACTATCCTCTTCTTTTTTGATCAATTTATCCAGTTTGTGTCGCAAAAGTAGAAAGTCTTCCCGGCGCAATTTACATTCAAAAACGCTGTACTGCACCGGCACCGCGAAGTCCTTAAGCGTTTTGCGCACTTTCTCCCTGCGCTTGTCATCCCGAATATCATAAGCAATAACCATGTTTTCCATAATATTTCCCTTTAAATGCTTTATCTAATAATAAAAGGCTTGTACTCATCCAGTTCTCCCGTCAATACTTTACCCAAAAACCTGGCCTGCATTTCAAATACTCGCAGGTAGGAGAGCCGGTATTTAAATACGGGATGTATTACCTCCTGTCTTCGGCGTTCTTCATATGCCCGGTAAAATTTTCTGCGACCGGTTTGGTTGAGGAAACAGCCACCCATGTTATATTCAAAATCATTTTCATTCATAATGCCCCGGTTTAATAGGCCAAGTACCACGGAATCGGCCACCACGGGGCGAAACTCTTCCATAATATCGAGAGCCAGGGCCGGGCGCCCGTACACTGGATGGTGATAAAAACCTATATACGGATCAAAACCCGCCATGTATGTTGCAGCCAGGCAGTCCTTTAACAGTAAAGTGTACGCGAAACTCAGCATGGCATTTACCGGGTCCTCCGGCGGGCGGCGGTTGCGCCTGTCAAAATAAAACGGTATATCATGTTTAATGAGACTGCCAAACACTTTAAAATACTCCCTGGAACCCATTCCTTCCAGCCCCAGGAGTTTTTGTTCGTTATCTGCATTAGCAATGGCGGCTATGTAAGCAGCAAGACGCCTGATGGCATTTCCTATCAACGGGTCGTTTAATTCACGATTATAACGCAAAAGCAAGGTGCGTTCGTTGGCCAGCTTGCCCCTTACAAAGGTTTTGGCCAGCTCTAACCGTTTTGCTTCATTAAAATACACGCGATATTGCGCCACTCGCAATAATGAGTTCTTGGAGAATCCCGGCACAAGCATTCCTCTAAAAGTGCCTTTGCTTGTTAATAAAGCAACATCTTTTCCCTGGTCAAGTAATGTCTTGGTGGCCGGGGTGGACAGGTTAACTCCCCCCACTAATACAACCTGTTCCACATTGCTAAGTGGCAATTCGCGAATTGTTTCCTCTCCCCTGGTAATTACCAGCCGGCTTCCTTGTTTCCTTATATAAACTCCGGGTTCATCAATGTACAATACCCTTCCCAGGTTCGCACCCGGTACCGGGCGACGAGGACGACCCCCTGTTCCTTTCAGATAGCGGGTTTCTTCTGGCAAACACCTTTCTACCAGAGAACAACCAAGACAACGATTATCGGCAAGAGGTGGTGGGATTTCCCCCTCCTCCAGTATAGTTAAAGCCCGGAGCACGGTATGTTGCACCAATTCCCTCAATTCTTCAGTGAAGCGAACCTCCCGCCGGGCATGGGAAGCGGCATAATAAATAAAACCATATTCTACGGCAATGTTAAGCTTTTCTTCCAAAAGCATGGCCTGGGCACAAAGCTGGACATCGTCATTGATATTTGAACTTAAAGTGCCCTTTTTGTATTCTACAGGGTATATATATCCTGTATTACGTTCCTCAACTGCATCTACTACACCAATAAGCCGTAGCCGTTCGGATGATACCATAACCGAACGCACTTGAAGCAAATTATTTCTAATTACCCGTTCCCTGGTATTACGCCTTTCTTCCTGTAATCGTCCTTCTAAAACATGGGCATTGTAATCTTCTGCCGCCTCTACAATTCTGTAATATAAATTACGTGGACAATATAGGATTTCAGCAACCGCCGATACAGGTAAATATACCGGGTGTTTACCCGCCGCACTTGATTCTTGCATGGCCGATCCACCAACTGTTTTACATATGTTACCAGTATATTTACCCATCTGACCGTTTCTTATACTCAGTCAAAAGTTTAGCCCGTTCACTGCGCTTATTGCCCAACCCCAACCGCCCCGCCCGGCATAAATGTATCGAGTTCATCGCATTGGACTAAGCAATACTTAATCGCCTGGCTGAATGAGCCTTTGGGGGAGACCTGTTTATTTTGGAACCGATGCCACGGCCAAGCTAAAAATGCAACCAGCACAAGCCGGTTGCACACCAAGCAATTTAATACAACATATAGGGTTTTAATTCCCCATGGGAATTATCTTTTTTTTGACGGACGTGCCGGTGAACTTTGAGCCTAAAATATTGTTATTTGAGTTTCAATTCCCCATGGGAATTATCTTTTTTTTGACGGACGTGCCGGTGAACTTTGAGCCTAAAATATTGTTATTTGAGTTTCAATTCCCCATGGGAATTATCTTTTTTTTGACGTTTGAAAGCATGGACTGGACAGCCCGGTAGCAATCGCCAGGTTTCAATTCCCCATGGGAATTATCTTTTTTTTGACTGGCCGGCGTATTCATCACCGCCGATCGCTCGAGCGCGTAGTTTCAATTCCCCATGGGAATTATCTTTTTTTTGACAGCGCGAGTGTTGAGGCCATACAATTCAAGGCTTATATGGTGCATTTGCGAGCGCCGTGTAGGGATGGCCATAAATTTACCATGCATTGCCAAAAAACAACCCTCTTTTCGGGTAAAGTAAAACACCCTTGATTTTTGTATTTCGCTATTTTCAAGGGTTTCCCTGCTTTTAGTTTTTTTACTTCAATTGCGAGCAAGCCCGGGGTTTTGTGCACAACCCGGGGCGCTCGATTTGTTTTTGCTTGTTATAACTCCGGTTGCTCTACTACATGGCTCCAATGAACGCAGGCCGGATCGCTGGTACGTCCTGCCGTAACAGGGGGTTGCTCTAGTACATGCCACGCTCAACCGTGGCAAGAGCAATATTGGAGTAGCACCACAAGAGTAGCACCACAGGATAGCTTGCGCATTGTATCGTAAAATAAACACGAGCCGGCCGGGGCATGCATTGCATTACAATCCACTCTTTGTTAAATTTAAATATAACTATCTTTTAACAACATATATACTTTAAAATTACACCACAGGCTTGGGTTGTTACGTGCTTTGTTTTCCCCGGGAGGTGATCAATTGACAACCCTGGAGGGCCCCTTTGTGGGCAAAAACGGCCGGCTGGTGTGGCGCGAGTACCGGGAAACCGCCCGCACGTTGTTGCCCGTGGCCTACCTGGAAAAAGGAAACCCGGAACTTCCCTGCGGCGAGCCTCCCGGTGCCGTTGTTCAATCGGTGCTAAGCCTCTTCTCCCGGCGAAAAAGCTGCGATTACCGCCGCCTGGTGACGGCGCTGGCCAGGGAAGCGGCCCAAACGGGCTTTAACCCGGAAGACCTGGTGGAAAACCTTGTATCGGCCCGCTGGCTGGACAAGCAGGTAAAGCTGGGCCGGGACGGCATATCGGAGGTGGAAACCAAGCTGGTCCCCGGCGACAGGCTGGTCAAAGCCCTGGCAGAACAGTCCGAGCAAAAGTTAAACAAGGCCCGCCGCTGGTCGGCGGAACTGGCGGGATTGCTGGAACAACTAGCCGCAAGTGAAGCGCCGGAGGAAACGCAGCGGGTTGCGATACAAAAAATCACCTCATTGTGCAGGGGTTTTGTTGATAAAATAAACAATTACCTGGAACATGGCGGTCCCGAACCCGAAATAAAATGGTCCGGCGGCACATGGCGCTTCAACCCCGGGCGCCTGCCCAATAACTTCACCCTGGCGGTGGAATTCCTTCTGGCAATGGGGCTTTCCATCACGCGCAACCCCAACGGTTTTGACTGGAAAGAAATTGGTGCCTCCATTTGGCCCGAAATCGGCGCCTCCAAGAGATTTGACCGGTTACGCCGGGAACTGCCGGGCTTTTTTGAGGAAGTGACAGGCATTTCTCCCGGGGATGCGGGGCTGGTTTCCCAAGGAAGCCTGTACAGCGTTTACCTGGCGGGGGAATATTCCGTCACCTGCCGGGGCGGTGTTTTCACTGGCGTTCCCGGTGCCCCGGTGTCGGCGCTGACCAACATCCAGCTGGAAGAAGCGGGCGCCATCGGCTCCGGGGCCGGCCGGGTGATACTAACCGAAAACCGCGCCCTGCTTTTAAAAATGCACAAAACGGGCTGGCTGGCCCGCAACCCCGGCTTGCTGGTCATCGGCTTGGACGGGAGACTGCGCCGGGCCCACCGCCGCATGCTGGAAGAGCTGAAAAAACAAAAACCCCGGTCTTACTTCGCCTGGGTGGACACGGACACTGCCGGGCAATCCATAGCCGCATCCGTGGCCGAAATACTGCCGGGTTGCCTGTTTGTGCTGCCGCCGGGAAAGCTGTACCCCTACAAAGACTGGCTTTCCCTGCTGCGGGAAAACAAAGCCCTGGCCGGTAAGGAGCAGGAAGAATACCTGGGTGAACAGGAAACATGGGACCGGCTTTTCAAGCTGTAAAAAGGTAGCGAAACACGCGGCTAATTTCTGTTCAAACAATTCCTGGCGGGGAAAGGAGTTAACGGCCTTGCAAACCGGCACCCCAAAACATGCCGCCATTGATGTTGCCCAAAACAGTAAAAGCCCTTCACCGGGCGCAAAACTCACCTTCTATAACGGTGTAGCCGCCGGCCTGCCGGTGGCCCTGGGCTACATACCCATCGCCATAACATTTGGGCTTTTGGCCAACGCCGCCGGCGTGCCCAACCACGTGAGCATAATGATGTCCCTGCTGGTGTTCGCCGGGGCCAGCCAGTTTGTCGCCGTAAACCTGTTGGCCATGGGCGTGACCCACTGGGAGATAGTGCTGACAACCTTCATCCTGAACCTCAGGCACTTTTTAATGACCGCGTCGGTATCCCGGCGCATCCAGCGGGGAACCCCGAAGAATATAATGGCCCTGATAGCATTTGGCGTTACCGATGAAACCTTCACGGTGGCCTCACTGCGACGCGAAGCCGAGTTAAGCCCGGCTTTTGCGCTGGGCCTGAACCTGGCGGCTTTCAGCGCGTGGAACGCGGGCACCTGGGCTGGCATATTCCTGGGGGCCGGCCTGCCCGCTTCCCTGCAAGCCAGCATGGGCATCGCGCTGTACGCCATGTTTATCGGCCTGCTGGTTCCCTCCATGCGGGGGTCACGCCAGGTGCTGGTTATTTCCCTGCTGGCCGCGGGCATCCACTCGCTGCTGCACTGGCTGCCGGCCCTAGAGGGGCTGCCCACAGGCTGGAGCATCATCATTACCACCGTCCTGGCCGCGGCGGCGGGCGCGGCGCTGTTCCCCGAAAGGAGCGACAGGTAATGGATTACACGCTATTGCTGGTGGTGGCAGGCATGGCGCTGGTGACCTACATACCGCGCATGCTGCCCATGGTGCTGCTGCGGGACATAAAGCTTTCGCCTTTTTTAAACCGTTTTTTGAAATTCATCCCCTATGCCGCCATTGGCGCGCTGGTTTTCCCGGGCCTACTCTATTCCACCGGGAGCACCGCATCGGCCCTGGCGGGCGGGCTGGTTTCCGCGATCCTGGCGTTTTTCCGGCTCAACCTGATGCTGGTGGTGCTGGGGGGTATCGCCGGAGTTTATTTATGGAATATGTTCCTGTAAGGCGATAGGGGGACAACAAAAAGGGGCAGGCAATATTTAAAAACAAAAAACCCGGGCGTCGGTACCTTTCGCTCACTGACTCGGCCTATAATTGAATGAGCTCGCTCGGCTCCGGGCGGCTGATAAACTTTAGCCCTTCGGGCCTCAAACAGATTGGCCGCTTATCCTCCACCTCGCTCGCTCTTTGAATGGGCCTCCTGTGTTCGCTCCAGGTACCAGCGCTCGGCTTCGTCTACGCATTATACTTTTCTTAAACAACAAAAAAGGGGCCTGTCCCCTTTTGCCGCGGCAGGTTTTGCTGGTCATGGAGCAAAGCTTTGCTGCCGGGTGGTGAAAGCCTGTGGCTTGTTTTGTTTAAAGCCCAAACACTTTGCCTGGATTTTCAACACCAGGCGCCTAACCCCGCTGTTCTTCCCGTTCCCTTATTTCGCGGTATTTTTCCCTGGCCACGTCGTACACTTCGCTGACCGAGCGGCCGGGCTCGACGCCGGGGTTGGCCACCACGCAGTGAAACTTGCCGAACCGGTCCAGGTAGCGGTCCCCGTGTACCTTGGGTGAAACCACCACCAGCTTGCGGCCCAGTTCATGCCGGTACAGGTCGAAAATTTCGTGCTTGCGTTCCTCGTCCAGGGCGCTGTCGAACTCGTCCAGCACGTAAAAGGGCGGCTTTTGTTCAATATCGCCCAGCAGGGCCAGGGCAAACAGCAAGGAAGTGGCCGCCCGCTCGCCGCCGGAAATTCCCTCGCCCACCATCCGGCCCGTTTCCGGGCTGACCCGCTCGGGCCGGTGCCCGAGCCTGGTGGACACGTGCAGTTCCCAGCGGTACGAGGGGTTGCGGTCGTCCTCGCCGGGGGGTACCGATTCAATCCGGCCCACCATGCCCAGCCGTTCCATAAACCGGCCGAACCGCTCATTGGCCCGGCGCCAGCGCATGTACACCGCCTTGTCGTACCGGTCCCGCTCCCGCTCTTCCTTCCTCTTCAGGTTTTCGAACCGCAGCTGGCACTCCTCCAGCTCCCGGGCGGCCTCGTTGAACTCGTAAGCAAAGTCGTTGTATTTCACATCTGCCTCCTCGTCCACCACCCTGGTCATGGCGTCCTCCAGCATGCGCCGCCCTTCTTCCAGCTTCCGCTCCAGGTTGACACGATTGTATTCTCTCTCATCCGGTTCCCGCACAATCCACTGCCCGGCGCCGCGCAGGTCGCCGATCACCCCTTCAAACTCCCGGTGCATTTCTTCCAGCGCCTGGCGGTGCTCGCCGGCCTCGATGTCCAGGCTGTCCACCCTGTCCGACAGCTCGTCCCTGGCCTGGCGGCTGTTGCCCAGTTCCCGCTCCAGGGAGTTCAAGCGCATGGCCAGGTCTTCCTCCTGCCCCCGCAGCGTCCTTATTTCCCCGGCCAGCAAGTCCAGTTCCCCGGCCAGGTTATCCCGGGCGGCTTTTTCCTTCCCCTGGGTTTGATCGTTTTTCGCAATGAGCTCCTCCAGTTCCCGCAGGCGGCTAATTGACGCCGCCTCGCGCTCGTACTGGGCGTAAACTTCCAGCTCGCCCTCCACTTGCTTAAGGGCGTTTTGGTATTTGATGCTTGATTCCTTCAGTATATCGCGCTTGGTTTCGGTTTCCATCAACCGGTTACCGGTTTCCGCTAGCCGCTCCTGCACGGTTTCCAGTTCCTTCAGCGTAACGGCCAGTTCCGCCTCCAGAACCGGCAATGCACGGTCCACCTGCTGGCGGCGGCGCAGCATGTCCTGCAGGCTGCCCAGTTCCTGCTCCACGGCCTGTAGCCGCCTGCTGGCTTCAGCCAGCGCTTCCTTTTCCTGCTGCAACTGCCGCCGGGTTTTTTCCCGGGCCATTTCCAGCGCGGCTATGCCGATGGCATCTCCCCCGTCCACCGGGCCCCGCACGCCAAAAGCGTCCCGGAGCATGCCCCGCCACAGGCGCAGCTTGCCCCGGCCGCCGGGCCGTTCCTCGCTGTCGTCCAGTATTTCCACCTGGGCCAGCCAGCGCTTGATATCCCTCACGAATTCCGCTGAAAGGCGCTGCTCCACGGCGGGCACCATGCGCACTAGCTGGTTCAGCCGTGACAGCCTGTCTCCCTGGAATAACAGCGGGCCGCCGGAATCCCCGGCCGGTACCACGTAAAAGGATTTTTCCACCGGCACCCCTTCCAGCAGGCGCCGGACAAAAACGGTGTGTTTCAGGGGAGCCAGCACCTGTTCCGCCCGCTCCCCTTGCGGGGTAACTTCAAACAGCTCGCCGAAAGCCACCGCCTCAATGCCCGCCCGGCGGTATGTCTGCAGCACCTTTTCCTGTTCCGGAAGCAGCAGGGTTTTCTGCTGCTCCAGCCGTTCCAGTTCCGCTGCCAGCAGGTCCACCTGTTCCCGCTGGCGGTCCTGCCGGGCCACCAGGATATTGCGTTCCCCGGACAGGGCCGCTTCCCGTTCCTGCAAAGCAGGCAGCGGCGGCAGCTCCCGGTCAAGCTCCCGCAGGTCCTTTATTTGCTCCTCCAGGTTCGCGGCTTTACCCTGGAGGCTCCCTTCCCGCTTCAATATTTCCGCGCGCCGGTGATCCAGGGAATTTCTCTCTTCCTCCAGCGCGGCCTGCTGTTTCCGCAGGTCGTCCAGCAGCTGGCGCAGGCGGCCCTGTTCCTGTTGCAACTCGTCCCGGGAGCGGTGGATGTGCTTGATTTTGTTTTCGATTTCCGCAATCCTTAACCGCAGCGCTTCCCGCTCCCGCCGCCACTCGCCCAGTTCCTGCTCCCGGCGCCGCAGCGACCGGTCCAGGGACTTCACCTGCAGTTCAATTTCCTGCCGCTGCAGCTGGCGCGCCTCCAGGTTGTTTTTGACATCCCGCAGCCCGCGGTCCAGCTCTTCCTTTTCCGCCTCCAGCCTGGCTACCCGCTCCTGCACCGCGGCCAGTTCCTCCCGCAGCGCCGCTGCGCGCTCTTCGGCCAGCCGCAACAGCCCGCGGCGGCTGAATTCCAAAAGCAGCAGCGCGTCGCGCCGCAGCCTGTTGCGCTGTTCCAGGGCGTTTTTGTGTTTTTCCAGTTCCTGCAGCCGGCGTTTTTTTACCAGCGCCACGGTGCGGGCCTGTTCAAAATCCTCGGCCGCCTTTTTCATTTCCTCCCTGGCAATGCGCCACTCCCTTTGTATTTCATCCAACCCGAACATCTCGGCCACCTTCTGAAAACGAGCCGCGTCGCTGATGTTGGCAAACTCGGCAATGGAACCCTGGTACCAGAACATGAAGTACCCGTCGGCGTCGATGTTGAAAACCCGCCGGTAATAATCGTGGGCCTGGGCGCGGGTTTCAAACCTCCTGAGCGGGCTCAGCTTGTCCCTGGTTTCGCCGCCCAGCAGGTAATAATTGACGTACTTGCGCTCGGAACCCGCCGGCGACTTCACTTCGGCCACCAGCTCCACGTATTCTGGCGCGTCCTTCTGGTGAGGGCCCGGGGGGTTGTGAAACATCAACCCGGCCAGCGCGTGCCAGGGGTCCTGTTCCCGGCGCACCAGCTTGGAACGCAGGCCGTCCACCAGTATGCGGCCGCTCACCAGCGCGAATGACATGGCGTAAACCAGGGTGGACTTGCCGGACCCGTTCAGCCCGCCAATCAACACGTCGTCGCCCGGCCCGCCCAGGTCCATCACCGTGGGCACGAAGTCGCGAATGCCGTGAAACCTGAATGCAATGGGATACATCTTTTCACCCGCCAGCTAAAATCAGAATAACTTGATTTCCCCCGGTTCCCTTTCCTCCCCGCCATCCCGGTCCTGCCGGTCCAGGGCGAAAAAGTCGCGCACCTGTTCCAGGGAAACCTCGCCGCCCTGGCTTTCGGACACCACCCGCATCAAGTAGCGCAAGGGGAACGCGTTTTTCCCCGCGGCGGTAAGCCGGTAAACGCGTTTCTTTTCGTCGGCCTCCCCGGCCACTTCCTCCACCCGCAAAAAACCGCACTTCACCAGGTGATCCAGTGCCGCCAGGAGCCTTCTTTCGGCGTAAAGGGATGAGCGCTGGAAATACTGGTGCAGCTCGTCGAAAGTAATGTTGCCGGTGCGGGAGGACATGCCCAGGTAAAAGCAAAAAAGCAGCAGCGCCAGGTGGTGGTCGTCCAGCATTTCCTGCACCCAGGAGGCGTTGGCCCTGGCCAGCGCCAGGCAGCGGTCGGCTTCCTCGTCGTAAACAACCCGCAGCGCGTCACCCATCACCCTGTTCACCTTGCGCAGGAACAGGTGCAGGTGCTCGTCGCCGCGCTTGCGCAAAAGGCGCAGCACCCGCTGCTTGTTCACGCCGGTAAAACTCTTGCTGGATATTAATATTTCGGCCAGGGCCTGCTGTTCCCGGCCGGTGAGCGTCACCAAATCCGCGGCGACATGGCCGGTACCGGGCCCGGGTGCCCTTTCCGGCAAGCAGTGCCCCGCGCCCTCTTCCGGCTGCCCGCCGGTCATTTTACCGTCATCGCGTTGCATCATTACATCACCTTTCCAAGTGCCGGCCCAGGCTGGCCGTACCTTTAACGTAACGCACCCGCCCGCCGGGATACCCTACCTTCCAGCGCAGCGCCCGTTTTTTTTCCCGCCGGTCGCTTTCGGGGTGCTCAAATGTGCGGGCTTCTCCGGCATTCACCAGGAAACCCAGCACAAACAGCTGCCGCACCGCGTCCCCCCATCCCCCGGCCAGCAGGTTCACCAGGCCCGCCACGGATTCACCCGGGTTGTCCCGCACCGCTTCCACCATGGGCCTGGTGTCGGTGGCAATCTCTTCGGTGATGGAGGTGGAACGGCCCACAATGCCGGCCAGTTCCCGCTGGGAAACCACCCGGGCCTCCCGGTACTCCACCGCGGCAAAGCCCTCTTCCGGTGCCGGCGGTTCCCACTTTTCCGCCCAGCGGGCCAGCAAGTTGCCCCCTTTTTCAATATCGGCCTGGGATATGTAAAAAGGCAGGTGGAACGGCAGCCAAATGCCCGCCTCCAGTTCTTCCTCTTCACCGGAATCGTATACTCCCTGCTCCATGTTCCGCATCACCTGCAGCGGGCTGTTCGCCAGCGCCTGCATGGAACCACCGTACACGTCCACCAGGTACTGCAGAAACTTTTCCCGGTCCACCCTGGCCACCCGGCGGCCCACCCGCAGCTGGGAAACGTAGGCGTTCTCCCCCAGCAGGGCGCTCAATTCCTTGATCACCCGGTAAAACAGGGTGGCGCTGCGCCGGTTCTGCCGTTCCAGCTTTAGCCCCACCGTTTCCCGTGCTTCCTTCAGGCGGCGCTCCAGTTCAGTTTCCAGCATCTCCACCAGGGCCAGCACCGCCTCGTACCTTTCCAGCGCCTGCCGGTCTTGCACATACTTTTCCCGCTGCAGGCGCAGGTCGTTCACCGCGTTTTCCAGGTTGTGCAGCACGCTGGCCACGGTGTCGTTCCTCCCGACGCCCACGTCCTCGTAAGCCCTGGCCAGCTGCAGGTCCCTTTCGGCCTGGTAAATTTCCCGTACCGGCGGCGCCTGGCGGTAATAGTAAAGGCTGTCGTTGGCAAACCGGAACAACTGGCCCACCATGCGCCGCCCGGTGGAGGTAAGGCGAAGGGGCGGGTTGCCCGCCGCGGTCACCCAGTTGTAACGCCGGCACAGGCGCACCAGCCGGGGAATGTCAATGGTGGCGGCGTTGCCGTGTTCCCGCTGGAACCGGTACACCAGTTCTTCTTCCCCCTGCACCGATTCTTCTTCGTAAAATGTCCCGCGCCGGATCAGCTCAAAACAGCGCAGTGTATCCAGCACCTGGCCGGGCCGGTGCCAGAAACGCTCGGCAGCCAGGTCTTTAAGCACCCCGGAGAGCATCACCAGGTCCTTCAGCGCGTCCGCCAGCGCCGGCTCGCCATCCTGGAACAATATGTCCAGCGAGCGCTCGCCGTTGCCGCCGGCATTGTCGCCCGGCCCACCGCCCCCGGCTGGCGGTGCACCGCCCGCCGGCGCTTGTTGCGGTACCGGAGCTTTTCCACCGGTTGCATCACCGGAGGCAGGTTCACCGCCATGGCCGGGCTTGGCGCCAATCATATTCACTTGTGCCTCGTTTTCCGAACCCAACGGGTGTTCATCCCGCATACCAGGCGTTATCCCCCGTATCACGACATTTTTGCTTTTACTTCAACTTTTTTATACCTATTCCTGCCCGTTTTTCATGCTTATTTAACATACCGGCTCCTAAAATCATTTCCTCATGCCTGGGATCACAATTTTCCTTACCACTAACCGGTAATTCGGGAACATAAACCGCCCGCCCGGCGTCAACATGGGTAAATGTACAGAGGCAGGTGAGGGTTTTTATGACACGTAAAATTGTTGGCGGATTATTGTTGATGGGAATGCTGGCAGCAATATTGCTGGCGGGATTATCCTACAAGCCGCAACCTTCCGCGGCAGAAGAGCCGGCCAAGTTTGCTTCCTACCAGGAACTGACCCGGTACATTGACGAGAATACCCGTATGTTGCAGCGCTTTTCAACGCTGATCGGCCGGGCCGCGCCACCGGACATGCTCGTGACCGGGGCGGAAGTTTTGCAAATGAAATCGGCTGTGACACAGGACGCGGCTAACCAGGCTGAAAAACCCGCGGCTCCCGACTTCTCCGGCACCAACAACCAGGTGCGGGGGGTTGACGAAGCCGACCTGGTGAAAACCGACGGCGATTACATTTACGTGATCAGCGGCAACAAGGTGGCCATTATCCAGGCCAGGCCGGCCGGCAAAGCGCGCAAGCTTTCCGAAATAAAGCTGGAAGGACAACCGGTGGAAGCATTTATCAATGGAAACACGCTGGTTGTATTCGGCAACGGGCCCGAGCCCGGTACAATGTTCGTCAACAAATACGATGTAACCGACCGGTCCAAACCGGAACTGGTGCAAAACAACAAGTGCGACGGCTACCATGTGAACTCGCGCATGACCGGCGACCAGGTTTACGTCGTCATCAACACCCCCGTATACCGTTGGGATGCCGGCGGCAACAGGACGGGCGCGGTACTGCCCAGGATTACAACCAACGGCCAGGTGCGCACGGTGCCGCCCACGGAGATCCACTACTTCCCGTACCCTGATTACTCGTACCAGTACACCACCGTATTAACCATGGATCTCGGAAAATCATCCGCGCCGGTACGTAACAAGACGTTTCTTACCGGAACATCGCAAAACCTGTACGTATCTCAAAACAATATTTACCTGGCGGGTGGCAAAGCACCGGACTTCGCCCTATACACCGGTAAACTGCTGGATGGGCTGATCGCCACCGTACCACCTGAAATTGCTGCCAAAATCAAGGCCGTACGCAACTCGGGGCAGGATTACGACAAGCAATTGCAGCAGGTGGAAAGCATCATCGACGAGTACCTGGACCAGCTTGATTACGACAAGGCGCTGGCCCTGGAAGAAAAAATAGCGGCCTACCGGGATAAGTGGTACCGCGACTTGGCCAGGGACCAAAACAAAACCGTTATTTACAAGCTTGGCATTAACAACGGCCAGGTGACGTACCGGGCCAGGGGTGAAGTGGACGGCCGCGTGCTGAACCAGTTTTCCATGGATGAGCACAACGGTTATTTCCGCATCGCCACCACATCGGAAGGATTCTGGTTCGCGGGGCAGCCCGACCCCAAAAACAATATTTTCGTACTGGATGAAAACATGAACGTGACCGGAAAAATTACGGGCCTGGCACCCACGGAGAGAATTTATTCCGCCAGGTTCATGGGCGACCGCGCGTACCTGGTAACCTTCCGGCAGGTGGATCCCCTTTTCGTAATCGACCTGAAGAACCCCACCGCCCCAAAGGTGCTAGGAGAGCTGAAAATTCCGGGTTACTCGGATTACCTGCATCCCTATGACGAAAACCACCTCATCGGTATCGGTCGCGAAGTGACTGTTGTTACAGAACCTCAACCGCAACCGCTGCGGCCCACCATCATGCCGCCACCCACCCGGCAACGGGGAGTGAAAATAGCGCTGTTCGACGTTTCCAACCCGAACGCACCCAGGGAAATAGCCAAGTACGTCGTGGAACGGGACGATTCGGATTCACCGGCACTGCGGGACCACCGGGCAGTACTTTTCAGTAAGGAAAGGAACCTGCTGGTTATCCCAATCAACTACTATACGTACAGGATAATGAACGACCAGCCAGTGGCCCAGCCGGCCACCAAGATATTGCCCGCTGAGCAAGGCTGGCAGGGGGTTTACGTATTCGAGATCTCACCCCAAAAAGGTATCCGGCTGCGGGGCAAGGTTGAACATCCCGCCGGTACCATCACCCGCGGGGGTATGGAATACTACCGGTTCAATACCGTGAAACGTTCCTTATATATCGATGACGTTTTGTACACGGTATCCGACATGGTGGTCAAGTTGAACGACCTGGATACCCTGCGGCAGCTGAAACAAATAAGCATACAGTAACCTCTCCGTGCAATAGGGGGAGTGCGATATGATTGCACTCCCCCTATTTATGCGGTGAGCTTTGGCTAAATTAATTAGCTTTAATAGCTTACTGTTCGCCGTCTTGTTCTGTATTTTCGCCGGTTTCATTGTCTTCCTCGCCGGTTTCTTCGCCGTTTTCTTCATCCTGTTCCTCATCTTCACCGTCTTCTGCTTCGTTTTCACCCGTTTCCGTGGTCTCTTCTTCGGCTTGCTCTTCATCACCGTTCTCTTCTTCTTCGGCCAGTATGCGCTCGATCAATGCGGCCATTTCCGCCCGGGTAATGGCGCTGTTGGGATTGAGCTTGAAATGTCGGGGGGTGGCTTTCCAGGGTGGCGACAAACCTGGCATACAATTACCTGCGCAGCGAAAAAAGCCGCCTGCGCAGGGAAGAAAAAAACGGAATGCCGGACCAGGTGGTAAACACTTCGGAAGAAACAGCTATTAAAAACGAGGTAATCCGGACGGTCCGGCAGGTGCTGGACACGCTGCCCGAGCGGGACCGGTTATGCCTTTTGATGAAGCATTCGGGCTTTTCCTACGACGAAATAGCCTCAGCCACGGGGTTGAAAAAATCATCCGTGGGAACCACTATCGCCCGGGCCCAGGCCAAGTTTAAAAAGATGTACCTCGAACTGAAAGGAAGTGAAGGCTGATGTGTTACGAAGAGGGCATCCTCCAGGCATACATTGACGACCAGCTCGACAGCGCGCAATGGTGGGAAGTCACCCGGCACCTGGAAAACTGCCCGTCTTGCCGGCAAAAACTTGACGAACTGCGTGCCAATGACATTTTCATACGGCAGTGCCTGTCGGTTTTTCCGGTGGAAACAGCAAACAACACCCCTGGCAGAACGCGCCTCAGCCTTGTACCGGCCGGGGGTGGAAACAAATTAAAACAACTAATAGGAAGGAAGTTTGGCTTTATGAAACAATACAAAAAACTGGTTGTAGCAGCGACGCTGGCGCTCGCACTCTTCACCATTTTCAGTTTTCCGGCTGTGCGCAGTGTGGCCGCCGAATTCCTGACGGTTTTCAGGGTGGAATCGGTGCGTACCATCAATATAAGCACCGGCGACCTGCAGGAGCTTGAAAGGGTCATGCGCGAGGGCAGCGGAAAGGTGAATATTGATAACTTCGGTAAAATTGAAGTAACGGGTAAACAGGAAGCGGTTCCGGTTACCGCAGCCGAAGCGGCCAATGCAGTTGATTTTGAAATTAAACTGCCCCGGCCCGAAAGTTTCGGAGAGCCCGTACTGCACAAAATTACCGGCCACGCCATCCACCTGACCCTGGATGTAAACAACATCAACGCACTGCTCCAGGCATTAGGTAGTACCAAAATGCTGCCTGCCGAGCTGGACGGGCAGACATTCACCATGAGCATACCAACCGGCATCACGGCCACGTACGAAAACGGTGCTGAAAAGCTGTTCGTGGCGCAATCTCGCAGCCCGGAACTGAAAACATCTTCCGGTGTCGAAGTCAAGGCCATCATTGATGCCCTGCTGGGAATTCCGGCGCTGCCCGAAAACCTGCGCCAGCAACTGCAGGCGGTGGACGACTGGAAACACACCCTGCTGATTCCCAACATTGACGGCAGCTCCCGGGAAATACCCGTTAACGGAACCACCGGGGTGGTCATCACCGGCAACGACCAGCGCAACCGGTGCCTGGTATGGCAACAAAACAAAGTTATTTATGTAATTGCCGGAACGGACCTGGACATTGATGCCGCGCTGGCGCTAGCCGGGCATATGAAATAGAGGTGTTACCGGAATAATGGAAATGGCCATTGAAACCTTCAACCTGACCAAAAAGTACGGCACCAAGGTTGGATGCGCCGAGATTTGCCTTCGGGTACCCCGGGGGCAAATCTTTGGCTTTCTGGGACCAAACGGCGCCGGCAAGAGCACGCTGGTAAAAATGCTGGTGGGACTGCTGTATCCCACCTCCGGCAAAGCGCAGCTTTTGGGCCAGGCGCTGGGCGATCACGAGGTGCGAAGAAAAATTGGTTTCTTGCCTGAAAACTTCCGTTACCACGACTGGCTAACCGGGCAGCAACTCCTGGAGTTCCACGCCTCCCTGTATGGCCTTGGCGGAGCGGAAAAGAAACGCCGCGTAGGCGAAGTCCTGGAACTTGTGGGCCTGGCGGGGAAAGAACGGCAAAAAATACAAACCTTCAGCAAGGGCATGCGCCAGCGGGCCGGCCTGGCCTGCGCGCTGCTAGCCGACCCCGACCTGCTGTTCCTGGACGAGCCCACATCAGCTCTGGATCCCATAGGCCGCCGGGATGTGCGGGAAATACTGGTAAACTTGCGGCGTGCCGGGAAAACCATATTCCTGAACAGTCACCTGCTGAGCGAGGTGGAGATGATTTGCGACTCCGTTGCTTTCATCCGGCAGGGGAAAATTATCCGGCAAGGAACACTGGAGGAACTGCAGGCCGGCGACATAGAAGTGGAAATGAAAGTAGGCGGGCTGACCCGGGAACTTGTGGTGGCACTGTCCGTACTGGCCCGCTCCATCAAAGTTAAAGATAACCTGATCCGCGCCCGGGTAAAAAGTGAAAAGGACATTCCCCGCCTGGCCGCCATCGTTGTAAACAAAGGCGGCGAGCTGTACGAAATGACCAGGAAGCGTTCCTCCCTGGAAGAAATGTTTATCCGCGCCACCGGCGGAGGTGAAGAATCGTGCTGACCATAATGGATATTACCTTCCGGGAAGGATTGAACCGCAAGGTACTGCTGGTATCGCTGGTGCTGGCCGCCATTTTTCTGGGGCTTTACGGCACCGGGGTGCACTATGCCGCCAAAAGCCTGGCAGAATTCCCCAACCCCATGCTGGAAACGGTAATATACCCGCAACTATTGTCTTTCGGCCTGTATTTCGGCGGCTTCATCGTTTCCTTCCTGGCCATTTTTTCAGCAGTGGGAGCGGTATCATCGGAAATAGAGTCCGGTATTATCCAGGCCGTCATCACCAAGCCCATCAGGCAGCGGGATTATATTTTGGGCAAGTTCCTTGGTCTCGGCTTGTTTCTTGCTCTGTACGCGGCTTTGTTTTTCACGGTTATAGCCCTGATTGTCAACGTTAAAACCGGCCTGGTCCTGGAAGGCCAGTGGCGCGCCCTGGGGCTGTTCGCGTTGCAACCCGTGGTGCTGCTGGCGGTAACGCTGTACGGCTCGGTGGTTTTGCCCACCATAGCCAACGGCGTGGTCATGTTCATGCTTTACGCGGTGTCCATCATCGGCGGTATGGTGGAGCAAATCGGCTGGCTGATTAATAATACCGGGCTAAAGCAGGCCGGTATAGTGACCAGCCTGGTAATGCCCGTGGACTCCCTGTACCGAAAAATAGTGCACGTCCTGCTGAACCCCGCCGGCAACCCCATGCACGCGCTGCAGCAAATGGGGCCTTTTGGCAGCATGGCCGAACCTAGCGTGTGGATGGTGGTCTACGCGCTGTTGTATGTGCTCTTCTTCACCGGGCTGGCGGTGTACAGCTTCAACCGCAAGGATTTGTGAGATTGCATGCAAATTGGGTCAAAGAGGCGCGGCACCGTGTGTAAATACGGGCCGCGCTTTTTTCGCCCGGGAATAATAAATAAACTGTCGCAAAGATGACAAAATTTTGTCAAATATCCGACAATTTTGTCTCCGGGTTTTGCTGTATGTTAATATAGGAGAATTTTGTATACTTAATATTTTACAACCCGGAGGGAGAGGATAAAGAAGTTTCATGATTAACAGTATAAAGTTCAAAATTATGATACCTGTTTTTTTAGTGGTATCCGTAGTCTTATTGCTTCTGATTTACCAGAGCCACCAAAACTCGGTCAACTTACAACTTGCGCAGGAACAAAAAGAGTACAACCTGATTGCGCAGCGAATTGAAGCCGATCTGAACGGTATTTTTGACCAGGCCAGGTTGGGCCTTGAAGCTGTCGCAGAAAACCCGGAAATCCAGAAAGCTTTCGCTGCACGGGATAGGGAAAGGCTCATTGAATTAACCAAGCCTATATTTGAGAAAGCAAAACAGGAAGGAATAGAACAATTCCAGTTCCACTTGCCTCCAGCCACATCTTTTTTACGCCTGCACCAACTGGACAAGTTCGGCGACGACCTATCGTCTTTCCGCAATACTGTACTTGAATGCAACAGGACACAAAAAACCATCCAAGGCCTGGAAGAAGGCAGGGGCGGCTTCGGCTTTAGGGTGGTCACACCGGTATTTTACCAGGGGAATCACGTGGGCAGCGTTGAATACGGGCCCGGGTTGAATTCATTATTACTGGAAAAATGGAAAAGTCAAATCGGTGGGGATTTTTTTATTTACAGCATAAACCGGGCCGGGGTTGCCTGGGAGGACAACCGGGACGGGTTGCTGGTTTCAACCCTGGAAAAAGATAACTACGAAATAGATGAGCAACAGATTCTAAAAACTATTGAAAAAGGAAAAATCGGCACTTTTTACTTGGACAATGACAGGGTATCGTGCCTGGTAATCCCTCTTAAAGATTACAGCGGTGCAAAAATTGGTTATATAAAAGTGATCAATGACCGCTCGGACATTGTACAAAAGCTCAACCATGAACTGTGGAGCACAATTATAACATCCATTGTGGCCATACTGTTTCTGCTAGGCGTCATCTATTTGATTGTGACAGTTATCACCAAACCGGTGACACAACTCTGCGGGGCTGTGCAATCCGTCGCCCGGGGGGATTTGACCGTTAAAGCGGATATAACCCAAAGCAAAGACGAAATAGGTGCCTTTTCCCGGTTTTGCCAGCAGATGATAGATAATCTTAAAACAATGATCGCGGATATTCGGGAAAAATCGGAACAGCTTGCCGCTCATAGCCAGGAACTGGCTTCTTCAAGTAATGAAGTAAGCACCTCCATGGAAGAAATATCCGGCACGGTGAACGGGTTTGTGCACGCCACGGCGCAAAGCGCGGAAAGCGCTGAAGCCGCCATTATTGAATCGAACCGGGCCAAAAGAATTGCCGGTGAAGGTCAAAAAGCAATCAGGGAAGCCATAGACAAAATCAACTCCATCGCTGGTGCCACTGAAAACATATCCGGGGCCGTTCAAAAGCTGAACAGGCAATCCGATAAAATAGGGGAAATTATAGGAACAATAACTGATATTGCGGACCAAACAAACCTTCTTGCCTTAAATGCCGCCATAGAGGCGGCCCGTGCGGGTGAACAGGGCCGCGGGTTCGCAGTGGTGGCTGAAGAGGTTAGGCAACTGGCCGAACAGTCGGCCAAAGCCGCAAACGAAATTACAATCCTGGTGCAAGACAACCGGGCCTGTGTCGACGAGGTAATGTCCGCCATGGAAAGCGGCGGCAACGAAGTTAATGAAGGGGTACAGGTAGCCAAAACCGCCGGTCGTTCCCTGGAGGAAATCATTGAGGCTATTGACAAAAGCGCTATTATGATTCAGGATATTGCCAGTGCAGTAAAGAAAGCCAATGAGAATACCGAGCATCTTGCCGGCGCCAGCCAGCAAATTGCTTCCGAAATGCAGCAGGTTTCCGGCGCCGCCCAGGAACTGTCAGCCATATCAATGGAACTGGAAAGAATTGTGGAAAAGTTCGATATTGACCGGCGGGAAACAACCGGCATGTGAAATAATAATGGTGAAGTAAGGCCCCGGGAAATACAACGCCCGGGGCCTTTACAATTTAACATTGAAATTACCGGACCGGCATGCCGGTGGCCGGAGATCGGTTTATACCACTCCCTGGGCCATCATGGCACTGGCCACTTTTAAAAACCCCGCAATGTTGGCCCCTTTTACCAGGTCGCCCTCAAAGCCGTATTCCTTGGCCACCTGGCTGGCTTGCCAGTAAATTCCGGTCATGATGCCCCTTAACTTGGCATCCACTTCCTCAAATGTCCAGGAACAGTGCATGCTGTTCTGGGACATTTCCAGCACCGAAGTGGCAACCCCACCGGCGTTGGATGCCTTAGCGGGACCAAAGAGTACATTGTTTTCTTGAAATACTTTTATAGCTTCGGGTGTGGATGGCATGTTAGCACCCTCGGCAACAGCCATCACACCGTTTTTTACAAGCTTCCGTGCTGAATCTTCATCAATCTCATTTTGAGTTGCGCAGGGAAGAGCAATATCGCATTTGATGGACCATATTTCCTTTGGGTCTTCGTTATATTCGTAATATGGGTGATGGTCCAAGCAATAACGAATTCTTTTACGTTCCACTTCCTTGACTTGCTTGACGGTATCCAGATCTATCCCCCGGGGATCGTAAATATAGCCGTTGGAATCGCTCATGGCCACTACAGTGGCACCCTGTTGCCGGGCCTTATGCGCGGCGTAAATGGCCACGTTCCCGGAACCGGAAATAACCACCCTTTTACCGGCCAGGGTTTGCCCGTGCTCCTTGAGCATTTCTTCCAGAAAATAGATCAAACCATAGCCCGTAGCCTCTTTTCTGACCAGGCTCCCGCCATAGCTCAACCCCTTGCCTGTTAGAACCCCGTTGTACAAGCCGGTAAGCCTTTTATACTGGCCGTACAGGTAACCTATTTCCCGCGCTCCCACACCGATATCACCCGCCGGAACGTCTACTTCAGCCCCGATGTGCCGGTATAACTCCGTCATGTAACTCTGGCAAAAACGCATTACCTCCCAGTCGGACTTCCCTTTGGGGTCGAAATCGCTCCCGCCTTTACCCCCGCCTATGGGCAGGCCGGTCAATGCATTTTTAAATGTTTGTTCAAAACCGAGAAATTTAATGATACCCAGGTTTACGGAAGGGTGAAACCGCAAGCCACCTTTATATGGCCCAATGGCGCTGTTGAATTGGACCCTGAAACCCCGGTTGACCTGCACCCTGCCCTGATCGTCAACCCAGGGTACCCGGAAAATAACCTGTCTTTCCGGTTCCACCATTCTACTTAATACACCCGTTTCCACGAATTCGGGGTGCTTTTCAATTGCCGGTTCCAGGGACTCCAAAACTTCCTTAACTGCCTGGTGAAACTCCGGTTCACCCGGATTTCTTTTTTTAACCTGCTCCATAAGTTCTTTAATAACCTGCCTTGACCCCATGAATAATAAGCCTCCCCTGTTTAAATTCAACCGCCCCTGTTTTGGCGAATGCTTAACTATTGCAACTTTAGATCAAGAGTTGGAATAACCGGCATTTATCAATTAGTCTGCACAGTTTTAAGCAACTTTTCAACCCGTATGCCTATCCTCTTGATTGTATGTGCAATTACTTGCAAACCGGCCCGCTCCGCGCTAACACCGTCCCGGTATGACAACCCAACCGGCTTTTCCCGAATTACCGGGTTTAAGATAATATTCTTCTTTCTTCCTCGTATCCCTTCACACGGCCCGCATACCGTTTCCGGTCCCTCTCCAGTGCTGTTTTATGAGCCACATTATTTTCTTTTGTTACCGGCAAAATACACAAGCAAGTAGCCAGCAACCCCTCCCACTAGCATTGAAACCCAAAGCAGCCAGTTAAATTCACCTTTTATAAGGCTATAAATCACGAAGGCTATAGTAAATCCCAGTAAAATCCCGAACACAAATTTCAACATCATTGCCCCGGCTTCATTTTTAACACAAAACCCCTCGCGGGAGTTCTATCCGGTGGACAAACACACGAATTTTAGAGTAAAAATGACATATTTCGAAATATGATTTGCTATTAGCCCCCTATGCCCCCGGCAATAACTTTACTTATGTCAAAAATTATTTTATTTTAAAGTCATTAATACTACTACTTATGGAGGTACAAAGACATGGAACCATGCAAGTATTCCGTCAACTGTCCCATTTACCAGTACTTTAAAACTAGCGCTGCCAAAAATATGTACCGGAACAAGTATTGTCACGGTAATTTTAATGAATGCCAGCGGTACAAGTTGCGCCAGCAGGGCCAAAAACCACCGGAGCGGTTGCTGCCCGATGGCAATATGCTAACTGAGTATCATATCAAAATGGCCAAGAAGCCGTGATAAATATTTAGTTATATCCTTATTGCTTCAGCCCCCGCGCGTGGTACATTAAGCCCAGTAGTATCACCACATCAACCGTCGTGTGAGCAAAAATCGCCGCAAGCAAGCCGAGCCACTGGTACATTAAACCCAGCCCTATGCTGAGGGCGAACATAAGCAAGCCGTAAAGAGTTACCCGCCAGTTGCGGGGGTTGAAATACCCGTGCAGGGCAATGAAAAGGGCTGAAGACCACCACAAGCCGATTAACGGTTGCAAGCCGGCGCGAAACAGAAGCTCTTCGCTAATACCAGCCAGGGTTGATATTAATATTATTGCACTGGCGTTCAAACCGGCCCCGTTAATTATCCCGACAAACAACCGGCGCAAATCTTTAAAAACGGGCGCCGTCAATAACAAGAACAAGCAAAACAACCCGGCGGCAAAGCCGTATAAGATTCCCAGCAAAACCTGTAAGGATATATCTTGGCCTTCAATTAAGCCGGGCAGGAAAGGCCTGTTTTGAATCCGCGTGATCATAAACCACGCGATTAGCGTGCAGGCTGCGGCAAATCCTACACTCAAATTAATTACCGTTCTTCGTGTTAACTGCGGCATAGTTATATTGTATCAAAAAAAAACCGGAGAGGTAAAAACATAATCTTTTTGAAAATAGCAGCGGTTTAACCTGCACGCTTCCCGCAGGTATTTGCGTTCAGGAAACTTTGCAATACACATTGCAACCGTCCCGCCTGCTTACCCGCAGGTGGCCTCTTTTTTCCAGGTAAACCAGGTGAGCCAGCGTTTCCGTAAGGGCGAAGCGAATTTCGTGCAGCGTTAAGTCGCCGCTGAAAACTTTGCTGCTTACCTCGAATACGGTTGCTCCTTTCTCCCCCGCTGCGTCTTTCATAATCTCCAGCCTTTGCTTGTGGTGTTCAATCAGTTCATCAACCCTTTCCCGCATGTGGGAAAAGGAATTGCCGTGCGCGGGGAGTACCAGCGAGACTTCCAGCGTTTTATTTTGCTCCAGCGATTTAAAAAAGTTGTCCAGCGGGTCGGGATGGGAATGCGGCCACAGGCTGATGTTGGAGGTTATCTTGGGTAACAGGTGATCACCGGAAATAAGAATACCGTTTTCCTCACCGTAAAAACAAACGTGCCCGTCCGAATGCCCAGGGGTAATGATTACCCGGTACTTGTAACCGCCCAGTTCCACTTCATTCCCCGCAGACAGGGTTGTTACGGTGGGGTGCTGGTAGACACCCGCACTAGTGTGATCGATGCCATCTAGTAATTTTTCAGCCAGTTCTCTGGGAACGCCGTTTTCCAAAAAAGAATTAAGCATGATGTCGCGATCCTCAGGTTCGCGACTCCATATTTTTTTCGCCAGCGCCGCCTCGGTGGCACTCATGTAAACCGGAGCGCCGGATAATTCCTGCAGCCAGCCTGCCGATCCGTAATGATCGGGGTGGTAATGGGTAACGTAAATGGCCTCGATATCCCCCGGTTGAAAGCCGTGTTCAGCCATAAATTCTTTCCAGGCCCGGCGGGTTTCCTCGTAGTATAAACCGGTGTCTATTACCGTCCAACCGTTGTCGCCCTTCACCGCGTAACAGTTGACGTGGTCCAGCTTGAAGGGCAGGGGCAGCCTGGCCTTATAAATCCCGTATCTACTGGTACCGGTCAATTTTAACATCCTCCCATTTTTATTGCTCGCGGGCAATAAACATTCTGAAAAAATTTACTTGCTTAAATATTATAGCAAAAAACGGGCCTGCTGGAGCCCGTTTCTTTATATCCACCCCGGTTAACCAACAATAATGTCAATTACGTCGGCGGCGTGCCGTGATATTTTTTCCTGGGCGGCAGTTTCACCCGCTTGTTCCTGGTTAGCTTTAGCGCTTCGATAATCTTTTTTCTGGTTTCCGCCGGTTCAATAATCTCATCCACCACCTGGGCCGTCCAGCACCTGGCCACCTGGAAAACATCCAGTATTTCCCGTGCCCGGTTCAGGTAGCCCGGGTATGCGTCCTCTTCCATGCCCAGGCCGCCCCGTACCCGCCCGTATTCCACCGTGGAGGCCTCCACGGCCATCCGGGCAATGGGCCAGGCGTAACAAAGATCAACGCCCATTGCGTGCACCCCGCCCAGAACAATGCTTCCGGCGTCACCGTACGCTTCCCTTAAAATAACGCTGATTTTGGGTATGGTGGATGTTGCGTACACGTCCAGTATCTTGCCGCCGTGCCGCAGCAGGCCCGCCATTTCCTGTTCTTCTCCCGGCACCACCCGCGGGGTGTCCACCAGGGTGACCAGCGGGATATTGTAAGCGTCCAGCACCTGCAGAAAACGGTAATATTTGTCGCAAGAATCGATCTCCAGCACGCTGCCCGGCTCGGCGGGATTGCTGGCCACCAGGCCCACCACTTCCCCGTTGAAACGGCAAAAACAGGTAATCAAGTTTTTTGCGTACCCGCTTTTGATTTCGTAATACCGACCGTCATCCACCAGCAGTTCAATCACCCGGTGCATGTCGTAGGTTTTGTCAAATTCACCGGGCACCACGTTCACCAGTTCGGGCACCAGGCGACCCGGGCTGTCGGCGGTTTCCACCACCGGAGGTGTTTCCCGCCAGTTGGACGGCAGGTAACCAAGCAACTCGCGGGCCTTGAGAATGGTCTCCCTGTCGTTGTCGCCCACCACATCACAGGTGCCGCTAAATTCCATGTGGTAGTCGGCCCCCCCTATGTTCTCGTCTATCTTTTCCGAGGTGGCCGCCTGCACCATGCGCGGGCCGCCCAGCCACAGGTACCCGGTTTGCCTGCTCATCAGCAGGAAATCGCACAAAGTGGGCGCATAGGCCTGCCCGGCGATACACGGTCCCATCAGCACGTTTATCTGCGGAATTACCCCCGAGTAGCGGGACAACAAAGCGAAATACCAGTCTATGCCCGCGGTCAGCAGGGTACTGCTGCCCAGCCTGCCGCCGGAGGAGTCCAGCAGCCAGACCATGGGAATACCCCACTCGGCCGCCATTTCAATCAGCCGAGCACACTTCTGCAGGTGCTGGCTGCCAATGGAACCGCCCAGCACCGTGAAGTCGCTGGCGTAAACAGCCACGGTACGCCCGTTCACTTCCCCGGTGCCGATAACGGCGCCGTCGCAGGGGGCGTCCACTTCCTTTCCGTCGATGCGCCTGCTGTTGGTGTTCACGCAGGAACCCAGCTCGGCAAAGGTGCCGGGGTCAAGCAGGCAGTCCACCCTTTCCCGGGCTGTCATTTTGCCCCGGGAATGCTGCCGGTCGACGGCCTCCTTTCCCCCGCCAGCCAGGTTCTTTTCCCTTATATCGTGCAGCCTCCGAATGGCTTCTTCCATAATCTTCCCCACGCAACATACCTCCTTGGCTGGTGGATAATTTTTCATGCAAGCCGCCGGGCAAAAACCTATCTCAAGCAGGCTTGATGGAGCGTCTTTTCTCCGGCCATTCCTCGTGCTTGTGCGCGGTGGCGTCCAGCGCCCCGATGATCCTGGGCCTGGTTTCCCGGGGGTCAATGATTTCGTGCACCGTGTAGTAGGTGGTCCAGTGCTTGCCCATTTGGAATACGCTGAACATTTCTTTCAGCAGGCCCAGGTAAAAATCGAAGACCTGCTGGTAGTTCCCCTTTTCCCTGGCTTTGGCCAGCTCCTTGTTGAACACCGCGTGCACCACCGTTTCCGGCCCGGTAGGAGCAAATTCCATGGGGGGCCAGCCGTAAATGAAGTCCGGGCTCATACCGGAACAGCCCATTACGATATTACCACCGCCGTAAGACCGGCGCAGCACAATGGTCACCTTGGGGCAGGTCAGGTGGGCGTAAGAATGCAGCAGTTTGGCGCCATGCCGGATAACCCCCATGCGCTCCCACTTGTCCCCCGGCACAAAGGCGGTGGTGTCCACTATGGTCACCAGGGGAATATCGAAAGCGTCCAAGAAGTTGATAAACCGGTCCATTTTATCTGACGAATTGGGTTCGAATATGCCGCTCAACTCCTCGGGGTTGTTGGCCACAATGCCTGCCACCCGGCCGCCGAACCTGGCGAATCCCGTCACCAGGTGCGGCGCGTATTCGTCCTTCAGCTCAAAAAACGAGCCGGCGTCCACAATTTTTTCAATTACCTCGTGGATATCGTAAGTGAACTTGGGGTTGTCGGGCATGATATCCAGCAAATCGCCGGCCTTACCCGCGGGCTCGGCATACTCGGCAGCCACGGGAACCTTGTCCCAGCAGTTCTGCGGCAAGTAATCAAGCAGGGTTTTGGCCAGCTGGATGGCCTTTTCATCACTGCCGGCCAGCAAGTCACACTGCCCGCTTTTAGTCATGTGAAACGCGGCCGACCCGGCGCCGGGCGACTCAATGGCACCGCCCAGCCACAGAAAGGAAGTTTTTTCGTTCATGATCAAAAAATCCGAAAGCACCGGCAGGTATGCCAAAAGGCCGGTGCAGGGGCCCAGCAGCAGGGTGATGCGGGGAATTACCCCGGAATAAAGGCAGTAATTGCGCAGCAAGTAAGCAATCCCGTTAAACCCCACGTCACCGTTTTTCATGCTCAGCCGCTGCCCGGCGGAATCAATAATACCAATCAACGGTACCCGCAGCTTGCCGGCCATTTTCACCAGGTCGCCCAGTTTCCAGGCCGCCTGGTCGCCCAGCGAACCGGACATCACCGTGTAATCCATGGAATAAACCAGCACCTGGCGGCCATTTACCTTGGCGGGACCCATGATTACCCCGTCCGATGGACTGAGCCTGTTTTTGCCATCCAAGGGCGGCCTGGTGTCCCGCACCGCGGAACCGATTTCGTCAAAACTACCCGGGTCCACCAGGGCGGCTATTCTTTCCCGGGCCGTCATTTTCCCCAGGGCGTGCTGTACAGCAACCCTTTCCGCCCCGCCCCCGGCGGCATTTTCCTTCCGCAACTTGGCAAGTTTTTCTAAATAGCCATCCATCCACTTACCCAGTTGAACCACCTCCCATGCAAGTGATCAGTCATCATCGTCCGCCGGTATAAATTTGTTAACCAGGCTGGCATCAAAAACACCCGCTTGAAATGACCCGTCCGCCAGTATCCTTTTGTGCAGCGGAATAGTGGTTTTCAGCGGGTCCACCACAAACTCGTCCAAGGCCCGCTGCATGGTGCGGACGGCCGATGCCCTGTCCGGGCCCCAGGTTACCAGTTTGGCCAGCAGCGAGTCGTAATAAGGCGGCACCCGGTATCCCTGGTAAACATGGGTGTCCAGCCTGACACCAAAGCCGCCGGGCGCCCGGAAACAGTCAATCAGTCCCGGCGACGGTAAAAAGAACCGGTCCGGGTCTTCGGCATTGATACGGCATTCCATGGCCCACCCACCCCGGTAACGGGCCAAGTCCGGTTCCAGCCGCTCACCCAGCGCAAGCTTGATTTGTTCCTTGACGATGTCCACCCCCGTCACCATCTCGGTAACCGGGTGTTCCACCTGCAACCGGGCGTTTATCTCCATGAAGTAAAAGTTATTGCCCGCGTCCAGCATGAACTCCACCGTGCCGGCATTGAAGTAGTTGATCGATTCGGCCAGCCGGACGGCGGCGGCGCAAATCTTGTCCCGCAGTTCGCCGTCCAACGCCGGGGAAGGTGATTCTTCAATCAATTTCTGGTACCTTCTCTGCACCGAGCACTCCCGCTCGCCCAGGTGCACCACCCTCCCGCCGGCGTCCCCCAACACCTGCACCTCGATATGCCGGGGGTTGCGCAGCAGCTTTTCCACGTACAATGTGGCATCGCCAAAAGATGCACCTGCCTCGGCCCTGGCTATGGGGAACTCCTCCCGCAGTACCCCCTCGTTGCCGCAGATACGCATACCGCGGCCGCCTCCACCCGCAGCGGCTTTCAGCATCACCGGAAAACCAATGGCCCGGGCCGCCGCCACAGCCTCATCCACCGTGCCAATCCCCCGCTCGCTGCCGGGAATTACCGGCACACCCGCAGCTGCCGCCCGCTCCTTGGCCCGCAGCTTGTTGCCGGCCAGCCGGATGTTTTCGGGGCGCGGCCCGACGAACAAAATACCTGCCTCACCGCACCGGCGGGCGAAAGTTTCGTTTTCCGCCAGGTAACCGTAACCCGGGTGCACCGCCCCCGCCCCGGTTTCCCGCGCCGCCCGGATTATCGCTTCCATGTTCAGGTATGTATCGGCCGGTTTGAACCCGGGCAGGCAGACATTTTCGTCAGCCAGCGCGGCATGCAGGCTGCCCGCGTCGGCCTCGGAATACACGGCCACGGTTTTGATGCCCAGTTCCCGGCAGGCCCGTATCACCCGCACCGCTATTTCTCCCCGGTTGGCCACCAGTAACTTGTCAAACATGCCCTATACCTCTTCCAGAACCAGCAACACGTCGTTATCAGAAACGGGTTGCTCGTTTTGGGCCACTATTTCCACCACCTTGCCGTTCACCGGGGACTTAATCTTTTGAAATACCTTCATGGTTTCCAGCAAGCAAAGCACCTGCTTCTTTTGCACACTGTCACCGACCTCGACATAGGGCGGCAAGTCGGGAGAAGGCTTGCGGTAAAACACCCCCGCGATTGGAGCCCTTACCTCAACCAGCTTTGCACCCATTAAAATTAACCCCCTCGAATAATTTTGACCGGTAAGTCAATTTTTAAAATAATAACACAATGTTTAACCTGAAGTAAACACGTGAATTTTTAGACCGTCGAAAATGCCGGCCAAACGGTTGGAAACCGGTGCCCAAAAAAAGAAGGCAGGCTGATTTTTTAAAACAAAAATCAGCCCGTCCTTTTTACCAGTCCAGTTGCAACATTTGTAAATCCACTTATGACGGCTGTTTGACCAGCAGCGGTTCCACTAGGTAGTCGGCGTAGAAGTTGGCAATCTGATCTACGGTCATGGGGCCTTCCGGTGAATACCAGCGGCTAATCCAGTTGGCTGCACCCATGATCAGGTTGATCAGAACCTTTACCGGCACCTGCCGAAAGATACCCTTTTCAATCCCTTCCCTGATAATGCCGGCGATAATCCCTTCATACTGATCCCTTTTCTCAATAATAACCCGGGCGTAGTTTTCTTCCAGCTCGTAATCGCTGCCCAGAGTCACGGTAATCAGGTTGAATTCGCTAACCAGTGTCTCAATGTGCCCCTTAATGACTTCCTTGAGCATCTTGTCCGGAGGCAAGTCCGATTTCCTAATCCGGTTAATGTTCTCCAGGAGCATGTTCATGGCTAGTTCATGACACTGGAAAAGCAAGTCCTGCTTGCTGTTGATGTAATAATAAATACTCCCCTTGGTGTACTTCAACTCCCTGGCTATTTCCTCCACAGTGGCATCGTGGTATCCCTTTTCGCTAAACAAGCGGGCGGCGGTTTTTACTATGTTGAGCTTTCTCTCCGCGGCTCTCTGTTCCCGAAAATTCATGTCTTGCTCCTCCTTAAACATTGTTCATTCCTGTTACTAAATTCCCTGGCGTAAACATTCGTTAATAAACTATTTTAACCAAATAGAGTGATTTTGGCAAAAAACTGCTGGCCGTTGTTTTTTTACCGCAGACCCTTGTTTTTTGACCGGTTAAACTCCTAGGTATTTTAATTTGACGCAAGTTATTTTACAATACTAATATTCAAACTTCTACCGATGGGTCAAATTTTATATCAAAAGGTTAAAATTTATACTAGCATAATACTGGGAAAAGGAGCATTGTTATGAAATATGAATATTTAATCCTGGAACAAGAGGGCCGGGTCAGGGTAATTTTCATGAACCGCCCGGAAAAAAGAAACGCCCTCAACGAAAAGATGGTGGCGGAGCTAATCTCTGCCCTAAACAATGCCGATGCCGACACAAGCGTCAGCGCGGTGGTACTTACCGGGAAAGGCGAGTCCTTCTGCGCTGGAGGCGACCTGGGCGACTTCGCCCAAGCGGCAGTCAAAACCGCGCCAGTGCTTCACCAGGAGGGTGTGGCCACAACTGAATTGTTCAAAATGGGCCTGAAAATGACCAAACCCTTGGTGGCCGCAGTAAACGGGCATGCCATTGGGGGCGGCTGTGGCCTGGCAGCCATGTGCCACCTGGTACTGGCCAGTGAGAAAGCCAAGTTCGGCACACCCGAAATAAAGGTGGGTATATTCCCCTTTGTAATCTTTCCCCTGCTAATCAGGGCGGTGGGACCAAGACGCGCCCTGGAAATGGCCCTTACCGGCCGTTCCATCAGCGCCACCGAGGCCAGAGAAATCGGCCTGGTGAACCTGGTATGCCATCCGGGTGACTTGCACCGCGAGTCAATGGCACTGGCCGCCGAGGTGGCGGGCTGGAGCCCGCTGGTGCTGCGGCTGGGACTGAACGCGTTTAATACAATAATGGACATGGAAATAAACAAGGCCTTTGATTACCTGAATACGCTGCGGGTAATCGACTTCATGAGCGACGATCTCAAGGAAGGGGCCACTGCATTTATACAAAAAAGAGCCCCGCAGTGGAAAGGCAGGTAAAGGGGGATGAGCATGAGTTACTCAATATTTACCGCCGAGCACGAGGCTGTACGCAGGACCATAAGAAAATTCGTGGAGAACGAAATTAAGCCCCATGTGGAACAGTGGGAAAAGGACGGTTATTTCCCCGACTGGGTATTCCCCCGCATGGGAGAACTTGGTTTTTTGTCCCTGCGTTACCCGGAAAAATACGGCGGTGCCGGCGGCGATTATTTTATGGGCCTGGTTCTGGCAGAAGAAATGGCCCGTTGCGGCATCGGCGGCCTGCCCATGGCAATAGCGGTACAAACCGATATGGCCACCCCCCCCATCTTGCAGTTCGGTACCGAAGAACAGAAACAAAAGTACCTGGTACCGGCGCTGAAGGGTGAAAAGGTAGCCTGCCTGGGCATCACCGAGCCCAATGCCGGTTCGGACGTGGCCTCCATCCAGACCAGGGCCGTTCGGGACGGCGATTACTGGGTGATTAACGGTCGTAAAACATTTATCACCAACGGCGTGCGGGCCGATTTCGTTACCCTGGTGGCTAAAACCAACCCCGACCTTGGTTACAATGGCGTGTCCCTGTTCTTAGTTGACAAAGGCACCCCCGGGTTCACAGTTACCAGGAAACTGGACAAATTAGGCATGCGCTCGTCGGATACTGCAGAGTTGCTGTTTGAAGACTGTCGAGTGCCGGCGGAAAACCTTTTAGGTGTTGAAAACAGGGGTTTTCACCAAATCATGTGGGAGCTCCAAGGAGAACGGCTCATTGGTGCCGCCGGGGCGGTGGCCAGCGCCCGGTATGTTTTTGAAAAGGCGCTGGCCTACGCCCGTCAACGTGTGCAATTCGGCAAACCACTGGTGAAAATGCAGGTTATTGCCCACAGGCTGGCGGAAATGGCCACCGAAATAGAAGCCGCCCGGCAGCTGGTTTATGCAACAGCCCGGAAATTCGCCGCCGGTGAATACCCGGTAAAAGAAATATCCATGGCCAAACTCATTGGCGCGCAGGTAAGTTACCGGGTTGCCGACATGGCCCTCCAGATTTACGGCGGTTACGGCTATATGATGGAGTACGATGTGCAGCGCTTCTGGCGGGATACGCGCCTGTACCGCATTGGAGGCGGCACCGACGAAATCATGAAAGAAGTAATTGCCAAAACCATGGGGCTGTGACGGGCGCGGCACGGCACCCGGTAAATATTCGAGGGGAGTGTTGAACATGGCACACTGGCTTTTTAGCGAGGAACACGAGCTGTTACGCAAAACAGTGCGCAGTTGGGTGGAAAAAGAAATCAAGCCCCACGTGGAGGAATGGGAAGCCGCCGGGGAATTCCCTCGAAAACTTTTTACCCGGGCAGGTGAGCTAGGCTTCCTGGGGTTGACATTTCCGGAGGAATACGGCGGCAGCGGCGAGGACTACCTGGCCGGGGCCGTGTTTTTCGAAGAAATGGCCCGCTGCGGATCGGCGGGCGTGGCGGCAGGACTGGGCGCCAGCATAGTGCTAGCCGGACTGTATATTAATAAGTTCGGTAGCACGGGCTTGAAAAACAGGTTCCTGCCCCCCACCATTAGCGGCGAGAAAATAGGCGCCTTGGCCATTACCGAGCCCAATGCCGGCTCTGACGTGGCTTCCATCCAAACCACGGCCCGGAACACGGGCGACCACTATCTGGTCAACGGCAGTAAAATTTTCATTACCAACGGGGTACGGGCCGATTACGTGGTCACCGCCGTCAAAACCGACCCGGGCGCCGGCCATAAAGGCATCAGCCTGCTGGTGATTGAAAAGGGCACACCGGGCTTTACGGTGGCTAAAAAACTGGACAAGCTGGGCTGGAACACTTCCGACACCGGTGAACTGGTATTCGAGGACTGCCGGGTGCCTGCGGAAAACCTGATCGGCCAGGAAAATATGGGCTTCTACTACATTATGCAGAACTTCGCCTGGGAAAGGCTGGTCATAGCTTTAGAGGCGGTGGCTTCCGCTCAACTGGCCCTCCAGGTGACGGCTGAATACGCCAAACAAAGGGTGCAGTTCGGCAGGCCGCTGTCCAAATTCCAGGTTATCCGGCACAAGCTGGCCGACATGGCCAGCCTGGTGGAAACCGCCCGCTGTCTTACCTATCATGCCCTGTCGCTGTTTGTATCCGGCCAGGACGCGGTAACCGAGGTAGCCATGGCTAAGCTGTACGCCTGCGAAATAGCCAACCGGGTGGCCGACGAGGCGCTGCAAATCCACGGCGGTTACGGTTACATGATGGAGTACCCGGTGCAGCGCTATTGGAGGGACGCCCGCGTGGGCACCATCGGCGGAGGCACGTCGGATATCATGAAACAAATTATTGCCAGCAGGATAATTAACAGTTAAATAAAGTGCAAGGAGGGTTCCCCATGCTGGATAAATACTATGAGGACGTGGAAGTAGGCTCTGTGGCCGTATCCAGGGGTAGGACCATCACCGAAGCCGATATCGTCATGTTCGCCGCCTTCAGCGGCGACTGGTACCCGCTGCACACCGACAAGGAATACGCCGCCAACACCATGTTCGGGCAGCGGATCGCCCACGGTATGCTGGTGCTCAGCGTGGGCATTGGCTTGATAACCATGAAACCGGGCGTGGTGGTAGCATTTTATGGTATAGAAAAGCTGCGCTTTACAAGCCCCACCTTTATCGGCGACACCATCAGAGTGGAAGCTGAAGTGCTTGAGAAAAAGGATAAAGGCGCCTTCGGGGTACTCACATCCAAACTGGAAATCAAGAACCAGCGCGACCAGGTGTGCTGCACGGCAATTATTAAAGTGGCTGTGAACAAGAAAAACGGAGGTAAATAGGTGTCCCCGGTGGAGGAAAAAAGCACACCACCCGCTGAAGCTGCAGTTGTTCACCGGGGACGGGAAAGCACTCAACTAATGGCCTGCTCCCGATTGAAGTGGAGGGATAAGATTTGAAGAGCGTGCGGATTGGCGCCGGGCAGGGTTTTTGGGGAGACTCACCCTTTCCGGCCCTGGACGTGGTTAAAGCCGGCAACGTTAAATACCTGGCCTGCGACGCCCTGGCCGAGCTTACCCTGGCCATTTTGCAAAAAGCCAGGCAAAAAGACCCCACCAAGGGTTATGTGGAGGACATGTTTTTTAAACTGCTGCTACAGCCATGTTGGGAGAAAGGCGTTAAAATACTCACCAACGCCGGCGGCATAAACCCGGGCGGAGCCGGGCAAATGGTTTACGAGCTGGCCCGTTCCCTGGGCCTGAAGGGGCTCAAAATAGCCGTGGTTACCGGAGATGACGTGCTGCACAGGCTGGCGGAACTGGAAGCCATGGGAGTTGACTTGTCGGATATGGAAAGCGGTGAGGACATATCTTCCATCCGGGACAAGATATTATTCGCCAACGCTTACCTGGGGGCTAAGCCAATGGTGGATGCCCTGGCTATGGGCGCGGACGTGATTATCACCGGGCGCACCTCGGACCCAGCCATGTTCCTGGCCCCGATGGTTTACGAGCTGGGCTGGCGCTGGGACGACTGGGACCGCCTGGCAGCGGGAATCCTGATGGGTCACCTGATGGAATGCTCGGCCCAGAGCACCGGGGGCAATTTCAGCGGCGACTGGTGGAACATCCCCGGCATGGAGAGAATCGGCTACCCGGTGGCCGAAGTGTACGAAAACGGTGACGCCGTGCTGACCAAGCCCGAGGGCACCGGGGGGCGGGTGGACCTGCGTACAGTGAAGGAACAGATGCTGTACGAAGTGCATGACCCCACAGCTTACATTACGCCGGACGTGGTGGCGGATTTTACATCACCCCGCCTGATTGAGGATGGCCCGGACAGGGTGCGCATTACCGGCATGAAGGGCAAACCCCGCCCGGATAACCTGAAAGTTTCCATCGGATACAGCGCAGGCTGGATGGGCGAGGCCACCCTGAAGTACTCCTGGCCGGACGCTTTAAAGAAGGCCCGCAAGGCGGAAGAAATCACCAGGAAACAGTTTGCCGCCCTGGGACTTTCGTTCGAGGAAATCCTTTATGAATACGTTGGGTATAATTCCTTGTCGGGACCTCTGGCCGCCGGGGACGGTGCAGACCTGAACGAGGTGGGCCTGCGAATTGCGGTGCGTACACCCGACAAGATGACCGCCGCCATGATGCCTCGACTGCTGCCGCCCCTGGCGCTGAACGGGCCGCCTACAGCCACCGGCAGCGGGGGCATAAGCAGGCCCAGGGAACTGATCGGCATGTGGCCGGCCCTGGTGCCCAGGGAAGAAGTTGAGAAGCAAGTGCAAATCAGCATCATGGAGGTGCATTAAAATGCCCAGAGTTATGCTGGTGGAACTGGCCCATGCCCGTTCGGGCGACAAAGGCAACACGGTGAACATAGGACTGTTTCCTTACCGGGAAGAGGATTACGAACTGCTGAAACGTGAAGTGACTGCGGAAAGAGTAAAACAACATTTCGCCGGCCTGGTGGAGGGCGAAGTGACCCGTTATGAAGTACCCAACATACATGCTTTCAACTTTGTACTGCGCGGCGCCTTAAACGGCGGCGCCTCTCGCTCACTGCGCAGCGATAACCTGGGCAAGTGTTTCGGTGCTAACCTGCTGCGGATGTACGTGGATATTACATAAGAAGGTACTAGTTACCACTAACCCGCGAACATCCGAGGTAACTGCCCATTGATGAAAAAACGGCCGGCTGTTTGCTGATATAAGTTTGCCATGGCAGCGGGATTCGGTGTGCCCGACCCGGTATTAGGAAAGCTGGGCAGGTTTTACATTGCAACTAACCCGGTGAATTATTAACCAAAGAATTGGTTGAGTATTGCAAGCAAAACCTGGCTGACTATAAAACATCAAGACAATTTATATTCACTTACTAACTATCCGCTGACCCCGCCGGGAACATACATAAATCAGAAATAATACCCGGCGGGGGTCACAACGACTAAAATCTTCAGAATTATCAAAATTTTTTAAAATACCCGACAGGGTGGTGATTATGTGAACCGAGCTGCAGACCTTTCGTATATAGCATTCGATCCCGCCTGGGGTTATGAACCAATGCCCCCGGTACCGGAAATACCGCTGCATGAATTAATCCGGCGGTCGGTGCAAGTGCACAGGGACAAAACCGCTCTGGTTTCCCTGGATCACAAGATAACCTTCGGCCAATTGGATGAATACTCGGATCGCCTGGCCGGCGCCCTGTGCCACATGGGGGTAAAGAAGGGGGACCGGGTGGCCACCATGCTGCCCAACTGCGCCCAGCACGTCATCGCCTTCCACGGCATTATTAAAACAGGCGCCATTGCCGTGCCTTGCAACGTGATGCTCAAGGGCGAAGAACTAACCTACCTGTTGAACGACTGCCAGGTTGAGACAGTTATTTGCCTGGACCTGTTTTCTCCGCTCCTCCAGGCGCTACTACCCAAAACACCGGTCAAACGCATCATCACCGTACATCTCAAAGATTTAAGCGCTCCCGGCGCGTGGGTGCCGCCGGTGCTCAACAACGAAAAGGTATCCATCCCCAACGCCCGGGACTTCACCGAAATAATCAGCACCCCGGCTCCCCAAGTTCCCAATCCGGAAATAACACCGTCTCGGGACCTGGCCTTAATCCTGTACACTGCTGGAACCACCGGTTTCCCCAAGGGCGTCATGGAAACCCACTACAACATGGTCTACAACTGCCTCAGCCACTCGCACCTGATGAACCTGAGCAGCACAGATGTCAACCTGCAAATCATGCCCATGTTCCACACTTCGGGCTATTTCCTTGGCCTGCACCCGGTGCTTTACCGGGGCGGCACGGTAATCCTGGTGCCCATGTTCGACCCGGGTGAGTTGCTGAAAACCATCGACCGTTACAAGGTGAACACTTTATTTGCACCTCCCACCCTGTTCGTGGCCCTCATCAACCACCCCGACCTGCCCAAATACGACCTTAGCCATTTCAAACTGGCCACAGGTTGCGGGGCGCCTGTACCCGCCGCGCTGCAAAAAAGATGGAAAGAACTGACCGGTATTGACCTGACCAACGGCTGGGGCATGACCGAGACCAACTGCGGAGGCATCATGTCCCTGCCCAACAAAAAAAACCTGAACTCCATCGGAGTACCGGTGGCAGGTGAAGTCAAGATTATCGACCCGGAGGGCAACACTCTACCCCGGGGCGAAGTGGGGGAAATATGCTTTCGGGGGCCCCAGGTGGCCGCCGGCTACTGGAACAAGCCCGAAGAAACCGCTCGCGTCTTTGACGAGGACGGCTGGCTGCATACCGGTGACGCGGGCTACATGGACCAGGAGGGTTTCATCTATTTTGTTGACCGGATGAAAGACTTGATTATTTCATCCGGGTACAACATTTCCCCCTTCGAAGTGGAGTCGGTGCTGATGAAGCACCCGGCGGTGGCAGAAACAGCGGTTATTGGAGTGCCAGACCCCTACCGGGGTGAAACTGTAAAAGCGTTCATCACACTCAAGAAGGAGTACCGCAACACCATCACTGTGGAGGATATCGACCGCTACTGCCAGGAGAATATGGCCACTTACAAGCGCCCCAGGTTGATCGAGTTCATGGACGAACTGCCCAAGAGTGCCGTGGGGAAAGTACTGAAAAGAAAGCTGCGGGACATGGAAAATTCAAAAACCAAATCAAAGGACTGAGTATGAATACAAAAAGGAGGAAACAAAATGGATGCCGTATTGGGCAAAAACTTGATTCAACGGGTGGCCGTGGGAGACATACCGCGCCGGTCGGCCGGCCGCCTGCCAAACAAAGAAGCCCTGGTGGAGTACCGTGGTGGAACAAGGAATAGCCTGACCTTCGACCGGTTCAACCGGGAATGCAACCGCTTCGCCCGGGGAATCCGCGGGCTGGGGTTGGCCAAGGGTGACCGGGTGGCAGCCATTTGCCTCAACTCAATCGAGTTTGTCATTTCCCTGTTCGGCCTGGCCAAGGGCGGGTTTGTGTCGGTGCCCGTAAACCCGGGGCTGGAACCAGGGGAACTTGCCTATGTATTGAACCATTCCGAAGCCAAAGTTTTAATTATTGATGACATGTTTACTCCCCTCCTTGTCAAGCATCTGGATAAACTCCCCAATATTAAGCACTACATTGCATTGCCGGTCTCCGGCGTTCAGGTACTCGAACCGTTTATTGCCTTCTACGATTTGATCAATAACGAAAGAGACGATTCCGAGGTGGAAGACGTGATTATCGAAGACAGGGACATGGTGCAAATCATGTACACCAGCGGCACCACTGCCATGCCCAAGGGCGTGACCATATCCAACCTGAACGTCTATTTCACCGCCCTGCAGAACACCATCGACCTGCGTGTTGATGCAAACAGCGTGATCACGGCCATGATGCCCATATTCCACTGCGCCCAGCACTCCCTGATCACCACCGCCCTGGTAGCCTGCTCAAAAATTGTCATCATGCGGGGATTCGAACCGGAAGCGCTGATGAAAATAATCCAGGACGAAAAGGTCAACTGGATGTTTGCCCTGCCCATGATGTACAGGGGGATGCTGGATCACCCGTCCATCGACAAATACGACCTTTCCAGTCTACAAGTATGTCTATATGCCATGACACCCATGGACAAACGGACCCTCGACGACGCCCGGAAAAGAATCAACGCCACCTTTTACCTGGCCACCGGCCAAACCGAGGCTTACCCGGGCACCAACTTCTACAACCCCGACTGGTTCCCCGGCAAGGAGGGCAACATATGGGGGCGGTCGCTGCCGGCTTACGATACCGCAGTAATGGATGAAGCCGGAAACATGCTGCCGGCGGGTGAAGTGGGAGAGATAGTTTGGCGCGGCCCCGGGATTATGGAAGGCTATTTCAAAGACGAAGAGGCCACGGCACAAGCCAGGAAATTCGGCTGGCACCACTCCGGGGACCTGGGCTTTATTGACGGGGACGGCATGCTGGTGTTCGTAGACCGCAAGAAAGACATGATTAAGACCGGCGGTGAGAATGTGTCCTCCATAAGGGTGGAGACCGCGCTCCTGGCTCACCCGAAAGTGGAGGCCGCCGCGGTAATCGGTTTGCCCCACCAGCGATGGATCGAAGCGGTAACCGCCGTGGTGGTACCGAAAAAGAACAGCGGGTTAACCGAGGAAGAATTGATTCGCTGGTGCAAGCGAGAACTGGGCGGGTTCCAGGTGCCCAAGGCGATCATATTCATAGACGACATGCCGCGCACCAGCACCGGTAAAATCAAGAAGCACGAACTGAGAAAACGGTTCAACGATCACTACAAAAATCCTTGATACTGGTGGCCAGGCCATAAGGTACTAGATGCCATGAAATGTGAAAATTGAAGTTTGACTCCTTTTTTGCGCTGGATGCACCACAAAAGACTGTCTGACCAGTTGCCAATAACTATGTTATAACGGTGAAACCACCCGTATGGAAGGGAAAAAATGAACCGGGGTGAAGATTCCCCGGTACTGCGGGGCTGTTTAACTTGTTACGCCTGCGAGGAGTAATATCCCCGGGGTAACCACCCCTCTACCAGCTGGCTGACCTGCAGGAACAAAATAAATTCACACGGTTCCCCGGGTTAACCCCTAAGCCAAGGGTTGCTGAATGAATATCTGGCCAACGGCGTCATACATAGCTGTGAATACTGGCCAGTATCAGGTTAACCCCAAAGTAGGTAAACAGAACCGCCATAAAGCCGCTAATGGCCATCCAGGCGGAACGGCGACCCTTCCACCCGGCAACCAAACGGGCATGCAAATAGCATGCATATATAATCCAGGTGATCAGGGACCAGGTTTCTTTGGGATCCCAGCGCCAGTAACTACCCCAGGCCTGCTCGGCCCAGACAGCCCCGGTCACTATCACCAGCGTTAAAAAGGGAAAGGCAAAGGCAATGGTTCTATAAATAAAGCTATCCAGGATTTTTGTGCCGGGCAGCCACTGGGCTATACCCGGTGATTTTTCACCGGAAAGCTCCGCTTTTTCCCGGATAATATACATTACGGCGGCGCCAAAGGAAATGCCCAGTGCTCCATAGGCTAAAACAGCGGTAATAACGTGAAAATGCAGCCAGTAACTTTGCAGTGCCGGTAACACAGGCATTATCTCCCTGGGAAAAAGCATGGAAACTGCGGCCAGTACGAAAACCAGCGGAGTAACGAACAGGCCCAAGTTTCTAACGGCATAGCGCCTATCCACAAATAAAAAGGCCAGTGCCATACCCCAGGCAAATAGAGAAGTAAATTCATACATGTTGGTAAATGGTGGTCGCCCGGCTCCCACGGTGCGGGCCACCAGCGTCATGCTATGTAAAACAAATGCCAAAACCATTGAGTAAAATGCAGCCCGGCCTGCCGCCGGCCCTTTTTTCTGCCCCCCGGCAATTACATAAAGAACAGAGGCTATAAAATAGCACACCAGGGCAACTATAAAAGCACTGCTTTCCAGTTGGCTATTCATACGCTTTCTCCTTTAAAACAACTTTATCGTTCGACCTGGCAAGACCTGTTCCGGACCCGTTTGGACCAAGTGGTGGCTCATTCCTCCCGCCAGCCAATTCATCCAGTAATGCACTGATTTCCCCGGCCAGGCGTTCCGGGAAACGGCTGGTCGTACCGGCAGCAAAAACACGTGTCCCCCCGGGTTCCGGAATAATCTTGGCCCAAACCCGCCGCGGGTACACGTAAAAGCCAACCAAAAGTCCCACCAAAACCAGACCCGCGCCCGCAAATACCAGCGGCGCCCCCGGGTCCCTGGCAATTTGCAATCCGCTGTATTGACGGTAACCATTAAATGTTATGGCAACATGCTCGTTGGAGGATACCGGTATATTCACTGTTTCATTAAACCCTGCTATATCGTAGCCCAAGACCGATGCGCCCTTATAAATGGCGTATACAACTTTGGGATTGTTGGGTATGGGACTTTTTGTCCCGGGGTGACCCGCTGAATTAAGTACAAAATCAGGATAAAAAAATGCCTTGATATTAATATCGCCCAGTAATGGCGTCAACTCCCGGTCAAACAAGGTAACCTTTTTATCCAAGCCGAAACCGTGCAGTGTGCCATCCAGTACCCAGCCGTAATCGAACTGGTATATCTTTACTCCCCGGTAATTCAATGGATTATTAACAGAAATTGTTTCCTCCGCCGCCAACCTGCCGTTTTCGGTAACCCTTAACTGGCTGTAATATTGTTTGGGCATGTAGCCATCATAATAATCAATGGAAAAATCCTGTAGTTGTACTGAAAACCCCCCTTGTTCAACCCGGTAGCTATCCCCTTGCGGTATATTGACATAGACTGCAAAACCCGTCAGGGCACCATATATAGCCCCGGCTATAATAATGACAACCCCCAGGTGAGTAAATATTGAACCAAATGGACCAAGCTGCCCCCGGCGGGCAAACAGGTAATACTTGTCCTCTTTATTGTTTATAAAAACCCGGTAACGCCGCCTCTTTAAACTGGAATGAAAACTTGCGGCCGCCTGCCCGGGGGAATGATCAACCAAAACCTGCTTTTTCACCGGTGCGTCCTCATAAAATCCCTGATCATCATGGTACTGGTAACTAACAGCCTGCCGCCAGGCAGGTATAAATCGCTTTATGGAACAGGCTAATAAACTTGCCGTTAGTAAAAATGCGGGGCCTAAAAAAACCCAGGCCCGAAAAACATCGTGAAGCTGCAGCAGGATAATCAAATTAGCCCGCCAGCCCCCGTAAACATGGTAATAATAATGCTTGGATTCTCCCTGGGGTATCAGGCTACCGAAAACCGCAACGCCCGCTATAACCAGCAAAAGAAACAAAGCCGTGCGCATAGAAGTAAGCCAGTGCCAAATTCGTTTCATATGAATAAAAACTTCCCTTTCCATTTGCGTTTTCCGATTGATAGAATAGTATACTAATTATCCCTCAATTATATTATACTAAATAGTAATACTCTTCAGAAAATTATTTTTGCACTTGTGTTCATGGGGGAGGTGAACTATTTGGGCGAAAAAAAAGGCAGGCTTTTTCACCTGCGGCTCCGCCCCGGCCCGGTAACAGCAGGTTTTATTGCGCTGGTGCTGCTGTCAACCCTGGGTACCAAAGCTATTTTGGCCTATACCGATAGCCCTGAATTTTGTGCCAAGTGCCACGTTATGGAACCGCAATATGAGGGGTGGTTTCACTCAGCCCATCGCCTGGGAGCCACCTGTAGTGATTGCCATACACCCCACCAAAACCTACCGATCAAGTTACTAAACAAAGGATACGATGGAACAAAGGACTTTATCTTTTTTTATACCAATCATATAGACGACCCCATAAAAATCAGTACCAGGGGCGCCCGGATAGTGCGTGACAATTGCCTGCGCTGCCATGCCGGTGTAATGGAAAATATCGCTGACCGGGAAGAACGCAATTGCTGGGAATGCCATCGTTCACTACCCCACGGGTATTGATCTTGATTCCTTTATCGAAGGGAGGAATTAATTTGAAAAAAATTTGGTGGACTATACCGGCTGTTTTGCTTATTGTGGCACTGGCAAGCTGTGCCCCGCCCAAGGCCGAAATGGTAAAGACGGCCACCATTCCCGAAGGGGAAATTGACCCGGGAATTTGGGGCAATGTTTACCCGCTGGAATATGACAGTTTTTTGAAAACTGCCGAAGGAGGCCAGGGGGAAAGTAAATACAAAGGCTCTGAACTGAAGGACAAGTTAAGCGAGTACCCTTACCAACTGGTTTTATTTGAAGGATGGGGTATGGGAATAGAATTCAATGAACCCCGCGGTCACGTGTATATGCTAAAAGACCAGCTGGAAATAGACCCTTCGCGTAGAAAAGCGGGCGGGGTGTGCCTGTCCTGCAAAACACCCTATGCGCCGCAGCTTAAGGAACAGCTGGGGTTGGCCTATTTCCAGGAACCCTATGATGACGTGTACGCCCATATTCCACAACACCATGCCGAGCAAGGGCTTGCCTGCATTGATTGCCACGAGCCCGTGAATATGGATTTAAAAATCAGCCGCTGGTACGTCAACGAAGCTCTGCAAAGCATGGGCAAAGATCCCGCCACGCTAACCAGGCAAGAAATGCGCTCCATGGTGTGCGGCCAGTGTCATAATACCTATGTAATCCCCAAAGACGAAAATATGCAGTCGGTGGGGCTGTTCCAGCCCTGGCAAAATTCCACCTGGGGCAATATTACCATCGAAGATATTGAAGCCGTAATTAAATCGGACCCGGCTAACCTGGAATGGACAAACACGCCCACGGGCATTAAACTGGGTCATCTTCGCCACCCCGAATTTGAGCTTTTTACCAATAACAGCGTGCACTGGAATGCAGGCTTATCCTGCGCTGATTGCCACATGCCCTATGAACGGGTGGGCAGCAGCAAAATTTCCTCCCACCATGTGCAAAGCCCGCTAAAAAACGGCATGAAGGCATGTATACAATGCCACACCCAAACCCCACAATGGCTGAGAGAGCAGGTCATTGCCATTCAGGACCGTACTAATAACATAGCCACCCGGGCCGGTAATCAAACTGCCCAGGCCGCCAAAGCTATTGAACTGGCCAATAAAACCCCCAATATAGATCAAGGGCTTTTAAATGAGGCCAAAACCCTGTACGAAAAAGCGTATTACCGGCTGGTTTTTGTTACCGCCGAAAACAGCATGGGCTTCCACAACCCCACTGAAGCCATGCGGGTTTTAAGCGACGGGCTGTATTATGCCAGCCAGTCCTTGATGAAAGCCCGGGAAGCCCTGGTAAAAGCCGGTGTGCAGGTGCCCGGTAAATTTGATTTGGAACTAGACAGGTATGCCAAACGGGGAGTAAATGAGGTAACCTATAAACCGGAACAAAACCTGGAATTTACCTTTGACGGCGTTAAGTAAACCCTGGCCGGAAGGCTGTATTTCGCTAAGATGCCCGGGCCGGTTTTTGTAACCTGTATGGATTCATAAAATCGACCCGGGCAGTCCCATTTCATCTTTTTTTCGCTACTAGCTGCATTTGCCGGCTGTTAACACTAAATACGGGCAGCACCAATGGCCGTCAAATTTGCCCCGGCTAGTATCAGTGATTACCACTTTGCTCGAGTTCTGATGAATGAGTTGTATTACCTTAGATTAAGGTGGACCCCATTGTCAAGACAGTTTTTTTAAAAATATAAGAGCCCAACATATGTTTGGTTAATTTATTACAGGTAAAATAGTTAAGGTTATAAAATTATTCCCGCTGCCATTTCTGCAATAATTTCCCTGGTGGCAGCCACCTCCTTTTGTATATTTTGACAAGATTGCATGTAAAGTTCTGCAGGTATCTGGTAATTCAGCGATTGGTGAGGGCGGCGATGGTTATAAAAGTCCATGACAACAAAATACCCTCAACAGTGGGCTGAATACTATGTTTCTGAGCTTGCAAACCTGATTTCTTTGACGCATCAGTTACTTGGAGATATTCAAGACGAAATGAGACAAGACCAGCTAATTAGTTATGAGAAAAGATGGAAAAACGAGTTCTTGCCATTTCTTAACCGGATTAAACAGGGTGATATAATTGCCTTCAAAAAATAATGTAAATGACGGTTTTCAATTAGCTATTAAAGGGATACGTGATGATAACTCACAGAAGATTGAACAAGCCCGGGACATATTTGTTGAATTGAGTGGGTTGTTACCGAAGATGCCTCATAGGTAGGCTACAAACTCAAAGGACACACAGCTCGTGCGTAGGGATAATGGTTTCAATTCCTCATAGGTAGGCTACAAACTTCCGCTTGACCATTTATTTTTGTTCCCAAAATATGTTTCAATTCCTCATAGGTAGGCTACAAACGATTCATGACCACTACAGTCTTCACTTTCTTACGTGCCAGTTTCAATTCCTCATAGGTAGGCTACAAACCATCGACTACGGTATATTTACCGTGCCCGACTATAATGGACCCAAGATTTTAGACAGCAAAACGGGAGGTTTTTAGAGCCAAATGCCTGTTCGTAAGCAATACTCCCCGGAATTCAAAAGCAAAGTCGTACTGGAAATTCTTAAAGAAGAAAAAACTCTCTCCCAGATATCATCAGAATACGGGGTCCACACCACCCAGTTGAAAAATTGGAAAAAAGAAGCGCTTGAAAACCTACCACAACTCTTTGAAAGGAGAAACATAGAAGCTATTAAAAAAAATTACGAAAAGCAGATCCAGGAACTGTATGCTGAGATCGGCCGCCTGACTGCACAGCTGTCCTGGTTGAAAAAAAAATCTGGCATCCAGCATGACACGTGAAGAACGCATGGCCCTGGTCGAGTGGGATAACCCGGAAATTCCCATTGCAACACAGGCCAAGCTTCTAAGCATTAACCGCACAAGCCTTTACTACAAGCCGATGGGCCCTTCGCCGGAAGAGATCGCTATTAAGCACCGTATTGATGAAATCTATACGGTGCATCCATACTATGGTTCCAGGCGAATTACAGCCCAGCTTCGCCGCGAAGGTCTGAAGGTTAACCGTAAAGCGGTACAGCGACATATGCGGGAAATGGGAATCGCCGGCATTTCTCCCGGCCCGAACCTGAGTAAGCGTAACCAGCAACATAAGGTCTATCCATACTTGCTCAGTAACCTTAAGATCACCCGCCCAGACCAAGTCTGGGGCATAGATATTACCTACATTCGCCTGCAAAAGGGCTGGGTATACCTGGTGGCAATCATGGACTGGTATTCTCGCTATGTGATTAGTTGGGAAATGGATCTCACGCTGGAGATATACTTTGTTCTGGAAGCAGTCAAAAGGGCCCTGACCCAATCCCGGCCGGAAATCATGAACAGCGACCAGGGAAGCCAGTTTACCAGCCCACAGTATATAGAGATTCTAAAAAACGCCGGGGTCCAAATTAGCATGGACAGCAAAGGCAGGGCCACTGACAACATCTTTATCGAGCGCCTCTGGCGCAGCCTCAAGTATGAGGAAGTATATTTAAACAAGTACACCAGCCCCCGAGAAGCCAGACAAAGAATCGCCGGTTACATGGACTTTTATAACCATCGCCGCCCTCACCAATCGCTGAATTACCAGACACCTGCAGAACTTTACATGCATTCCTGCCAAAATATGCAAAAGGAGGTGACCAAAACCAGGGAAATTATTGCAGAAATGGCAGCGGGAATAATTTTATAACCTTAACTATTTTACCTGTAATAAATTAACCAAACATATGTTGGGCTCTTATATTTTTAAAAAAACTGTCTTGACAATGGGGTCCACCTTAGCAGGTGTCTTGCTGCCTGGCGCTTGTTTGTAGCCTACCTATGAGGAATTGAAACAATACAACGGCCAGGTATACCAGGCCATCGGTTCAGGGTTTGTAGCCTACCTATGAGGAATTGAAACGGCTCTATCCAGGTGTAATGTATAACCACCGGTCCGTTTGTAGCCTACCTATGAGGAATTGAAACAGTTTTATGGAGAGTGACGATAAGAGAGAGGAAATACGTTTGTAGCCTACCTATGAGGAATTGAAACGCCGAATAGGACACATTTCCAGGACGCGATCATATAGTTTGTAGCCTACCTATGAGGAATTGAAACTCAACGGGCACTTTCACATGCCCGACACATGCTTTAGTTTGTAGCCTACCTATGAGGAATTGAAACACTATCTGGGCGCAAACCTGGAATATCGCAGGGATGTTTGTAGCCTACCTATGAGGAATTGAAACGTTGGTTCTGAGTATTTGGCATGGTGGGATCAACTGTTTGTAGCCTACCTATGAGGAATTGAAACAAAGAGAAGCAGAACAAATAAAAAAGACCACCGAAGGTTTGTAGCCTACCTATGAGGAATTGAAACATGGTTCAAAGGGAATAATCACATCCCACTTGCAAGCGTTTGTAGCCTACCTATGAGGAATTGAAACATGGTTATTCCCGGCGGGAAAACAGCTGGGGAGGCAGTTTGTAGCCTACCTATGAGGAATTGAAACTTCTTTGCCTCTGCCACTTCGTTATACTTGTCCTTCGGTTTGTAGCCTACCTATGAGGAATTGAAACTTCAATTCGTTCGAAAATATTGTCATTGCCCACTTTGCCGTTTGTAGCCTACCTATGAGGAATTGAAACCCATTTGGCGTTCATAGTTTTTTTGTGCTTGCTGGTTTGTAGCCTACCTATGAGGAATTGAAACTCGCTCATCTAGATAGCCTCCTTTATCGCCGGGCTTCGTTTGTAGCCTACCTATGAGGAATTGAAACTACCAGCAGAAGAAAAAGAAAAGTTTAACGTAGAATTGTTTGTAGCCTACCTATGAGGGATTGAAACTCCGATGATAAGGGCCATTCTACCACCTCATATTCAGTTTGTAGCCTACCTATGAGGGATTGAAACATATGTGGAATCTGCTGGCCGATCTCATAGGCCTTGGTTTGTAGCCTACCTATGAGGGATTGAAACGAACCTTAAATCCATGGGCCAGTAGTTCCGCGGAGGGTTTGTAGCCTACCTATGAGGGATTGAAACTCCGATGATAAGGGCCATTCTACCA
>CBETWA010000003.1:0-113302 GCA_965539975.1 uncultured bacterium | reverse complement strand
CATCCTTGGTTCGGGAAAGGCTTTCGCGAACATCACGTTCGCTCGTCCGGTTTCGCAGCCTCGCTGCGCCGGGTGCTGTTACCGGCGCTCCAGGACATCACTTGCGGGGACCACCAGCCCACTCCATCGCTATTTTCATTACTTCCGCTGGTGCCGCAGCGCGGCATGAAGGTCTATACCGCTAAGTGCGGTAGCTGCCATTAATGCGGACGTATTCGTAAGTAAGGTCGCAGCCCCAGGCAGTGGCCGAGCTGGTGCCCTGGCGGAAGTCCAGGGTAATGATCACGTGTTCTCCCGCCAGCGCTTTGGAGGCTTCATCTTCGCTAAAAGGTAGCGCCCCGCCGTTTTCCGCAACCTTTACGTCACCAATGTATATGTCCACTGCGCCCGGGTCGAATTCTGCCCCGGAGTATCCCGCGGCACACAGTACCCGGCCCCAGTTGGCGTCCTGCCCGAACACCGCCGTTTTCACCAGGTTGGATGCAGCCACGGCCCGGGCCGCCAGCCTGGCGTCGCGCTCGGTGGTTGCGCCCTTAACCCGCACTTCCAGCAGCTTGGTGGCTCCTTCGCCGTCACGGGCGATAGCCATGGCCAGCTTGTAACAAACCTCTTCCAGCGCCTCGCAAAACGCACCGAAGGCCGGCCCCTCGCCTTCCACCGGCGGGTTCCCGGCTGCTCCGTTGGCCAGCGCCAGCACCATGTCGTTGGTGCTGGTATCGCCGTCCACGGTGATCATGTTAAACGTGCGCTCCACCACCCGCCGCAGCGCTTTTTGCAGCATACCCGGCGACACGGCGGCGTCGGTGGTGATAAAAGCTAGCATAGTGGCCATGTTGGGGTGGATCATGCCCGAACCCTTGGCCATACTGCCCACAGTCACCTGGCGGCCGTCCAGCTCCAGCGTCACCGCCGCTTCCTTGGGAAAGGTGTCGGTGGTCATGATGGCGGCGGCGGCGTCCGCCCCGCCTTCCGGCCTAAGTTCCGCCACCGCCCGGCGGATACCGTCCAGCACCCGGTCCATGGGCATGGGCTGGCCAATAACGCCGGTGGATGCCACCAGCACCTGGTCCGCCGGTACACCCAGCAGGCGCCCGGTCTCCGCGGCCATGGCCTCAGCGTCGTCCCTGCCTTGCGGTCCATTACAGGCGTTGGCGTTGCCGCTATTGCACACCACAGCACGGGCCGTGCCGTCTTCAAGATTGCGCATGGTCAACAGTACCGGGTAAGCCTTGACCCGGTTGGTGGTAAACACCCCCGCTGCGGCCGCGGGCCGGTGAGAGACCAGCAAGGCCATGTCTTTTTTGCCGTTTTTTATACCCGCCGCCACACCGGCGGCGCTAAACCCCGGCGGGGCTGTGACCCCGCCGCTTATTTGCCTGATCATGGTTTCCCGTGACATTGTAAACCGTTTCCTTTCCTTGCAATTGTTAATACCGGAGATTCCCGGCGTAGTTTGCTTTCAACCCGCGCCCGGCTCGCCTGGGGCCCGGTTCCGCGCCGCTTGCGGCAACCGCCCGCCTTACGGGTACAGCCCGGGCCTTTCGAGACCGGTGGTTTCGGGCAACCCGAACATGATATTCATATTTTGCACTGCTTGGCCCGCCGCACCCTTCACCAGGTTGTCAATTGCGGATACAATCACCACCCGGCTGGTGCGCGGGTCCACCACGGGTACCACGTCGCAATGGTTGGAGCCCAGTACCGCCTTGGTCTGGGGCAGCACGCCCGGGGGTAGTAGCCGCACGAAAAACTCATTGCGGTAAAAGTCCTCGTAAACCGAACGCACCTGTTCCAGGGTCATCTCCCGTTTCAACCGGGCGTAAACGGTACTGAGGATACCCCTGTTCATGGGCGTCAGGTGCGGGGTGAATGATATAACCATCTCCTCACCGGCCAGCAGACCCAGTTCCTGCTCTATTTCCGGCGTATGCCTGTGCACCGCTACGTTATAGGCGCGGAAATTTTCGTTAACCTCACTGAAATGCGTGCCTAAAGACAATCCCCTGCCCGCACCGGACACGCCGGACTTGCTGTCGGCAATCACACTGCCGGTGTCCACCAGCCTGTTACGTAGAAGAGGCGCCAGCGCCAGGATGACACTGGTGGGGTAACATCCCGGGTTACCCACCAGCGAGGCCGACTTTATTTCCTCCCGGTGAATCTCCGGCAGCCCGTAAACGGCCTGTTCCAACAAATCCGGTGCTTCGTGCTTCACCTTGTACCACTGCTCGTAAACCCCGGGTTGCTTGAACCGGAAGTCGGCCCCCAGGTCGATAAACTTCTTACCGCAGCCCAGCACTTCCCGGGCCACGGGAGCAGCGTGACCGTGGGGTAGAGCCGTGAATACCACGTCGCACTCCCGGGCCAGTGCCGGTATGTCAAGCTCGCGGCAGTGCTGCAGCACGTGCTTGTACAGATACGGGTACACTTCGCAAAAGGCCCGGCCCACGTAGCTTTGGGAAACCAGGCCCGCCAGTTCCACCTGCGGGTGCGACAGCAATATGCGCACCAGCTCCGCCCCCGCGTAACCGGTGGCGCCCACTATTCCCACCTTTATTTTCATCAAGAATTCACTCCCTTCCGGGCGACAATAAAATAATTATACATATGAGTGCATAAAAATACAATACCGCGCCCGCACAAAAAAAAGTTTTTTTTCATAAATTACCTGTGAAAACATTTTTTCAAGGAGGCGATATTAATCATGCCGGGTAATAAACAGGAACAGTTTGGTAACACGCTGGTGACCCTGATGCTGCTTATGGCGGCAAACACCCCGGATCCCGCCGGGCGCTTGAACGAGCTTGGACGGGCAATTACGTCCATGCAGGACGCCATCAAAAGCATACATGCCGGGCTTGAGGCTTTTCACACCCAGGTGCTGCCCATGTTCACGCAACTGGCCGGCAACCGGAAACCCCAAAAAGAAAATGCTTGATACGCGTATAAAAAATGCAGGCCCCATGCCGCCACGTTGCGGCACCAGCAAGGAATGAAAATGCATGTGGGTATACCTGTTCCGGTTGAGCGATTTGCGGGAGCGCCGGTAACGGCACACGGCGCAGCGAGGTTACGAAACCGGACGAGCGAACGTGATGCTCACGAGAGCCTTTCCCGAACCGCAGATGGTGAGTTTATGGCGGTCCGGTTTCGGAAAGCGGTCAGGGGACATACCTCCCCTCTAGGGTCAAAACTTTTGGGTCGGAGGCACGTCCCCAACTTATAAGCCGTTGGTGCCGTCGACGCGGAAGTCCTGAACGCAGCGGGGACCACCGGCCCACAAGAAATAAAAGAGCATTTTCCGGGTAATTATTGTAAATATCGCAGGTAAGACCGCTGGCCATATCCAACAGCTGAGAATTGGCGCTGGAAAGCGCAGCTGCTATAATGCTGATTAGAATAATAATGCCATTAATCTTAAAGAATACAAACTTTGTCTTGCTTATGTCAACCGTGACGACAAGCGAATTACCCGGAGGTACCCCATGCGCGGAAAAAACAAAGGCAACCGCCCCGTGGTGGTGGCCAGTTTTTTAAGCCCCAACGAGGCACACCTGTTTCGGGGCCTGCTGGAAAGCGAAGGCATAGAATCGTATATCTACCACGAGCGCGCCACCACATTTATGCCCATCACGGTAAGCGGCGTGCAGGTGGCAGTACGGGAAAAAGACCTGGAAAAGGCCCGGTTTCTTTTGCAACAAATTAATAATACTTAAACGGAAAAAGCACCTGGCAATTACCGCAAAAAAAAAAAAAAGAACATCCCGGTGGAGTTCTTTCTAACCGGCCATAATCTGATTTATATGGAATTGTTGCTTTTGTATTATTGCTGGCATAGTGATTATTTCGGCCATATTTGCCATTATATGCCGCCTGTGTTGCTAATCATCCAGCCATTCCGCCAGGTGAGCGCGCAGTTCCCGGGCAACCTTATAGGGGTCGGTGGACACCACCGAAGCGGCGTACAATTCCATGCCGCCGAAATCCGCGGTGCGGCCGGTGGCGGGGCCCCGGTCAACCACCCGGGCAATGAGCGGGAAATCGTTCCAGTCTTCCGGCGCCGGCCTCGGAGGAGGTATATAGGCGGCCACGTTAAAGCTGGTGGTACCGTTTTCTCGCAAACAGGCTAGCACCCGGCCCACCCATAATCCCAGTTCCTCCAAGTGTTCCAACCCGGCTTTGCCCGGTAACACCACCCAGGATTCCTTCTCCTTGATGGGGGTAAGGGAAGCGAATACCCGGGCACTCTTTGTTTTTAACGCCAGCCCGGCCGCCCGGTGGGCCATGAACAGGTCGTCGAAATAACCGGCTCCGTACCGTTCCCGGTAAGCCTGGGCCGCCCGGCGCTGGTGCTCCACCCGGGGATAGTGCCCGCCCGGTGTGACGGTAACCTGCAGGTGCCCGTGCACCACCGAGGAGCCTGCGGGCCACAGGCAGTTCCACACCAGGAAGGGATAGAGGGTTCGACCCTCCATTTCGGATGGTTGTTCCATCACTTTCAGAAACCAGCGCGCCGCCAGGGCGAAGTATTCCGCCACTTGCCCGGCATCGAAGTGAAGAGGGTGGTGTTCTTCCGGGATGATTAAGCCGTGCCAGCGGTCACACTTGGCCACGTTGGAAGCGGTGACAGCACCGCCATTCCGCAACCGGCCGAATGTGTCAGCGGGAGTTTTATCTCCAGGCCGGCAAAAAGCACATCCCGCCTTGTTTTCCTCCACCAGCCGGTCCACTTCTTCCGGGGCACCGGAGGCCAGGGGGCGCAGGGAGCGCAGGGCGTTGAACAGGGTTCCTTCCAGGGTTACTTTGTTAACCACCTTTACAATTTGCTGTTTTTCCACTCTCGCCGGGTCGCCAAACCTTTGCGCCACCCAGGGACGGATGCCTGCAGGCAGCACCAGTTCTCCCGCGTACCCCGATACGTCGAATATACGATCAAAAATAACGCGGGGCCGGCCCCCGGCCCCCCGCACCAGGGTGGTTAATTCAGTTATTCCCAAATTCAGACGCCCCTCTCGGCCGCCAGCATATCCAGCCACCGTTTCAGGTAAACCGGCATAATAAAATTGTTCCGCACGTGTTCGCGCCCGGCCCGGCCCAGCGACTCGGCCAAAACCTGATCTTTAAGTAGCCGCAGTACGGCGTCGGCTACCTCCTGGTCATCCCGTGCCGCCAAGCCGGTTTTGCCGTCCAGCACCTGGATGCGTATGCCGCCCACCGGCGAGGCCACTACCGGGCGGCCTTTCCACAGGCCCTCGGTGACAGTCAGGCCAAAACCTTCCCGCACCGACTTTTGCACCACCACTGCGGCGGAGCGCTGTAGCGCGTTAATCTCTAGGTCGGAAGCAGGATGCAGTTCCAGTATCATTATATCGGGGTCTCCTGCAGCTTCCTTGCGTACCTCTTCCAGCACCACAGCCCCTTCGGGATCGTCCCCGGCACCGCCGCCGGCCAGTACCAGGCGGCAGGGTACTTGTTCTCGCACCATGCGGAAAGAGCGAATCACTCCCACGGGATCTTTCAACCGGTCGAAACGCGAAACCTGCACCACCAGGGGCAGGTCGTCCGGAATCATCAACCTGGCCAGCACGGCGCGGCGTTCTTCATCAGTCATCTCCTTATTTTTGTCGCTCAACGGGTCAATGGCCGGGGGCATAACGTAAGTGCGATTGTTCAAGTCACGCTTGATGTATTCCTCCAGGTGGTATACCGCCGCTTCGCACCGGGAAGCGAATTCGCGCAAAAACCCCCACACCTTGGGCTCGACGTCCACCGGATCGATATGGCAGTACCAAATCCAGCGACCCGGGTGGCCGGGGCGAAAATCGGCCAGACCGAGGGGTTGCTGGTCGTGCAGGATTACAAAGTCCGCTCCCGCATCCACCAGGGAGTGGTTTTGCAAGTTAACGCGCTTATAAATGTCAAACATCCAGTCGTCTACTTCCACAGGCTGGCCGTGAAAAGCATTGTGAAATGTTTTGGTGACAGTGAAAAATTCACCGGTCCCCTGTAACACGTCCCAGCGGGGCTTCAGTCCCACGTCTTCCATCAGGGGTACCAGCCGTTTGAGTATTTCGGCAACACCGCCACCCACTGCCGCCGAGTTGATGTGCTGCACCACGGCACCGCGCAGCGGTTCCGCGGCCCGGCGTATTGCTTCAACCTCTTGTTCGCCGATGATAGGGATATAGTCGTCGAGTTTTACCAAAGCAACTAAGCTCCTTCCACAAGTAACATGAAAATTTGCAATAAAATCACCTGCCAAAAGCGTCACGATTCAACCAGCTCTCCAAGTACGTACTTCCAACACTTCAGTCATGCTTCCGCCGGTATAACAGGTATTTAAAGTGCAGCGCCCGGCACCAGGAGAGAGAGAAACTGGCGGGCCGATGCGGGATCGGGCAGTCGGCAGGCTGCCGCCGACGGTACGGGACGGGAGGACACCAGCACAGTTATACCACCGAGGGACGCCAGGGTTTTAAAGGCGTCCTCGTCGGTGGTGTCATCGCCCAGGTATACAGGCAGTGCACCCGGGAAGTCCCGCAACAGGCGCAGCACCGCGGTGCCTTTACCCGCGTTCCGGGGACGGAGTTCCAGCACCTTTTTGCCCGGCGCAAATACCAGCCCGTGCCGCTCTGCCGCTTCCCACCCCGCCTCGCGGAACGATTTCAGCACCTCCGGAACCCTGGACGGGTCCGCCAACCGGTAATGCAATGCCAGGGAGTATTTTTTTTCTTCAAGGATGAAACCATTGCGACCCGCAAGTAACGGGCGAACCCGGGCCGCCACTCCGGCCAGCACAGGGCTAATTTCCGGAACCAGGGCTTCACTGCGGCCGCCGGGATAGACCAGCTCCACCCCGTGACAGCCGGCCAGGTAAAGCCCCGGTACGGGAAACATCTCCAAAAGCTGCGCCAGGTCCCTGCCGCTTACCAGCGCTAACCGGGTGCCGGGCCGCGCGACCAGGCGCTCCAGCAGGCCCAGCAGGTCCCGGTCCGGGCGGGCTTCCTCCGGAGTGGGTGCAATGGGTACCAGGGTGCCGTCATAATCGCTGAATATGAACAGGCGTTTGGCCCGCTGCGCCTTACCGGCCAATTCCCGGGGCGTTATGACCGGGGGTGTCCGGGCCGGCGCCTCAATCATCGGGCACCCACTTGGGCACGAACCAGCCTGCTGCCAGCTGGCTGTCGCCGAGTTTTTTCCCGGCGTGTGGAACCTGGCCTTTGGCCGGCCCGGCCAGCACGCCCTGCCACCACCACGTCAAGTCATACTGGCGCACTATTTTTTGCAATGCAGCCATCCTCGCTTTTTGTTCGGTAAGCGGCATTTCCACCGCTTTCCATATCTTTTCCGCCAGGTCCACCCTGTCATACGGGTTTACAGGCAGGCAGCCGTACAACTGCTCGGCAGCCCCGGCGAATTTACTCAATACAAGCACGCCGTCTCCATATACCCTGCTGGCCACGTATTCCTTGGCCACAAGGTTCAGGCCGTCCCGCAGCGATGTGACCAGGCACACGTCGGCGGCGCAATAGTGGGCTACCAGTTCGTTCCGGTCCAGGGCATTGAACATGTACCGTACTGGCGAGCGCCAGTCTAAAGCAAACCGCCCGTTAATCCGGCCCACCATTTCTTCTACATTGCTGCGCAGTTCCGCGTATGCCTGCACTTCGGTCCGGCTTGGCACCGCCACCTGCAGAAAAGTTACCCGGCCCCGGTGTTCGGGGTGACGGCTAAAAAATTCTTCGATCCCGCACAACTTTTCAATTATTCCCTTGGTATAATCCAGGCGTTCCACGCTTAAAACCAATTTCTCCGCTCCGATTTGACTCCTTATTTCGGCCGCGCGGTTTTTAATCACGTCACTTCCAGCAGTTTCTTCAAATTCCGCAAAGTCTATACCAATCGGTAACGCCCGGGTCCTAACCACCCGGCCGTTCCAGCTGGCCCACTTTTCTTTGTGGTTAACGGGCGCCCCCAGTATTCTTTCAACTACACGCAAGAAGTTTTCCGCGTATCCGGTCAGGTGAAAGGCCACTAGGTCACTGCCCAAAAGCCCGCGCAGCAGCTCCTTGCCCCAGGGCAAGGTGCTGTAAATTTCCAGCGGGGGAAAAGGAATGTGGCAAAAGAAAGCCACTTTCCCGCGGTAACCCATTTCCCTGAGCATTCCCGGCACCATTGCCAAGTGGTAATCGTGTACCCAGATCAGAGCGTCACCCCCGGCCTCTTTCAAAGCGGCTTCGGCGAAAAGGCGGTTGGCCTGTACGTAACTACGCCAGTTATCATGGTCAAAGAACGCCTTTTCCAGGAAACAGTGAAAAAGCGGCCACAGGCAATCGTTGGAGAACCCGTGGTAGTACCGCTCGTATTCCTGGCGGCTGAACAATATTTCCCGCACGGTGTAAGCGGGCCGTTCCAGCGGGACGGCATGCCTGTCACCCACCCGCGATTCTTCGGCCACACGCCCGCACCATCCCACCCAGGTACCACCGCAGTCCACGGTTAAGGGCTCCAGCGCCGATACCAGTCCGCTGACTGCCCGGGTGGCAGTGGTTACACGGTTTCCTTCACCGGGGAAAATATATGGAGCGCGGTTGGACAGTATTACCAGTTTGCTTATTCCCACCTTGCGCAACTGGCGTTCAAGCAACTTGCGCACGTGTATCACCTCCCGATACTATCAGGGCTCCATTACCACTCGCACCTCTCCTTCACGCCGTAAAACGCTGCAGTACGTGCGCCCGTTACGGCGCGCGAATTCAAGGTCCACCATCCCCCCACCAACTCGCAAGTTGCTGATCACTATCTCGTTCATCCATTCCGGCAACACCGGCCTGCCCACATGCAAGTTACGGCCCCGGCAATCTATGCCCAGCAGGGCTTGTAGCAACTGGAACACACTGCCCACCGCCCAGGCCTGGGGCTCGCAGGCCGTTGGGTAGCGCACCGGCCCGGCCGCCCCGCGCCGGGTAAAACCGCAAAACAGCTCGGGCAGCCTGTTATAGGGGAAGTGGCACGCAGCCCTGAACAGATCCTCGGACAACCTGAGCAACTCTTCGTAAAACCCGTAATAGCGTAAACCCCGGGCAATTATCACGTTATCGTGGGGCCATACCGATCCGTTGTGATAACTCATGGGGTTATAAGGGTACTCCCGCGCGCTCATGGTGCGGATCCCCCAGCCGGAGTACATGTCGCTGGCAAATAGCCGCCTCACCACCTTCGCCGCCATTTCCCCGGGCAAAATACCGGTAAACAGGCAGTGGCCGGGGTTGGACACGGTGCAAACCACCGGTTGCTTTTTTCCGTCCAGGGCGAAGACAAGGAAATTTTCCTCGGGCAACCAGAACTTTTCAATGAACTTACGCCGGAGCGCGCCGGCTTTTTCCTCCATGGTTTTAGCACCGGCCTTGTTGCCCAGGACCCGCACAAGGCTGGCAGCCCTGCGCAACGCCAGGTAATAGTAGGCTTGCACTTCCACCAGCGCTATGGGTCCTTGGGGGAATTCGCCCCGCCTGTCCACCACCCCGTCCCAGGAGTCTTTCCAGCCCTGGTTCACCAGCCCGCGCTCGGACTCTTTGATATACTCAATGAAACCATCGCCGTCCAGGTCTCCATACACGGTGCACCAGTTCAGGGCGGCGTCCAGGGCGGGCGCCATATCGAACAAAAAGTCAAGGTCGCCGGTCCAGCGATAGTACTCCGACAAGAGGATGATAAACCACAGGGTGGAGTCAACCGAGCCAAAATACGGAGTATGCGGCACTTCCCCGGCGCATGCCATTTCGCCGAACCTTATTTCATGCGGTATTTTGCCCGGTCTCTCCTCCCGCCAGGTGTCTTCTTTCTTGCCCTGTAACGCTGCTAGAAATTTCAGCGTGTTGCGGGCAATGTCTATGTTCAATATCATGGTCTGCCAGGCGGTTATCAGGGCGTCCCTGCCGAAGGGTGCCCCGTACCAGGGTATGCCCGCCTCCACGATATGTCCCCAACCCGGGTAATGGGTGGTCAGGGAACGCAAGTCAGTGATTCCGGAATTAAGCATTTCATTAAAAATTTCGTTGTCAGACCGGAAACGGGTACAACTGAAAGCCCATTTCCTGTAGTCCTCGTATAATTCCCGGGCACCGGAGTAAAATGTTTCACCGATATCCTTGTTCTGCACTGTGCACCCGGTCCCGTTCTCCAGGATCCGGGGTGTCACCTGCATGAACAGGTACTGTTTGACCCGCGACCGCAGGTTGAAAATAAATATCAGTTCAACCCGTTGCCCGTTCACACTTGCGCCGTCCGGGGGGCGCGAGAAACGCACATCGGTGATGCGTTGCTTGCCGTCAAGTCCCACGTATGAGAAACGCACCCCATCGGAGAAAAGTTCGGGCGGCATTAGCTGGCCCCGCCGGGGACGCTTCAAGCCCCTGACCTCGAAAACATCCAAAAAATCAGCACTCAAATTGAGCTTTAATTCCAAATCCACCGGGTCGCGGTTGAAATTAATCAACCGCAAGCGCTGGTAAAAGGCGTCCCTCAACAGCCGGGATATACGCATATGCACGGTTTGCAGAGGAATCAAGTTCCCCCCCACTTTCATCTCGCGGTTGGTCAGCTCTATCTGTGCGTAATGGCTGTCGTTGGTTCCGCCCGACAGGAGCACCGGCCTGGTGCCCGCCAGCAGTATTTCGAGACCATTCAAAAACCTGGTATCTTGGTAGTAAAGACCCAGCTCGCCGGTGTTTTCCACCGGGATATCGCCCGAAGGCAGGTATGTGAGAAACATCCTGCCTTCCTTCAATACTTCTGTAGCATTCTTTATGTCCTCCGGGGCTACACCCCACTCTTCAAGATGATGCATGTTCATGTTTCAACCCTGTCGTTGTTTTTGTTTCGGTCACTTCCCTGTAAAATGCAATGGTGGATTCCACCATAACATCTTCCACAAAACGGTCCTCCACAAGTTCCCGGCCATACCGGCCCATCGACTCGGCCATGACGCGATCCGTCAAAAGCTCCAGGCAGCGCTCGGCAAGCTGCCGGTGATCGTGCATATCAATTAGAAAACCATTTTCACCATCCCTAATTATTTCCGGCATACCCCCCGCCCTGCTGACCACGATGGGCTTGCCGCAGGCGTTGGCCTCCAAAAGGGCCAGCCCGAAGGGCTCCAGAAAGCAAGAAGGATAGATGCAAATATCGGCTTCCCGGTACATGCCGGGCATTTTATCCCAGGAGAAAAACTCCACGTGCACATTGTCCTGCAAATCCAGTTCTCTTATGCGATTATTTATTCTCTCCATATAGCTTTCCCGCAAGCGCCACCAGTCCACCATATTTTTGGTACCGGCCATGACCAGCAACACGCCGGGGTATTCTTTTCGAATGATGCCCAGTGCTTCCACCGCCACATGGGTGCCCTTGTCGTAGCACATCCGAGCCGGGTGGAATATCACCCGTCTCCCGGAAAACCTGCCGCGACCCGGGCCGGGAGTGAAGCGTTTGGTGTCAATGCCGTGGTGAATCACCCTGATACGCTCCCCATTGTAACCAGCCCGGACCAGTTCGCGTTTGATGAAACCGCTTACCGCTATGATACCGCTCCACTGGTCGGCCATGCGGTTCATCTCCGCGGCCAGGTCGTCTTCCCATACGTTATGGGCGGTGAGAACAACCGGTACCCCGAAATGTTTCCCGGCCTCACCGAGCGCGCGGGCGTGCACCGGGCTGAAGTAATGAAAGTTGTGAGCGTGTACCAGGTCCGGCCTGGTATCCCGGATGAAATTAAAAATTGCATCCCTTATCGAACCGGCTTCCACTTTCAGCAGTTCGGGAGTCAGTTTGTTCAAGTCCATCAGCGGGGTACGGTACACCCTCACCCCCTGGTAGTCCTCCCACCGCTGGCGCCCGTTTGCCGGACAGGTTAGCACGTCCACTGCTATCCCCCTTTTGACCAGTCCCGGCCCCAGCATGGCCAAATGCGTTTCCACGCCACCGATCATCGGGGGGAACGCCCAGTGCAACATGGCGACACGCATATACATCACTCCCTTCCGAAATTGGCATATTGCGCCCACAGAAAAATTAATATGCCATACTTAACTTTTAATGCCGCGTATATTACAGTGACGCGTCATAAAAGTAGCTGGCATTATTGAATTAATTGGTTGTGTAATATTTTGGCATTTTACGCGGATATTTTTTCCTGAAGTCAATTATACTAGATATTGCTTTTTTTAACAATAATATCACAATGAAAAACGCAGGTGCGCGCACCACCCGGTTATATGCTTCAGCGCTGTACATGGCATACTGATTTGGCGACTCCTGGAAAATCATACAAGAACCAGGCCGGTCCAGTCCACGTAGCCTGTCACCGGGAACTTTACGGGCCAGCCCACCCGGGCGCACAGGTCCACCACGTCGATACCGTTGGCTTCCAGGGAGGAGCGGGCCAGTTGGGGATGGTTACAAGGGTTGCCCGGTCCGGCGCAGGGATGGCATAGCCTGCAGCAGCCCGCGATGAGGCCGCACACCCGGGAGTTGCCGGCGTCCCGGCAGGCTCGCTCGGCTTCAAGCACAATGTGGTGCACCTTGTCCGAGCCCCGGTAGGCAGCGTGGCGGTGGCCGGGTTCCACGGGCACCCGCACCTGAAATAAAACCCCCCGCCGGTACCCCGCCAGTTTGCGGCGGAATTCACCCGGCGGGGGTATGACGGGCGGGCAGCGGAGGTTGCGGCCGTACTCGGGACAGTTCCCGCAGGCGGGCCGGTCCAGGACAACGATGATGCTGGTATCGATAACCACGGCCCGGCTGGCGCCGGCGCCCAGAATGAAATCCTTTAATTGTAATATGGTGTCTTTACCGTGGGGCAAATCAATCACTCCGGCATTTATTTTTATGTCACGGGCACATAAAAGGGATCGGACAGCTTTTTACCTCCCCCAATTGATCCGAAAAATTCTCTTTGGCGTACTTTTTCCATGCTTTCCGGTGTATTGCTTCGCTCGTTTTTGTAAATCCGTATATATAACTTGAACTTGCTTTGGTATTCCAGGCTGGTTGTTTCAAAAATATTTTACATATACTGGCAGCAGATCGCAACAAATTTTACATATTATTACTTTTCAACACCCGGCACCGGGGTTAGATGAGGACGGCCATTTCGTCGCGGTCGAGGATGGTGCGGATGTCGTGCATGGCCTGGCGCAGTTCTCGATCTTCGCCGGCGGCTCGCTCAATTTGCCGCAGCACGTCAATCTCCCGCCGGATTATGGAAAATATATCTCCCTCGTGCAGGTTGCACATTTTTTGCAGCTCCTCAAAGGTGGCTCCCTTGTACCACGCCTCGGCCAGCGGGCCCGGCAGCGGCGTCCACACGCACAGGTGCTCGGGTACACCCTCTTTGCGCAGCTGGTTACGCAGCTCGGACACCTCTTTCATAGAATATTCCCCGGGCAGCACCACTTCGTCGCGACCGGGCTGGTAGTCGATACCCGCCAGTATGGCAGCCGCCTCAGCCGGCGATGCATCTCTTAAAATACCCGAGAAAACCAGCTCGGTGACCAGGATCTCCTGCACGTGCACGTGCAGGGCGAAGAGGCCCCGGGGCAATAAAGTTTTGCCTTCAATGAAACCCAACCTTTCCAGCAGCTCGCACATTTGCTCGAAATCCCGGTGATAGTCGGCTTCGTGCTTTTTAAGGTAGCGGTTGCGGCGTACCAGTTCTTTCTTGCGCTCTACCAGGGCCGCGATTTCTTCCTGAGCGTCACGGCAGGCATGGTGCAAACAGCCCTTGGCGGGCCTGGCCAGGATGGATTTAATTTGCGATATGCGCGCCTGCCGGTCGGCTTTTTTACGGTTCCGGCGGTTGCGCAGGCGTCTCAGTTCTTTTTTCAGCTTCTCCCTCAGCAGCGGGCAGGCAGGACCGTCTTTTTCCTCGCAAAAAGTATTGCGCAGGGAAAATATTTTTTCCTCCACTATTTCCAGTTCCTCGGCCACGTTCCGGGCTTCCCGGCTGCTCTGGTAAACGGCCAGGTTTTGGGAGAGGAAGCGCTCAATTTCTTCATCGGTTTTCCAGTGCAGCAAGCTAAGCACGGTATTGGGAGAAATGAACAGCCGGCCGCGTACCGGTTCCACCTGGCTTTCATCAAAAAAACCGGTTTGTTCGGGGTACTTTTCGTCTATGCGCACGTAAACGCGGCCCACCTCGTCGTATCCCCGCCGGCCCGCGCGCCCGGCCATCTGGAAAAATTCCCTGTTCAGCAGTTGCCTGTGATTGCGGCCGTCCCACTTGCGGGTAGCGTCGAACACGGTGCTGGCTGCCGGAAAGTTGATACCCACAGCGAAAGTCTCAGTGCAGAACAGTACAAAAATCAACCGGGCTTCGTACAAGTTTTCCACCAGTTCCTTTAGGGCCGGCGACAGGCCGGCGTGATGGTAACCTATGCCCTGTATCAACAGCCGGCGCAAGTGCTTGCGCCTGCCCCTGAACAAGCCGGGGTTTTGTCGCTCGGCCTTTTCAATCCATTCCTTTACCCGTTCTTTTTCCCCGGGCAGCAGGAAGTCCCAGTCCCGGCCCAGCTCCTCCGCCAGTAGCTCGGTGCGACCCCGGCTGAAAACGAAGTAAAGCGCCGGCAGGTGGTCCTGGATGGCTTCCACAACCCCGGCGCAAGATGATGTTTCAAAAACCACTTGTTACCTCCTTCCCGGGCCCGCTAGCCCGTGTACCGGCTGCGGGTGCCCGCCTGGCACAGCGCTTCGATTTCATCCCGGGCTTCCTCTTCGTCCAGCACTTCACTGTCCGGACTGATCCAGTTGATTACCAACGGCACCGCCCGGCGATATTCCTCCACCACTTCCACTTTTTCGCCCCGCACATCTTCCATCCAGCGGGCTATCTCGTGAATATTGGGTACAGTGGCGGAAAGTCCCAGGATGCGGATGTGGGACGGTGCGAAAATGATACTTTCTTCCCAGGCGGTACCCCGCTCAAGGTCGTCCAGGTAATGTATTTCATCAAAAATGACGTGGGATATGTTATCCATCCATTCGGGGTTGGAAAAACACCAGTTCCTGAAAATTTCAGTGGTCATTACCAGAAGCTGGGCTCGCTCGTTTATGGATATGTCACCGGTGATCAATCCCACCCGGTGGTACCCGTACAACCTGGAAAAATCACGGAACTTCTGGTTGGATAGGGCTTTTAGCGGCGAAGTGTAAATAACTTCGCGCCCCTTTTCCAGAATATATTCCACCAGTTTTTCGGCAATAAGGGTTTTGCCGGTGCCGGTGGGAGCCGCCACCAGAACGGAGCGGCCTTCCAGCAGGGCGGCGATGGATTTTTCCTGGTACTCGTCAAGCACAATGGGAGCCAGTTCCCGGGTGGCTTCGCTTTCCCGCCGCCTGGGCCGGCGCTTGCGTCGCCTTACAGGGCGTTCCGTACCGGGAGCATCCTCCCAGCCCGCCTTAAGCTCGGGCAGGCGGGGCAACAAATCTTCCACGTCCCCCCGGCGCAGCTGGGCGGCTTCCAGGCCGGTACTTACCACGCTGCGCAGGTGGCCCTCCTTGATCAAACAACGCACCTGATCCCGGGTTATACCCAGGATACGCGCGGCGTCGGACACTTTAATACGCTCCGCCCGTTTTAACAGTCGCTCCATGTTGGGTGACCTGCGCAATGCATCCACCGACGGTTTCCAATAGCGCCGGTTCCCTTCCAGCGTAAATCCCTGCAAGTACCCCTGCCGGTACAGGTTTATCACCTCGCTGGAACGGACCCCCAGCCGGCGAGCCGTCTCCCTGGTGCTCAGGGAATTCTCCACCAGGTAGACCGCCGGCATGGTGGGGCTGCCCCGGCCCGGTAAATCCAGCCCGGTCAACTCTTTCAATTCTCCGGCAATCAGGTCCGGTGTGGTTTTTATAGGCGCGGCAAACATTTCCCGCTGGTTCAGCTTCAGGTCCACGCACCCGGCCTGCAGCGCTTCCTGCCTGGCCAGGGCCCGCTCCCGGGGGGCGAAATCCTCCAGGGTAAAGAATGAGCGCCCGCCCATCCTTTCCTTCAACGTGTAATGCACGTAAGCCAGGATTTCCCGCCTGCGCAACTCCTCTCTTCCCTCGGGACGTGTTTCCACAGTAATACGGCCATCGGGTAGAATGACAAAAGGCGGCTCTTCGCGCCCCTTTTTGATGCGGGCCACCAGTTCCTTGTGCCTTTTGAACATGCGCGCAAAATCCTTGCGGTTCACAGGTTCACTGCGGGAAAGGTACCTGCCCACTTCGTCCCAGGCGGCTTCGCTGTCGGGGTGGGTGTACCTGCCGTCCGGCAGTCGCATCAGGTGGACGGCAGCTTCGGGAAATAGCTTGGTACCCAGGTGCTGTTCAATTTCCTCCTGGGACAGGGTCTCGCGTTCCCGCAGCAACTGGTCCAGCAACCTGCGCTGCCTTTGTGCTTCTTCGCTACGGGCGCGGGATTCCCCGGCCCTGCGGGCCATTTCCGCGGCCCCGGCGGGAGTATCCGTTAATGTATACGCCCCGCCGGGAAGCCTGATTACGCCTGGTAACCCGTCCGGCCAGCCCGGGGGCAGGTCCATGATGGTTGCTAGCTCTTCCTTGGTGCGAGGGATGCCGTCTTTTAGAATCTCCCGGGCTTTTTGGCCCGCCCTTTCCATGATGGACGTCCTAAGTTGCGGCATACTGGATGCTATAAGCCTTGCAGCTTCGGATTTTTCCCGGGGCGAAATTTCCTTACCATCGCCGGCCGGGAATGATAAAAAAATTTTTTCCGGGTCGTCCCCCCGTCGACCGCTTACTTGCACATCTCCACGGGCAGCCATGGATTGCAGGGCGCCGAAAAAGGCATCCATTCCTCCGCCGGCCCGGTCCCACAGCTCCCGCAGGTTTATACTTCCTTGTTCCGGAATCTGTTCCATAAGTACGCGCTTTGCTTCTTCGGTTCTGGCTTTGGCCAATATAACAACTCCCCTGACCAGCTATGTTCTTGTCTATACTCAAGTAATATACCTTTCCCGGCGGGCAGTTTGCCGGAGCGCCGGTAATGGCACCCGCCCCTATTTAATTTATTCTTTCACACCAGTTATCTGTTTACTCAAGATTCTGGGTAACCACGCCCCGCTTCAGTAATTCCTGCCACAAAAAATCCAGTGCTTCGCCCGCACTATGGTTGACTATCAACTCCGCCCGGTGGTCCGCCACTGTGGTGCCGAGGTTGATTATGGCCAAGCGCTCCGCCAGCATGGGCAGGTAATTGGCCGGAGCAACTTCCAGGCTGGAGCCGATTACTATTACCAGGTCGCTGGTGGATGCTTCTTTCATGGCGGCATCGAAATCCTTTGTCATTTCGTCACCGAAAAACACGCAATCGGGCTTGTAAACACCCTGGCACTGGCTACACCGCGCAGGCACCTGCCCGGCAAAAACCTTTTCCACCAGGTGATCCCAGGAGATAATTGAACCGCATTTCATGCAGGTGGCCGAGCGCAAGTGACCGTGCACTTCATACACCCGCTTCGAGCCGGCCTTCTGGTGCAAGCTGTCCACGTTTTGGGTAATCACACAGGACAATAGCCCCGCCTTTTCCAGCATGGCCAGTACCACGTGGGCCCGGTTGGGCTTGGCCGATACAATGGAAGCCAGGTGGGGCAGCCCGGCCTTGTAAAAGGCTTCGGGCCGGTAGATAAATGTGTCCGCCGAGAAGGCGTACATGGGATCCACCTTGGTCCAAAGCCCGCCCGGGCTACGAAAATCAGGAATGCCGCTTTCCGTGGATATACCGGCCCCGGTAACCGCCACGGTCTTTTTGCTTTCCAGCAGCATGTCAGCCAGTTCCGCCACCCGTTCTTGCCAAAACATACCATCCCCCCGCTATCGCTTTTTTACATTACCATCGCTATTCTCTCACCGCAGCCGGGACAGGCCCCGCCGGGTAGTTCGCCGGCCCTCACCCGGTATCCCTGCCTGTCAATGAGCAACCGGTGGCAGTTGGGACAGCGGGTGCTTGAACCTTCCAGCTCCGGCGCGTTGCCAATATACACGTAACGCAGTTTTTTCATGGCCGTTTCCCTGGCCCGGATCATCGTTTCCAGCGGGGTGGGCGGCAGGTCCATTTTGTAATTGGGAAAATAACGGGAAAGGTGCAGCGGTATATCAGGATCCAGGGCGGCCAGCCAGCCCGCCAGCCTTTCCACTTCCTCCGGGCTATCATTCAAGCCGGTTACCAGCAGGGTAGTGATTTCCACGTGACAGCTGCGGTGGCTGATCTCCACCGTGCGCAGCACCGGTTCAAGCCGGCCCGCGCAGTTGGTGCGGTAAAAATCCGCGGTAAAGGCCTTTACGTCAATGTTCATGGCATCTATATAGGGAAGCATTTCACGCAGCGGTTCTTCGTTAACGTACCCGTTGGTTACCAGCACGTTCTTCAGGCCGGCCTTACGGGCCAGTTTCGCCGTGTCGTACACGTACTCGTACCACATGAAGGGCTCGTTATAGGTATACGCGATGCCCACGCAGGGATAGCCGCGTTTTTTTTGCTCCAAGGCCAGCTCCACGGCCTGCCCCGGGCTGATGTACCTGGTGGGCGGGTTTTCGTGGGCAATCTGCCAGTTCTGGCAGAAACCGCAGCGCAGGTTGCAGCCCACCGTACCCAGGGACAGGATCAGGCTGCCCGGGTGAAAATGATAAAGGGGTTTTTTCTCAATGGGATCCAGGGCATACGAGGAACACTCCCCGTAATTGGTGGCGTACAGGATGCCGTCCCTGTTTTCCCGCACCCGGCAAAAACCCCGCTTCCCGGGCGGTATATTGCATAACCGGGGGCACACCTTGCAACCGGTGCGCCCGTCCGGCCCCTTTTCATAAAACATTACCTCGCGTTCCACGTTCCCCACCACCTCCCACCCCTGGTGCCGGGTGTTGAAATATTGAATTTGTTGCGTTTTGCAGGAATATAATTCCAAACCGGTGGCCGCAAATTGCCGTTTAATATATTTATCACCGGTTGCCAGCTTTACATTATACAAATCCCGGGCCTTTCAATGATAGCGGATGACCCGGAAACGTTCCAGTTTAACCGGTTCTCCGGGGCCGATGCCGGCCTTTTGCCGGGCGATGGCCACCTGCTCACCGGCGCTGTCTATACCTTCCAAGTCGGGCAGCAGCAAGCCCCGGCGACCGCCGGAAGACACGATAACCCCGTATTTTTTGGGATCCAGCTCGTCAAGGCTTTTTACTGGTTCCGGCGCAGTCAAAATATCCACCGATATATCCAGCTCGGCCAGTTCACCGGGCTGCACGGGGTGAAACCTGGGGTCCCGCACCGCCGCGCTGACGGCGTTTTCGGCAATTTCCTCCACAATACTATCCCGCACCGGTTCTATGGTGCCGATACAGCCCCGCAGTTGACCGTGTTTTTTCAGGGACACAAACACCCCCGCCCGGCGGGCGGCAAATTCCTCCGGAACTTCCTCCTCCCCTTCCAAAAGCTGCCGCTGCCCGCTGAAATAACGCTCAAGCACCCTGCGGGCAAGCCGCACCGGGTAGCTTTCTCCCGCCCGTTTCTGGGTTGTTTTTTCCTTGCCCCGGTTGTGCAGCTTGTCTTCCAGACACCGGTCATCATCCCGGCCCAGGGGTTTCAACACGGCAACCATGTAACCCACGCCGAATGGGCCCTCGTAAGACAGCACTTTGCTGTCCACCGCCACCCCGTCCAGTGTTCCCAGCATCATTACTATGGAGCGCATGCCGCATTCCCCAGCTCGTTCCACCAGTGCCGGGTCCAGTTCTTGAAATCCTTCCACGTTCATTGTACTTACAAGCTCCACAATCCGGCGGTCGAAATCCGCGCCCGCAGGATCGTAACCCGCCGGCGCGTCCGGGGTAAGCCGGTGTGACAGGTCGCCGCTGGCCAGTACGGCCACTTTTCTGCCCAGCTTTTCCGCGGCGCTTCTAACCGCGATGCCGAAGGAGTAAAGCTTGGGCATGGGAAGCATGGCCATGGAAACGTGTACCAGGGGTATGTTAACCCCCGCCTTCACGATAAAGTACAGCGGGACGGTAACACCGTGGTCCAAGCTGCGATCCAGCTCGTGACGCGCCACCATTTCGTTGTCAATCCCCACCACGGTGATATCCCTGGACCCGGCTTCCGATTTTATAGCCCGTGCCATTTCCAGGTCGTTGGGCAAGTCAAACCGCACCCCGCGGGCGTTAAATTGCCCCAGGTCGCCCGTCAACCGGGGAAATGTGCTAACCGCCACGGCATCGGCAAAAACCGTTCCATGCGGAGTGATTATCACCAGCGTTTCCGCGCCGCTTTCTTTCACCTGCCGCCCGAGTTCAAGCATGGCTTCCTGGGTCCGGACCACCTCGTGGTCACGCCCCAGTCCCACTTCGGGCACCATAATGGGCGGGTGAGGGCATATTCCGCACAATACAACTGCCATTTAGCTCGCCCTATTCACGGTCCTGCCGCAACGGGCTTTCAACTCCTTTCTCACGAAATAATAAAACTTACAGGAAAATGCTCTTTCTCATGCTTTTAGTGGGCGCTCCGGTGTATCACTCCGCTCGCTCTTGCAACTCTACTTTGTGGTCTAAACCCATTATTGTGCTCGCATGAAATTAGCCTACCTAACTGTTTTGTTACGCCCTAAGCAGCCATGAATTCGGGGCTATGACGGGCTAATCAACGCATCCGGATGCACCGCTCGCTCCGGATAGCCACCGGAGCGCCTTGATACCGGTAGTTTTCACCCTCCTGCCGGCGCAGTAACGCGGCATAAGCCTGCACGTTCTTTACCATTTGCTACCGACTAGTTTTACCAGTCTCAAAAACTATCATGCAATGCCTACGAATACGAAAAAATAACCACCAAGGCCGACCAGAAACACTCCGCAAACCGCAATGATACCCCGGTATACACTCCGGCTCATGAACCGGCGCCCACCCGCCACCGCCGCCGACACCAGGCCATACCAGATAAAATCTGAAAGCAGGTGCCCCCCGGTAAAAGCCGTCACACCCGCCATTCCGCTCGACAGTGCGGTGGCGATGTATGCCAGGCCCACCGTGGCCCACCATAAACTCCAGTAAGGGTTGGACAGGCTGACAAGAATACCCGCCACTACCGGGTGCATGCCCCGGGGCGCGGCGGCAACCGGGTTGCCGTCCCCGGCCGGGCTCTTATTCTTATCATCACCGCCGGCTGTCTTACCCGCACTCACTGCGCCGGGATTGAGATCCAGGTCCACATTACCGCGCCAGGCGTCCCGGAACATGGACCAGCCCAAAAATACCAGAAAAGCGCCTCCCACCAGGGCAATTACGGTGTGCACCCGCTCGGACGCCAGGAACTGAGCCACTCCCAGCACTAAAAGCACCACCAGCGTTATTTCCAGTATGGCGTGACCCAAAACGATGAGCGGTCCGGCTACAAATCCCCGCCGGGCGGTTTCACCCATGGTCACTGTAAGGAGCGGGCCGGGCATCATGGCGCCGGAAAAACCAACCACCAGGGCGGTCCAGAAAATGGTCCAAAGGTCCATCACACTTCTCCATTCCGTATTATTTGAATCATAAATATCACCAGAAGTGCATAACACTTAAAACCGGGTTTCGAGTTACCCGGGTGCGCCCTCGCACGCACGTTTTTACACGTATTTTTTACTTGTTGACAATGTATTCCGAATTGGCCGGCAATTTAACCCGCGGAAAGCTACCCTTCAACCGGGGCATGGTTTGGTATTACCCGCAAGCCCGGGCCGAAGACCGGGGGGCTATAATATGGATATGGATTTTCAAATTTTTACCGCCATAGAAAACTTCTTGACTTTGGTTGAAAAATCCTCCCGCCTGTTAAATAATTAGCCCCGGTTTGTCACCGGGGCCGCACGCGCATCGTGATTAGTTACCTGGCAAACCAGTACAGACCCGCCGCGCCGGCCAGCACAATCATGCTGGGTACAATCAATGGGCAATAAGAGCGGAAGAAATCGGCGCGAAAATACTCCACCGTAAGCACAAGACACAGGTGAACCGGGGAAAGCATAACACCGACTACTCCTGCCACATAAGTAAGCATTACCAACACAACGGTAGGCTCGATCATCGCCATAACAAGCGGAAACGAAACACCAATGCACGCTGTAACCAAACCTGTCAGCACCCCCGCTAGCAGCGAGAGAAAAACGGCCAGAAGTACCGCAGGCACGCCCAGCTGCACCACGAACCGGCTGACCTGGCCCACAGCTCCCGATGCCTGTAGAACATCCTTGAAGGCCATGATGCCCCATATCAGAATGCATATTTTCAGTGTCATCGGTTCTTTGAGAATTAGTGCAACTTGTTTCAAGGGATATCGCTTTTGTATAACCAGTAAGCCCAAGACAATACACAGAGCCACCAGCATAGGCACGCGAAACAACACCAAGGCTACCACAACCCAGAGCGGCCAGGTGCTTGCGGCTAGTGTACCCAGCCACCGCTTCTTTCCATCGCGGCTTTCCACGTAATCTTTATCCCCGCCTCCGTTGCCCGGCTGCTCACCTGTTGAATCGCATCTAACATCCTCGCCCGCTTTGACACGTTCAGCTTCTTCAGACGCCACGACGGCAGGTAACTCTCCCGGCTTTTTTCCGCAGCCGGCCGTTATCTCGTCCCTACCGGCTTTGCCCGTTGCTCCCCGCAACTTAAAAATGTAATAGTAGCCAAGAACAGCCCAGGTCAGGGTGAAAGGCCATTGCCAGAGTATAATGGTTTCCAGCGGAACACCGGAAATATGCGCGGCTAGAATCAATCCCGGGTACAGGGGAAGAGAAAACTCCCACACGTGGCGGAACCAGTAATTGATAAACACCCTATCCTCGGCCCGGTATGGCGTGCCCTCCGTTGCCCGGGCCACCAGCGGGGCCGAAAACCTTGCCCCGCCCGCCGAGGGCAGTAAACCGATTATAGCGGGTATAGAAACAAAAACCAGGCGGCGGTTTAGGGGCAAGTGAAAAAGCGCGCCTGTCATGACCTCCAGCATGCCGGTTTTACGCATCACAGATTCCATGATCATGATCAGCACCAGTACGCCCATCAGAACAATGGTGGCGGGAGCAACCAGCGTGGCCGCCATTTGGGCGGCAATGGCGCCGGGTTCCAAGCCGAACACCAGGCCCAGCACCAGAGCCGCAACCAGCATGACCAGCCCGATGTTATACTTCCTGCGCAGCAAAAATATAACCAGAGCGAATACCACAACGAGTTTGAGTAAAGGAATCATGTTGTCCTCCGGTCAAAATGACTGAAAAGACACCGGCCCCCTGTGCAAAAGGAGCCGCGCCGTCTTACTTTTTTTACATTATCCCAAAATAATCTTATCCCAAAATAGCCTGCTGTCAAGGGCTAAACACTGTTACCGTTACTGTTCGCAACGCTGGATTTTATGTGTTTCAGCAGGCCCCCGGCCAGCAGGATTTCAATTTGCCGCCGGGACAGGGCGTGCTTGACGGGGTATATCCTGCCGCTGCGGGTATTGCGCACCCTCACGCTGTTTGCAGCCAGGCTTTCGCGCAGGTTTTCGATAACCAGCCGGTCACCCTGCCGTATATCTTCATAATCGGCCTCCTCGGCAAACATGAGCGGCAGGAGCCCGAAATTGACCAGGTTCTGCATGTGAATACGGGCGAAGGTTTTGGCCAGAACCGCCTTGATTCCCAGGTACAGCGGGGCCAGGGCGGCATGCTCGCGGCTGGAACCCTGCCCGTAGTTCAACCCGCCCACGATGATTCCTCCGCCGGCAGCCAGGGCACGCTCGGCAAAGGAGGGGTCCACCCTGCTAAAGACGTGCATGGATATGGCGGGTATGTTGGAGCGCAAGGCCAGTATTTTGGCCCCGGCGGGCATTATGTGGTCGGTGGTAACGTTGTCACCCAGTTTAAGCAACACTTCCCCTTCCACCCGTTCCGCCAGGGGAGCGGCCACAGGCAGAGGCTTGATGTTGGGACCCCGCACCAGTTGTATTTCCGTGCTGGTTTCCTGCGGGGGAATGATCATGCGGTCGTCCACGGGAAACTTTTCAGGCATGGAAACCCGGATGGGCTCACCCAGTTCCCACGGGTCGGTAATTACTCCCGTAATGGCCGATGCCGCTGCGGTCTCACAACTGACCAGGTAAATTTCGGCATCGGCGGTGCCGCTGCGCCCCTCAAAGTTGCGGTTGGATGTGCGCAGCGACACGCCCCCGGACGGCGGCGATTGCCCCACGCCCACGCAGGGACCGCAGGCACACTCCAGGATCCGGGCACCAGCGGCCACCATGTCGGCCAGGGCGCCGTTGGTGGCCAGGGCGGTGAGAACCTGCCGGGAACCCGGCGCAATCACCAGGCTGACGTTCGGGTGCACAATTTTGCCCTTTAGTATGGAAGCCACTTTCATCAGGTCAGTATAAGACGAGTTGGTGCAACTGCCAATGAATACCTGATCCACTTTACGTCCCGCCACATCGGTGACCTTCACCACATTGTCCGGCATATGCGGCAAAGCGATCAAAGGTTCCAGGGAGCCCAGATCGATATCCAGCTCTTCGTCGTATTTCGCGCCGGGATCGGGTAGCAGCTCGATAAAGTCCCGCTCCCTGTCCTGGGCCTTTAGAAAACGCCGGGTAACTTCATCACTGGGGAATATTGATGTTGTGGCACCCAGTTCGGCACCCATGTTGGTGATGGTGGCACGCTCGGGCACGCTGAGGTAAGCGATCCCCTCGCCGGTATACTCCATAACCTTGCCCAGTCCGCCCTTTACGCTGAGCCTTCTCAGCACCTCCAGGATGATATCCTTGGCGGCCACCCAGGGAGCCGGTTTGCCGTGCAACCGTACATTCACTACTTGCGGCATTTTGACATAAAAAGGGTACCCCGCCATGGCGGCTGCCACGTCCAGGCCCCCGGCGCCGATGGCCAGCATGCCCAGACCGCCGCAGGTGGGAGTGTGGCTGTCCGAACCCAGTAGAGTTTTACCGGGCTTGCCGAAACGCTCCAGGTGCACCTGGTGACATATACCATTGCCCATGCGGGAAAAGTACACCCCGAACTTGGCGGCGGCGCTTTGCAGGAAGCGGTGGTCGTCGGCGTTTTCAAAGCCAACCTGCAGGGTGTTGTGGTCAATGTAACTTACTGATAGTTCAGTCCGGACCCTCGGCAGCCCGATAGCTTCGAATTCCAGGTAGGCCATGGTTCCGGTGGCATCCTGGGTCAGGGTCTGGTCGATTTTAATGGCGATTTCTTCTCCCGGTGTCATGTCGCCTTCCACCAGGTGGGCGGCGATAATTTTTTGTGTCAGGTTCAAGCTCACTGTTGTACTCCTTTCAATTTTGTTATTCTATATTCTTTAATTCCTTTAATTTAATAAATTGCGGTAAGCAACCCGGCATAAGAGTTTAACCGGAAAGCTCTCGAATATGGGTATACCTGTTCCGCCTCGCTTTCCCTAAACAGGTGACGCAATACAAAAGCGACACCATTAGGAGAATAAGAACATATTTACGAACAACAATCACCACTGCGTCTAGAAACTCCCGCGTCGACGGCACCAGCGGCTTATAACGTTGGGGACATACCTCGACCCCGGAGTTTCGACCTCAAAAAGGCGGTATGTCCCCTGACCTTTTTCCTAAAAACCGGACCGGCTTCAATTCGCCGTCCTTGGCTCAATTTCAGCCTCTCGCGGCCGTCCTGTTCACTTACCCGGTTTCGTAACCTCGCTGCGCCGGGTGCCGTCACCGGCGCTTTAGGACATCACTTTCGGGGACCACCGGCCCAACCAAGTGCTATTTTCATCTTCCTACTGGTACCGCACGTGGCGTCATGGGTGTCCACATTAATATTATAGTACTTATGGGGTATCCTCCGCGCTTGGGACGTATCAGCTTTTTTCCGTGTCACTTTCGCCGGTTTCAGGTCCGGCTTCCCTCTTTTCCGGGGTAGCCTGGCCTATGCCGGTGATGGCGTGCAGGCATTCCCGGCACGCGCTTTTTAAGTGCCGTATTGTCAGCTCTTTTGCCCGGGAAACGTCCATCCGGTCAATGGCATTCAGTATTTCCTCGTGCTCTTTCAATGCGTCAACCTTTCTTGAAGGTTTGGACATGGTGGCCTTGCGAAACCTTGCTATGTATTCCTGGTAATTGTTAATCAACCCCACCAGCCTGGGCATACGGGAAGCCCGCAGGAGCAATTCGTTGAATTGCTTGGAAGTCCGGAACAGTTCCTCGTCGTCGCCCACTTCAACCAATACTTTCATCTTGTCGATTAGCTTGTAAAGTTTTTGTTTTTCATCTTCGGTAATGTTTTCCACCACAAATGATATGGCCATGGTTTCCAGGGCCTCGCGGATCGCGTATATTTCAATGATATCCTCCGCCGTGATACCGCGCACCAGCACACCCTTTCGCGGGTAATGCTTTATCAACCCCTCCATTTCGAGCCGCCGGAAGGCCTCCCGTACCGGGGTTCGGCTGACCTGCAGCTTTTCAGCCAGCTCTTTTTCCACCATGCGTTCCCCGTGCTTGAAATGCCCTTCAAAAATGGCCTGCCTCAGGGTTTCGTAAACCATGTCGCGCACCGTCCGCGCTCCCGATGAATTAAACTTCTTTATCAACTTTTCCACGATCCACCACTCCAGAGCAGCCAGTGCATCCCGGTATACTTTTCTGACAATTTATATTCGACAAACGCCCATCAAAACCTTTTGAATTAAGGTTTTTTTATTATAAAACAATTTCAAACCAACCAGCGCGTATGTCATTCAAACAATAATTGCGTCCACCACAAGCAACCTTTAGCGAAACCGAAATCTTATATCAAATTGATACGTGTTTTTATTTCAACCTTGCCCACCGGCCTGAATCTACTTTCAGACCGGCGCTTCTATGTGCAGTCACTGGAAGCGGCTCTACGGCTTAATAATTTAGCAACTTAAACCTTGAAATTAATATAAATAGGACAAATTAATAGGACAAAATTGCCGGTTTCTGATGCTTTTGACATTTTTTTTTGATACAATTAACAAAGACCGCATAAAACAATTTTTTTCGCAGTGGCAATAACCACACGTCAGCGTGCAAGTGACGGGAATAAAGCCGCCGGGTATGAACACCGGCGCCGGCAGCCCAAATACCCGCCAACAAGCATAAAGGAGTTAGCCATGCAGGTATCCGCCATTGTTCCCATACTGCTCAACATTATCCTGAGCGAGCAGCAAAGTCAAAAACAAAATCCCCGCGAAAAGGTAGCTTTGAAAGATGTCATTCATCTCCAGGGAATTAGAAATGCAGCAACAGGAGAGGCAGGTGAAAATGCAACTCCCCGGTACCGCACCGGAGACACCGGCGAACCCTGGTTGCTACCCCTGCCCTTGAAAAGCACCCTTTATCCAGACACCCGGTTTTACACCTGCATGCGCCGGGATGAACAACAGCACGGCCGGGAAAAAGAAAAAAACGAGACCGTAATAGTTTTTGGCCTGAATACCAACAGCCTGGGAAGATTATTTTTCATACTGACACGTCAAATGGATAAAAAAATAGACATACTGTGCCACGCCGAAAAACATGACACCTCCGACAAGCTTAATTCCCGGGCGGAAGAACTTACGGAAAATTTGCGCAAACTGGGATTTGACCGGGTAGTTTTTCGCTGCACCGCACTGGACCCCATGCTAACTAAACCATCAACAGGTTTTACTTCCCCGCGCTTGCTGGACTCGAAAGTATAGCTACACGCATCTTGAAAGCCCTTAGCAACGAGTTCCTCGCCGGGCGGAAAGTTTATTAACCGGCGCCCAATATGTCGTTTATAATTAAGATTCAGTAAACACCGGCTTTAATTTTTGCAGCACCGCTGGTGCTTGCTATTTTCCAGAGGTGAAAACCGGTGCCGGAAAAAAACAAACAAAAAACAGCCGGGCCGGACCGTTACGCCGCCGCCCTCCACTACGAGCCAGGCCGGGAGGGGGCACCCCGGGTAACCGCTGCGGGACGTGGCGAATTAGCGCGCACAATAGAAGAAATAGCACGGGAGCACGGTGTGCCCGTATATGAGGATGCGGAATTGGCCAGGACCCTATATCACCTGGGAGTAAATGCCGAAATCCCACCCGAGCTGTACGAAGTTGTGGCACAAATTCTTGTTTTTGTGGCACGGATTGACCAGCGTATCAAACCACCTGCAAGTGAATAGTTTCCTAGTTGTTTCGTGGTGGGAAAATTCTATACTCATCCCCCGAAAAGTCGTTTTTGCCCGCTAAATGGTCGTTTATGTCCTGTGAATGGTCGTTCAGCGCCGTCTAACGGTAGCAATAAATGCTCCCGTCCTATTGATCTTTCAGGATAAATACAATATCTTTATGTTACTGACTGAACGTTCAGTCAGTAAGGTAGTTATTTTCATGTATGCTTTTGGGGAAATATTTCCCACCCTACTTTCCGGACGATTCCCGTGTTTCGCACGGGCGCAGTTACAAATTGTGCAGTTAAAGGAGGAAACCGGAAGATGAAGCGCAGCATCAACAAGGCCGCCGTGCTGGGCGCCGGCGTAATGGGCGCAGCCATTGCCGGTCACCTGGCCAATGTGGGTATTCCCACCTACCTACTGGACATCGTTCCGAACCAGCTGACACCAGATGAAGAAAAAAAAGGTCTGACCCTGGAAAGTCCCCAGGTCAGAAACCGGCTGGCCACGAACGCCATCCAGCAGATGTTGAAGGCCAAACCGGCGCCGCTTTACGTGCCGGAGAACGCGGAACTGTTAACTCCGGGGAACTTTGAGGACCACATGAACGTGCTTTCCGAGTGCGACTGGATCATTGAAGTTGTCGTCGAACGGCTTGACATCAAGCAAGGCCTGCTGAAAAAAGTGGAAGCCGTTCGCAAACCCGGAGCCATTGTGAGCTCAAACACATCGGGCATTTCCATCAACAAAATGTGCGAAGGATTAAGCCAGGAATTCAAGCAACATTTCCTGGGCACCCACTTCTTCAACCCACCCCGTTACATGAAACTACTGGAAATCATACCCGGCAACGACACCCTGCCTGAAATCGTGGAATTCATGCGCACATTCTCTGAAAAGGTTCTGGGCAAGGGCGTAGTTATCTGCAAAGATACACCCAACTTTATTGCCAACCGTATCGGCGTATACGGCATGTGCGCCACCATCAAGTACATGGTGGAACTGGGCCTCACCGTGGAGGAAGTTGACGCTCTGACCGGCCGTGTGATGGGCAGGCCCAAGAGCGCGTCATTCCGCACCCTGGACATGGTGGGCCTGGACGTTCTATTGCATGTGGCCAAAAACGTTTATGACGTGGCAACGGATCCGGCGGAAAAGGCCGTTTTCGAAACCCCGGCGTTTCTGCAGCAGATGCTGGAGAAAAACTGGCTGGGCGACAAAACCAAACAGGGCTTTTACAAGAAAGTAAAAACCGCGGAGGGCAGGGAAATCCTGGTACTCGACTACAATACCATGGAATACCGGCCCAAGCAAAAAGTCAAATTTGCTTCCCTGGAAGCGGCCAAGCAGGCCGGCAAACCCGCCAACCGGATGAAGGCCCTACTGTCCGGCAAGGACAAGGGTTCCGAGTTTGTGTGGAATATCACCAGGGATGTACTGGTATACGCAGCCAACCTGCTGGGTGAGATTGCCGACGATATCCAGTCCATCGACGATGCCATGCGCTGGGGATTCAACTGGGACTTCGGCCCCTTTGAAACCTGGGACGCGCTAGGTGTCAAGGAAACAGCCGAGCGAATCAAAGCCGAAGGCGGCAAACTGCCCAAGGTTGTCGAAGAACTGCTGGCTTCCGGCAGGGAAAGTTTTTACGAGAAAAAAGACGGCCGCCGTTATTACTTCAATCCCAATACCAGTGACGTGGTGCAAGAGCGCATCCCCGAGGGAGTTATCTTCCTGACCCCGCTCAAGGAACAGGGAAAGGTCATCAAATCCAACAGCGGCGCCAGCCTGATTGACATCGGAGACGGCGTGGTGTGCCTGGAATTCCACAGCAAGGCCAACTCCATAGGCGACGACATCGTGAACATGATCAATTACGCCGTCAAGGAAGTGGAGAAAAATTACGAGGGCATGGTCATTGGCAATTTCGGCCAGCACTTCTCCGTGGGAGCAAACCTGTTCCTTGTGCTAATGGAGGCCGAAGACGATGAGTTCGATGAATTGGACATCATGGTGGACGAGTTCCAGAAGGCCAACATGCGCCTCAAGTACTGCAACAAGCCCGTGGTGGCGGCACCGCACAGTATGACCGTGGGCGGCGGCTGCGAGGTTTGCTTGCACGCGCACAAAGTGAATGCCGCGGCGGAAACCTACATGGGTCTCGTGGAAGTGGGCGTTGGCCTGGTACCGGCCGGCGGCGGCTGCAAGGAACTGGCCCTACGCGCCTACGAGCAGATGTCCCCCAAGAGCATGGTAACCGTGGGCGGCACCAACACCGTTCAACCTTTAATTAATCGCGCCTTTGAAAATATCGCCATGGCCAAGGTGGCCACAAGCGGTTACGAGGCCATCAAGTTCGGCTACATGCGCGCCTCCGACAGGGTCAGCACTAACCGCGACCGCATCATTGGCGACGCCAAGCGGCTGGTGCTGGAAATGGTGGAAGCGGGATTTGTACCCCCGCGGCCTGTAAAAGTTAAAGCCGTGGGCAACGCTGGCTATGCCGCCATTGACCTGGCCATTCAGACAATGCTCTGGGGTAAGCAGATCAGCGAGCACGATGCCAAGATTGCCAGAAAAGTGGCATACATTCTGACCGGCGGCGGAGTGACGCCCGGTACCGAAATTACCGAACAGGACTTGCTGGATCTGGAACGGGAAGCTTTCCTGAGCCTGCTGGGAGAGCCCAAGACCCTCGACCGGATGAGACACATGTTGAAATATAACAGACCACTGAGAAATTAGGGTCAAACTTAAACAGGTTTAAAGTGGCTGCTATTTTGTGATATGCAATCAATATGGTTATTGTTAACAAGTTAAAGTCTGACCCCTAGGGAGGTAAGAAAATGCGAGAAGCTGTAATCGTCAGCGCAGTACGTACCGCGGTGGGCAAGGCACCCCGGGGGACGCTCAAGAATACCCGCCCCGAATACATGGGCGCCGAGGTAATCAAGGCCGTTCTTGAAAGAACTCCCGGCCTGGACCCCGCTGAAATAGACGACGTGATATTCGGCTGTGCGTTCCCGGAAGCCCAGCAGGGCATGAACATGGCCCGCATACTCGCCCTGAAAGCGGGCCTGCCCGATTCCGTAGCAGGCGTTACCGTTAACCGCTTCTGCTCCTCCGGCCTGGAAGCCATAGCCATAGGTGCCACCCGTGTCATGGCCGGCTTCGCCGACGTGTACCTGTGCGGCGGCGTGGAGAGCATGAGCCTGGTGCCCATGGGCGGCAACATCTGCCTGCCCGACCCGGAGTTAATGGAAATTTGCCCGGAAGCTTATATGGGCATGGGCCTAACGGCGGAGAACGTGGCCGAAAAGTACGGTATCACCAGGGAAATGCAGGACGAATTCGCGCTGGGCAGCCATACCAAGGCCGCCCGCGCCATCCAGGAAGGGCGTTTCAAAGAACAGATCGTTCCCCTTAACGTGGTGCAGAAAAGCCGGGCTAAAGGAAAACTGGTGGAAAAAACCATCGTGTTTGACACCGACGAGGGCGTGCGCCCCGATACCAGCATGGAGGCACTAGCCAGGCTGCGCCCGGTGTTCAAAGCAGGCGGCACTGTAACCGCGGGCAACAGTTCACAAACCAGTGACGGCGCCGCCGCAGTAATAGTTATGAGCCGCGAAAAGGCGGAATCGCTGGGCTTAAAGCCCATGGCTGTTTTCCGTTCATACGCCGTGGGCGGCTGCCCGCCCGAGATTATGGGCATCGGACCCACCGTGGCCATTCCTAAGGCACTGAAACTGGCTGGTATCACCAAGGACCAGGTGGACGTGTTTGAACTGAACGAAGCCTTTGCCGCCCAGGCCCTGGCTTGCGTCAAGATACTGGAGCTGGACCCCGCTAAGATCAACTTCAACGGCGGCGCGGTGGCACTGGGACACCCGCTGGGTTGCACCGGTGCCAAGCTGACCACCCAGTTGTTGTATGAAATGAAGCGCCAGAACGCCCGCTATGGCGTAGTAAGCATGTGTATTGGCGGCGGCATGGGCGCGGCTGGTGTATTTGAGATGGTTGACTAAAGTGGTTGACTAAATTATGAAAACTCGCGCTCAACCAGTTAACTCAATTGCGCATTTGACAAAAAATGAAGCGGCGGCGGTTCGCCCGTCGCCGCTTGCAAGCAAACACCAAAACAACTTTAATACAAAACAACTTTAATAAAAGAAAGGGGTACGCTAAATGCAGAAGGGTGGCATGTATTTACTGGAAAATATTGACCCGGACAAGATTTTTACTCCGGAGGATTTCAGCGACGAGCACCGCATGATCGCAGATACCGTAAACGACTTCGTGGAAAACGAAGTGGCTCCCCAAATCGAGGAAATTGACGCGCAAAAAGAAGGACTCATGCGTTCCTTGATGGAAAAGGCGGGCGAGCTTGGTCTTTTGTCCGCCGACATCCCCGAAGAGTTCGGCGGCGACGACATGGGGAAAATTGCTTCCGCCATCATCGCTGAAAACGTATGCGGCGGCGGCTCGTTTGCTGTTAGCCACGGCGCGCATACCGGTATCGGTTCCTTACCCATCATTCTATTCGGAAACGAGGAGCAAAAGAAAAAATACCTGCCCGGGCTGGCCACCGGCAAGCTAATTGCCGCTTACGCCCTTACCGAGCCCATGGCCGGTTCCGATGCCCTGGGTGCCAGGACAAAAGCCGTACTGTCCGAGGACGGCAAATACTACATCCTTAACGGTGAAAAGATATTTATTACCAACGCTGGCTTCGCCGATGTTTTCATTACCTATGCCAAGGTGGACGGCGAAAAATTCAGCTGCTTTATCGTGGACAGGGATACCCCCGGTTTCTCGGTGGGCGCGGAAGAAAAGAAACTGGGCATCAAAGGTTCATCCACCTGCTCGCTTATTTACGAAGACGCCAAGGTGCCCGTGGAAAACGTGCTGGGTGAAATTGGCAAAGGCCACGTTATCGCCTTCAATATCCTGAACATTGGCCGTTACAAGCTGGGCGCGGGCGCAGTGGGCTCGTCCAAGCGGGCACTGGCCGTGGCAGCGAAGTACGCCCTGGAACGCCAGCAGTTCGGGTTGCCCATCGCCAAGTTCGGCATGATCAAAAACAAGATTGCCCAAATGGCAGCCAAGACATACGCTTCCGAAAGCCTCTTGTACCGCATGGTGGGTGAAATTGAAGAAGCACTGGAGGACAAAACCGACGGCAAGGAAATCGGCGCCGCCATCGAGGATTACGCCATCGAGTGCTCCATCGCCAAGGTGCACGCTTCCGAAACCCTGGATTACTGCGTGGACGAGTGCTTGCAAATTCACGGCGGTTACGGGTACACCCAGGAATTTCCGGCAGAGCGTTTCTACCGCGACAGCCGGATTAACCGGATTTTTGAAGGCACCAACGAAGTCAACCGCCTGATTATCCCCGGCACTCTACTGCGCCGTGGCATGAAAGGCCAGTTGCCACTGCTGCAGGCCGCCCAGGCCCTGGCCGAAGAGCTGACCTCCTTGCGGGCCAAAATGCCCACCGGTGACGAAGCCCCGCTGGAGATTGAATTCGACATGCTGGACCGGGCCAAGAAACTGTTCCTAATGGTGGGCGGAACCGCAGCCCAGAAGTACATGCAGAAAATTGTCAAGGAACAGGAAATCATCGAAATACTGGCCAATATAGCCATTGAAATATATGCCATGGAAAGCGTCCTGCTGCGGGCCAAGAAAGCACTGAATAGTGATCCCGAAAACGCGGAAACCAAGGTGGAACTGGCTCTGGCTTATACTTACGACACTTTCCCGAAACTGGACGCCTGGGCGAAACAGGCACTGGCCTACATTTACGGTGATGGCGGCGACATGCTGCGCACCAACCTCAGCGTAGCCAAGCGCCTGTGCAAGTACCAGCCCATCAACCTGATTGCACTGCGCCAGAAGATAGCCGCCAAGGTATTCGATGCCGGCAAGTATGTTGTCTAATAGCTGCTATGGAATTAATATAATTATGTTAAAATAAACTAGTTAATCCCGGGTTGCAAAGGGGGCCCGCCTTACCCAAGGCGGGTTCCCAACAACTTTCTAAACTTACGCGGGAGGAGGTGGCACATGGCCAAGCGTACCGGAGAAAAGTATTACGCTATAATTGAGGCAGCAGTTAAGGTAATTGCGGAAAACGGCTACCATAACTCCCAGGTATCCAAAATAGCCAGGGAAGCAGGCGTGGCCGACGGCACCATCTACCTTTATTTTCAGAACAAAGAAGACGTGCTGGTCTCCCTTTTCCGGGTGAAAATGGGCGAGTTTATCGCCGGCGCCAACCGGGAGCTCAAGCACCTGGAAGACCCGTACAAAAAACTGGCCATGTTAATCAGCATGCACTTCAACCGTTTAGAGGCCAACCGAAACCTGGCACTGGTACTGCAGATTCAGTTACGTCAATCGGATGTTTCTATTCGAAAGGGGATAGCCGCTCCCCTGAAGGAATATTTCAAAATTATAGAGGGTGTGGTGGAAGAGGGGGTAAAATCGGGTGTCTTCAGGGAAGATGTGAACACCAAGCTGGCCCGGCAAATGATTTTCGGTACCATGGATGAAGTGGCCACTTCCTGGGTCATGTCTTCACGGCGGTACAAGCTGGTAGACCAGATAGAGCCCGTATACAATTTCCTGGCCCGGGCCATGTCCCGGGACGGCAAGTACCCTGCCTTTCCCAAGCAGTTTTTGAACAAGGTTGTGTAAAACGTAAAGATTCACTTTGCGCGCGCCATACAGTATTTATTTACTTTTTGCCCGCCATGACAGGGCAAAATTTTCCTTTTGCGGTCCCGGCGCCAGCACGCAGGGGTGCCCGTGAAAATATTATGTATTCTTTAACCCGCTAGCAAGTGTCCATGTTCCCGACGGGGTTTTACACACCCGTCGCGGATTTTAATTTTTAAAAATATTCTAAAATTTTAAACAGGAGGAGATAAATGATGCTTCCCCCCCTGACCCCCGAGGAAAAGAAGAAATATTACGAGTTAAACGCCGGTAATATCAGTTTTTTACGCCGTCGTTACAACAAAATCAACCGCTGGGTGGTAGCGGACATCGTAAAAAGAAGCGCTTACCGCTACCCGGACAAAACCGCTCTGATTTTTGGCGAACAGTCTCTCACTTACACCGAACTGGAAGCCGAGTGTAACCGGTTTGCCAACGCCTTGCTGGCCTGCGGTCTGAAAAAATACGACCGGGTAGCCATTTTGGCCCACAACACCATCCACCACGTCATTACCTGGCTCGGGACGGCCAAGGCCGGCGGTGTCTACCTGGCCATCAATTATTTACTGCGGGGAAAAGATATCAGCTATTGCATCAATCACTCCGAAGCCAAAGTTTTCATTGTAGAAGACGCCCTATACAATCTTGTTAAAGACGTACTGGACGACATGCCCGGCGTGCAAACCTGGATCTGGTCAAACCAGGGTAAAGGCGAGGCCGCCCCGGCCGGGTTTGTGGATTTTAACGATTGGTACAGCAAGCATGACGAAACAGAACCCGATGTCGAGCTGTATATCGAAGACCCGGTACAAATGACGTACACCAGCGGCACAGAAAGCCTGCCCAAGGGTGTCATTCTAAGCAACCAGTCTTTGCTGGCGGAATACACGGGATGCATAATTGACGGCGAGTATTCCCCGCAAGACGTGAATCTAAACGCATTGCCCATTTTTCACTGCGCGCAGCGGGACGTATTCCTGAACCCCTGCCTGATGGTGGGTGCCACCAACATATTACTTCTTCAGGCCGACCCGGTGCGCATCATGGAAGAAGTGGAAAAGCATGGCGTCACCCTGTTTTTCGCCCCGCCAACGGTATGGATATCCTTGCTGCGGCACCCTGATTTTGAAAAGTACGACTTGAGTACAATTAATAAAGGGTATTACGGCGCCTCCATAATGCCGGTTGAAGTACTGAAGGAATTGCAGCAACGGTTGCCCAACTGCCAGAGGTTTTACAATTACTACGGCCAGACGGAATTGAGCCCTTATCATACGATATTGAAACCAGAATACCAGATTAGCAAAGCGGGCTCGGCGGGCGTGGGCGGCCTGAATATGGAAACCCGGCTGGAAGACGATAATCACAACCCCATTAACGAGCCGGGCATACCGGGCGAAATATGCGGGCGCGGCCCACACGCCATGTTGCTTTATTTTAAGGAACCGGATAAGACCGAGGAAACCTTCGCTCATGGCTGGTTCCACAGCGGCGACATAGGAATTATGGATGAAGACAGGTTTATCACCGTTGCCGACCGTAAAAAAGACATGGTCAAAACAGGCGGCGAAAACGTTTCCAGCCGGGAGGTGGAGGAAGTCATATACGGCGACCCCCGGGTATCCGAGGTGGCAGTAATAGGCTTGCCACACGACAAGTGGGTGGAAGGGGTCACCGCAGTTGTAGTGCCCAAGCCGGGAACGACAATCACCGAAGAAGAGATTGTCGCCCTGTGCCGGGAAAACCTGGCTCCGTTCAAAGTTCCCAAGGGTGTCATTTTTATGGAGCAACTGCCGAAAACACCGAGCGGAAAAATATTAAAAAGAGACCTGCGCAAGCAGTTCAGCGACTTTTTCAGATCATAACCCGGTGCCCGGGCACCAGCTTGCCGTTGTCAACCGTGTAATCAACAACTTTTTTAGTCCACTGTCCGGGTTAAGCGGCAAATTTCTAATTGTGCATAATTTTTTCACAGGGTACCCACACGGAAAATGCAGGAGCGTTCATGCCTGCTTGTTCATGCAGCGACTCGTTTACCTAGCGAGTCGCTGAGCACGTCTTCGTATAACTCGCCCAGGGCCACCACTTCGCCACAACCCGACAGGGCCAGCCACTGGCCTTCGCTCTGTACCAAAACCGGGGATTCCAAGGTCATTTAAAACACCTCCTTCGAAAGCTCGTATTTGTAAAGTGATATTGCCGGAATAAAAACTAAAAGCCACCCCGCTAAAGGGTGGCTTTGTACTCTTTTTACCGTATTTTACGGTTTTGCGCCCACACCAGTACCGGACTTCATAAAAGCTATTAAATTAGGCAGCACAAAAAGCCCGCACATGCACATGCCAGTGCACATGAGGGTCATGGTAGTATCCATGCTGTTGTAATGAGCTGCTCTAATCATTGCTTTTCCCTTCCGGTAAACAATAATACGTATTTGCATACAATGTACCACTATTTTACCTGTTTGTAAATACAGAGTCACAAATATTTCTCCATACAACCCCCCGTCCCGGGTGTCTGTTTATAAAAAGATTTCCAACAGGGTGCCCCTGGGGACAATGGTATAAGCAGCAGGTTTTTGGCGTCTTACCGGGGCGTTTTGTGGCTCGCCGGTAAAATTCCTGTGAAACGAAAGAAACCCGGCCGGGTCATTGTGGGCACCGGATAACACGGCATTCCAATGCGTGTCAGCAACTGCGGGAGTAACGTATTGTTGAATTAGCCCTGCCAGTGTCGCTCTATCAGTAGCGGACATATTGTTCAGGTTGGGGCGATGCATTTTTTCATCTCTCCTTCAAGGGGCGTCAAATACCCTTCCCTCGTTATCCATAAAAGTTTCCAGCGCTCCCTCGCGATCAACCGGTCCGCCGGTGGCTGCTGCGTTTTCGGCGAAATACTTGACCAGACCGCAATATATTCCATACGCCAGCTGCCCCTGGTAACCGGGATCGCACATTAGTTTTTCCTCTTCGGGATTGCTGATAAAACCGACTTCAACTATAACAGCAGGCATTTTACTGTTTCGGGTTGTATAATAATCCACGGCCTTGGCCTTGCGATCGGTATTCCCCAGGACACGAGCCATTTCCGCCTGGATCGACTCCGCCAGTTTCTTCCCCTGTTCCGAGCCGGGCTGGTAAAAGACCTGCGCCCCGTGCTCCCGTGGACCCTGCCTGAAGCAGTTAACATGGACGCTGACGTAAACATCGGCGTTGTGTTTCTCCGCCAGTTCCAGCCGCCTGGAAAGGTCCTGCCGCTTCCGGGAGATTAGCTTGCCTCCGTCCGGATCGCTCAAATCCGTGTCCGTTTCCCGGGTCATGACAACCACCGCCCCGGCGCCGGTGAGAATATCTTTCAACTTGCGGGACACTTCAAGAGTTATTTCTTTTTCCGTTACCCCCGTTGATCCCTTCGAACCCGGGTCTATACCGCCATGGCCGGGATCCACTGCTATTATGCGCCCGGCCACCGACCACGACAGGGCGGCCACCCGCCTATCCTCAATACCTGCGGCAACCATGCGGAATAAATAAATACCTGTCACCATTAAAACAACAGCCAGGATGATAACCCGTTTTCTAATCCTGTAAACTCCAAACAATTCCCCCACTCCCCACGGCACATTAAAGGGAGGGCTTAGTCCACCCCCGTAAAAAAAATATGCCCGCGGGGCTTGATATATGAGAGAAATCTATCCAGAAAATGCTCTTGGTTATGGGTATACCTGTTCCGGGCTCGCTTTTTCTAAACAGGTGATGCGTCATAACATTGGCACCATTGGGAGGATAAAAATATAATTACAGGCAACGACCGACACTGTGTTTAAAAACTCCCGCGCCGACGTCACCAACGACTTATACGTTGGGGACGTACTTCCAACCCAAAAGTTTCGACCCCAAAGGGGAGGTGTGTCCTCTATCCGCTTTTCGAATATTCTAAATGACCATTTTTGCGGGTTTTTTGTGACCATTTATGTCGATTTTATCATGGCCATTAACAAGCGCAAAAACCGTGCACTCAGAGGCAAAATATGTTCGTAGAATATAATGCTGTACGAGGCAAGCACTGGCGAATAAAGGCAAATGTAGTGGTACGTCTTTTTTGTGTCCCCGGTATGTGTTGATTTTAATGGATTTTTCTTGGTTTGGGTGTCAAAGTTGAGTTTTAACACCCGGCACAATTAAAAAAAGGATGCAACACCGTGTTTCCACGTTGTCCATCCTTTTTCCGCTTGCTGGCAAAACCTGTTTTAACGCTTGGAGTATTGCGGTGCGCGACGGGCTTTTTTCAGGCCGTACTTGCGCCTTTCTTTCATCCGCGGGTCGCGGGTGAGGAAACCGGACTTCTTCAATACCGGTCTCAGGTTGGGGTCGGACTCCACCAGCGCCCGGGCGATACCCATCCTGATGGCTCCCGCTTGGCCGCTTATGCCACCGCCCAAAACCTTGGCGATAACGTCGAACCGGCTGCCAGTCCCGGTTACTTCCAGGGGCTGTCTGGCAATAATCTCCAGCGTCTTCCTACCGAAATACTCTTCTATGTTTTTATCGTTTACCAGGAACCTGCCCTCGCCGGGGCGTAAAAACACCTTGGCAATAGCGTTTTTCCTGCGTCCTGTACCGTAAAACTGAACCAGGGCCACTCAAGTTCCTCCTTCCAACCGTTACAATTCCCAAACTTCGGGCTGTTGCGCCTGGTGCGGGTGTTCCGAGCCCTTGTAGACTCTTAATTTCCTGGCCATATCTCTACCCAGCCTGTTATGGGGCAACATACCGGTTACGGCTTTATACACCGCCAGTTCGGGTTTGGTTTGCATTAACTTGTCATACCGGGTGGCCTTCAGCCCACCGGGATAACCGGAATGCCGGTAGTAATATTTTTGCTTCAACTTGTTACCGGTGAGTACAACTTTGTCTGCGTTAACGATAATCACATGATCTCCCGTGTTCACGTTCGGAGTGAAATCGGGCTTGTGTTTACCTCTTAAAATTTTGGCTGCTTCTGCAGCCAGGCGTCCCAATACTTTGCCTTCACCGTCGATTATATACCACTTGCGCCGTACCTCTTCAGGCTTGGCCATATAGGTAGTCCTCATCTAGTATTACCTCCCAATGACAGAAAGAAAACCATGGTATCCCGGGGGCTCATCGGGTACCATTGGATTTTCGCACATACATATATATTATTACATGAAAATGCCACTGTCAAGGTTTTACCGCGAACATCAGGCGTGTCACGCGCGATCCCGTTTTCCCAAACTAGTATTCCACCCGCTCCAGGCAAAGCCCTTGCGGCGGCATAGTGGGCCCCGCCAGCAACCTGTCCCGGGACTCCAGCACGTGCCTGACATACTCCGGTTCTATTTTACCCAGGCCCACCTGTACCAGCGTGCCGGCCATAATACGCACCATGTTGTATAAAAAGCCGTTGCCGCAAAAAATTAAATCCAAAAGGTATCCTTCCCGCAGTATTTCAGCCCTGTAAATCTCGCGCACCGTGTCCCGCACAGCGGAACCCGCGGCCTGAAAGCACTTGAAATCGTGTCGTCCAACCAGCATGGCGGCGGCTTCGGCCATTGCGTCATCATTCAGGGGAACAGGTACAAAAGCTGTGTAAAGCCGCTTAAACGGAGACGGTATGCGGTGGTTCCAGATACTGTACCGGTACGTTTTTGCCCGGGCTGAAAAGCGCGCGTGGAATTCCCGGGGCACTTCAGCGGCTTCGGTAACCACGATATCGCCGGGAAGTAGACTGTTCATGGCCAGTGGTATGCGTTCCACGGGAATGGGCCACCCGGTGGCGTCGAAATTCACCACCTGCCCCAGGGCATGCACACCCGCATCGGTACGACCCGCCCCTATAACCCTAATTCTTCTTCCCGTCAATCGCTCCAGGCAAACTTCCAGCTCCTCCTGGATGGTAGCCAGCCCGGTCCCCCTCTGTTCCTGGAAGCCATGATAATTAGTGCCGTCGTAAGCTACGGTCAATTTGATATTGCGCAAGGGATCACCCCTTGGAATACGAACAGTTTGTCAATCATCCAAAGATACGGACCGTCAACAAACCATAAATAACTCTCCGTTATATCGTGAACAAACATCGAGTTCTCTAAAACACGCCGGGCGCGGTACCCAATAATACAATGAGGGCAACAATCATGATGGCGTAGTCCGTAGCTTTGAATTTCATTTCCGCCATGCTGGAACGGGAAGCGCCAACCCGGTAGCAGCGCAGTTCCATGGCCAGGGCAAGCTCGTCCGCACGCCTGAATATATTGGCTAAAAGCGGCACCAGGAAGGGCAAAAGTCCCTTTACCCTGTCCCTTACGTTACCCCGCGTAAAATCAGCGCCCCTTGATTGCTGGGCCATTAAAAGTAGCTGCGCCTCTTCAAAAATAGCCGGCACAAATCGCAGAGCCAAATTTATAATCATGATTATTTCTCCCACCGGAACCCTTAACCGCTCCAGGGGTGACAGGAACCATCCCAGGGCTGTGGTAAGACGTAAAGGCGTGGTGGTAAAAGTAACTACCGAGGCCACCAAAATCAACATGCCCAGGCGCCAAAACACCCACAGTCCCTGTTCCAACCCGCTCCTGGAAATCTTGAACCAGCTTGTGTGGACCAGTGTCTCACCGGGCGAAAACATAGCCTGGAAAAGTAAACTGATAAATAAAATTATCCACAAGGCTTTCATGCTTTTCCAGTAAATGAAAGGCTTTACCCCGGCAAACAGTACGGCGGTGATTACCCAGGCCGTAATTACAGTTAAAGCCAGCCATTCACCGGCCGTCAACACCGCCAGCACCGTTACGGCAGCTGCCAGCAGCTTGGCCCTGGGGTCAAGCCGGTGCACCGGGGAATCACCCGGCAGGTATTGTCCCATGGTAATGTTGTTCAGCGCGGCTCACCTCCCGGCTTGCCTTTACCGCGCTTCAATATATGTTCCAATAGCCCGGCGAAATCCTCTACGGTAACCGGCACCCGGGGCAGCTTGATTCCTTCCTCCATTAACCGGCAAGCCAGTTTGACGGCAAAAGGCGGTTCAAGACCCGCCTCCCGCAACAGGCCTGTTTTAGCCAGCACACCGGCAGGTTCGCCTATGGCCATTAAAGACCCCTTTTTCATAATCCCCAGGCGGTCGGCGTAAAGAGCGGCGTCTTCCAGCTGGTGCGTCACCAGCACCACCGTCAGGCCATGTTTTCGCTGCAGCTCTTTTATCTTCGCCAGGATGTTTTCGCGGGCCCGGGGTTCAAGCCCGGCGCCGGGCTCATCCAGTACCAGTATCTCCGGGCGCATGGCCAGCACTCCGGCAATGGCCACCCGCCGGCGCATGCCTCCGGAAAGCCCGCTCGGGTCGGTGTGAAGCATTTCCTCCGGCAGTTCCACCACCGAAGCGGCCATATAAACTCTTTCTTCCAGCGCGGCGCCGGTCAAGCCGGCATTACGGGGCCCGAATGCTATGTCTTCGTATACCGTGGCACCGAATATCTGGCGTTCGGGAAACTGGAACACCAGGCCCACCCGTTTCCACAATTCACGCCGGTATTTCTTGTCCGCAACGTCGCCGCCCAGCACGAATACCCGGCCGGACGTGGGGGCCAGCAAACCGTTAAAGTGCCTCACCAGAGTGGACTTGCCACTACCCGTGGCTCCCGCCAGAGCCAGGAACTCCCCGCGCCGTACCTTTAGGTTAATATCTTGCAAGGCAACGGTTTCCAGGGGAGTGCCGGGAAAATACACATAACTCATGTTTTCTATTTCAATGCATGACATATGAATTGCACCAGATCTTCCTTGCTGGTTATGCCACCGGGCGGCATTTTAAAACCTTTATCCTCAAGCAGTCGGGCCAGCTCGAAAACCGGCGGTGCCGCCAGCCCTAACCGGCGTAGTAATTCCCTCCGATAAAAAACAACACCGGGATTATTGTCCTCCAGAAGTGTGCCGTTCTGGCCCAGAACCAGTACCCTGTCCGCCCCGGCAGCCTCATCCATATGGTGAGTCACCAGTAGTACCGCCGTACCGCCGGCAGAGAGGTCCCGGAGAACGCGCATTACTTCCCTGCGCCCCGGCGGGTCCAGCATTGCCGTGGGCTCGTCCAAAACCATGCAGCGCGGAAGTAAAGCCAGCAGACCCGCAATGGCCAGGCGTTGCTTCTCGCCCCCGGAAAGCATGTGCGGGGGCTTGTCCCGCAAGTGTTGCAAGCCAACGGCTTCCAGGGCGTATTTCACCCTCCGGCGCACTTCCGCCTGCGGCAGGTTCAAGTTTTCCGGTCCAAAAGCCACGTCCTCCTCCACCCGCGCAGCCACGACCTGGTTCTCGGGGTTCTGTATCACCAGCCCCACCCGGCGCCTTATTTCGAGGAGGGCGGACGCGTCCGCGGTATCCATGCCGTCAACAAGTACTCGACCGGTTTGCGGAACCAAAAGGCCGGCCACCAGGCCGGCCAAGGTGGATTTTCCGGAGCCGTTGGGGCCGATGAGGGCAACAATTTCACCCCGGCGCAACCCGGCATTAAAGTTACGGATTACCGTCCCGCCTCCCGGGTAGGAAAAAGTAACATCCTCCAGTTGAACAAGATAATCCCGAGCAACGGGCATAAAACCAACCCCAACCACGTCTTATGTACCTGCCTGGTGCCACGGTTACGGCATAGTGATTTTGCCGGTGTGGCGGGAAAAAGAAACACCCCGGCTTCGCGCAACCATGTATACCCGCCACACCCCCGTAAAAGCCAACAGGAAACCGCAGGCAGCGATTTCCCGGCCGGTACTTACCTCGTTTAAACCATTTCCAGCAACACCATCTGGGCGGCATCGCCACGCCGGCGGCCAAGCTTGACAATGCGGGTGTACCCGCCCTGGCGATCGGCATACCTGGGCCCGTAGGTATCGAAAAGCTTTCTCACCACTTTTTCCTCGTAAATGTATTCCAGCGCCTGGCGGCGCGCGCTGAGATCACCCTGCTTGGCCAGGGTGACCATTTTTTCGGCTATGCTTTTCACTTCCTTGGCCCGGCTCTCAGTGGTGGTTATGCGTTCATTTCGCAAAAGGGAAGTTACCAAGTTGCGCAACATGGCCTTCCTGTGGCCGGTGTTACGACCCAACTTTGCGTAAGCCACCTTTATCACTCCTTATTCGTCGTCTTTCCGCAGGCTCAGGCCCAGTTCGGCCAGTTTGTTCACTACCTCTTCCAGCGATTTTTTGCCCAGGTTGCGCACCTTCATCATGTCTTCTTCGCTGCGCTGGATCAATTCCTCCACGTTATTAATACCGGCACGCTTGAGACAATTATAAGAACGCACGCTGAGATCCAGTTCCTCGATGGGCATTTCCAGTATTTTATCCTTCTCTTCCTCTTCCTTTTCCACCATGATCTCGACATCGTCAGTGGTTTCGGTCAACCCGATGAATAGTCGCAGATGCTCGCTTAATATCCTGGCGCTGAGGCTTATGGCTTCATCGGGCCGGATGCTGCCGTCAGTCCATACTTCCAGGGTTAGCTTATCATAGTCCGTCCTCTGGCCCACCCTGGTATTGTCAACGCTGTAATTTACCTTGCGCACCGGCGTGAAAATCGAGTCAACCGGGATGACCCCAATGACGTGGTCACCCTTCTTGTTACGCTCGGCCGGCACATAGCCCCGGCCCCTCGACACGGTCATTTCCATGAAAAGCCGCCCGCCCTCGGCCAGGCTTGCTATATGCATGTCCGGGTTGAGTATTTCCACATCGGCATCGGCGATGATGTCGCCGGCTTTAACCTCGCCCTCGTCCCGCGCTTCTATGCGGAGTACCCGCTCCTCGTCGGTATGCATTTTCAGGGACAGGCCTTTCAGGTTTAAAATTATGTCGGTTACATCTTCCTTAACTCCCGGTATGGTGGAGAACTCGTGCAGCACCCCGTCTATTTTCACGGAAGTAACCGCAGCGCCGGGCAAAGAAGACAGCAAAATGCGCCTGAGCGAGTTACCCAGGGTAATACCGTAGCCCCTTTCCAGCGGCTCAACCACAAACTTGCCGTAACCCTTTTCCTCGTCGGATTCAACACACTCGATTTTGGGTTTCTCTATTTCCAGCATAACTTAAGATTAACCCCTCCTTAGGACCCAAATGGAATTGCCCCTCCTTGCCGCACCCAGCGTTACTTGGAGTACAGCTCCACGATAAGCGTTTCCTTGACGGGGGTGTCTATTTGTTCCCGGGAGGGAAGTGCCACTACCCGGCCCTTTTGCTGGTCAGCATCGTATTCCAGCCATTCCGGGGGCGTATTATCGGCAGCACGTTCCATTAGTTCCTTAACCCGCGGGGATTCCTTACTTCTGTCCCGAATGGTGATTTCGTCACCGGCCCGCACCAGGAAGGAAGGGATATTGGTTTTGCGACCATTCACCTTGAAATGACCGTGCCTCACAAGCTGGCGCGCTTCGTTGCGGGAGGCAGCCAACCCCAGGCGATAAACCACATTGTCCAAACGGCGTTCCAAAAGACGCAACAGGTTCTCACCGGTCACACCCGGCTGCCTGGCGGCCTTGTTATAAGTGTTACGGAATTGCTTTTCCAGTACGCCGTAAAAACGACGGGCTTTTTGTTTCTCACGCAGCTGCAAGCCGTACTCGGAAACCTTTTTCCGGCCCTGGCCGTGCTGGCCGGGAGCATAGCTGCGGCGGTCAATACCGCATTTGCCGGTATAGCAACGGTCACCTTTCAAATATAATTTCTCGCCCTCACGGCGGCATAACTTGCACCGTGGTCCGGTATACCTTGCCATGCTTTATGAAACACCTCCTTTAAACTCTCCGGCGCTTGGGCGGCCGGCACCCGTTATGCGGGATAGGGGTAACATCCTTGATTACGCTAACTTCCAAACCTGCTGCCTGCAGGGAACGTATGGCGGCTTCGCGGCCTGCACCGGGTCCTTTGACGGTAACTTCGACTTCCTTCATGCCGTGTTCCATTGCGTCCCTGGCAGCTTTTTCAGCGGCCATCTGCGCGGCAAAAGGTGTGCTTTTCCGTGATCCTTTGAAGCCCACCACGCCGGCGCTGGCCCAAGAGATGGTATTACCCTTCATGTCAGTAATGGTAACCACGGTATTGTTAAACGTGGACTTGATATGCGCCACGCCCTGTTCAATGTTCTTACGCTCTTTTTTTCTGGTCCTGGCAACTCTTCGAGCCATAATTCAGCCTTTCCCCCCTTTACTTCTTCCTGCGCACGCCGACTGTACGCTTTGGACCCTTACGGGTTCTGGCATTGTTCTTGGTGTTTTGCCCGCGCACCGGCAGGCCACGGCGGTGCCGCAGTCCCCTGTAGCACCCGATCTCCATCAAACGTTTAATGTTCAGTGCCACTTCCCGGCGCAGATCGCCCTCCACCCGGAAGTTCTTTTCAATAATATCTCTCAGCCTGTTGACTTCTTCTTCGGTCAAATCCCTGATCCTGGTGTCGGGGTTAACTCCGGTCTGCTGTAGAATTTTTTGTGAAGTGGGCCTGCCAATGCCATAAATATATGTCAGGCCAATCTCCACCCTTTTATCCCGCGGTAAATCGACGCCCGCGATACGTGCCATTCTTAAAATACACCTCCGTTACCCTTGCCGCTGCTTGTGTTTCGGGTTTTCGCAAATAACCATTATTTTCCCCTTGCGGCGTATAATTTTGCATTTTTCGCATATCGGTTTTACAGAAGGTCTTACTTTCATCTTTACAAATACCTCCCCGGGCTTTGTTTTTATAAAGCCCATGGTTATTCATGTTCACCTGCCAAAAACCTGAACAGCTTCGATGCCACGGCGCCGTTATGCGCCGGCATTTACTTGTAGCGATACACGATCCGGCCGCGGGTTAAATCATAAGGTGACAACTCCACCATAACCCGGTCTCCGGCCAAGATACGGATAAAGTTCATCCGGATTTTTCCGCTTACGTGGGCAAGTACCTTATGCCCGTTCTGCAACTCCACGCGGAACATGGCGTTCGGCAGAGGCTCAATAACGGTACCTTCCACCTCGATTACATCCTTGCCTGACATTAGATAACAAACCAACCTCCTTTAAACTGGTTCCTGTTCGTGGCCCTCCACCAGGCGCTGAATAGCCCGGCACAACTCAGAATTATTAACACGCCCGCCTGAGCTCAGCTTCTCGGCAATTTCTTCGGCGACAACAGGATAAATTCCAAGGTGCTTGATATTCTTTTTCTTGGGATTTTCCACCCGCCGGATTGTTCCGTCGGCAACATACACGTACCTGTCACCATCAAAACCAACCACAATATATACTCTGCCGCTGTCCCGCCCGGACCTGGATATCACCAGCTGGCCCGGTAGCGCTTTACCTTCCATCTCCTTTTTCACTCTCCCGAATTGCGGAGATTGCCCTCAATCGCCGCTACAAACCAACAATGCACCCGTACCGGCAAGCCGCTAGTACTAGGGCAACGTCAATATCAGCGGCTCGCCGTCGGTTATGGCGATTGTATGTTCAAAATGAGCAGAAGGCTTGCCGTCTCCTGTTACCACCGTCCAGTTATCCGCTAGAGTATGCACCTGGTAGGTGCCCATGTTAACCATTGGCTCTATTGCTAATGTCATTCCCGCTTTCAATCTCGGCCCCCGCCCGGGCCGCCCGAAGTTGGGTACCTGGGGTTCCTCGTGCATTTTCGTGCCAATACCGTGTCCCACGTAATCCCTGACAACGGAAAAACCTTCTCCTTCCACGTATGACTGGATCGCGTGCGATATATCGGAAAGCCTGTTACCCGCCCGGGCCATACCGATCCCCCTGGCCAGGGCTTCCCTGGTTACCTTTACCAGCCTTTGCACTTCCGGTGCCACATCGCCCACCAAAAATGTTTGGGCACTGTCGCCATAGTAACCATTTATTTCCGCCCCGACATCAATACTGATAATATCTCCATTTGCCAGTTTTTTTAAACCGGGAATACCGTGCACAACCTGCTCGTTTACGGACGCGCAGATGGTGGCGGGAAACCCGTACAATCCCTTGAATGCCGGTCTGGCACCCTTGGACAGGATGTATTCTTCAGCAATCCTGTCCAGTTCCGCGGTGGTTACCCCCGGCTTTATAGCCTTGCCCACTTCGGCCAGCGCGCCGGCCACAATCCTGCCCGCTTCGCGCATGTAAGCCAGTTCCTGCTTGGATTTGCAAATAATCATATTTTATTGCACCCGGTTACTTAATGAACCCCTGGTAGCTGCGCATCAGCAGGTGGGACTCGATCTGTTTCATAGTGTCCAGTGCCACGCCCACCACAATAAGCAATGCGGTACCACCAAAATATATATTGGGGATACGGGTGGCCAGCAAAACAAAGTTGGGCAGGATGGCGATAAGCGCCAGGAACACCGCGCCAGCCAGGGTTATCCGGTTCATTACCCGGGCAATGTACTCGGCCGTGGGGCGGCCCGGTCGTATGCCGGGTAAAAAACCGCCGTACTTTTTGATATTATCCGCAACGTCCACGGGGTTCATAATGACCGCGGTATAAAAATAAGTGAAACCAATAATCAGCAGTGCGTAAAATATTGTGTGCGCCGCGCTACCCCAGCCGAAATAATTGATGTAAAACTGGGCCACTACCGAATTCTGGAACCAGTTGGCGATTTGTTCCGGGAACATAAGGATCGATGATGCGAAAATTACCGGAATAACGCCGGCCTGGTTCACCTTCAGCGGCAGGTGGGTAGTCTGCCCGCCATACACCCGGCGCCCCACCACCCGCTTGGCGTATTGTACCGGGATCCTGCGCTGTCCTTCGTTTACAGCCACCACGGCGGCTATAACCAGGGCACCGATAACCAGCAGGATCAGTATGCTCAGCACGTTAATGGTACCGGCTTTAAATTGCAGGTACAAGTTTTGAATACCGGACGGCAGGCGGCTGACGATACCGGCGAATATCAGCAGTGAAATGCCGTTGCCAATGCCATGCTCGGTAATTTGTTCACCAATCCACATCAACAGAGTGGTACCGGCCGTAAGGGTGATTATTATCACGACGTAACTGATAAACCCCGGGTTGGGCAGAACACCGTAATTACCCATCAGCACACTCATACCCACAGCCTGTAAAAAAGCCAAAACCACTGTGAAATACCGGGTGTATTGCGAAATTTTCTTCCGCCCTTCCTCGCCTTCTTTAGCCAGCTTCTCCAAATGCGGTATAACAACAGTCAGCAGTTGCATAATAATGGAAGCGTTAATGTAGGGCACAATACTCATGGCGAAAACCGAAAAACTTTTAAAGGCACCACCGGCAATAACATCAAAAAAGGTAAACAGCAGGCCTTCTGCAATAAGCTCGTTGAATTTTGCCACATCTACACCCGGTACGGGTATATGCGCGCCCACCCGGAAAATAAAAATCATGGACAGGGTAAAAAGCAGCTTGGTTCTTAATTCACTGACCTTGAAAGCACCTTTCAGGCCGTCCACCAATTGAGCCAATTAAATCACCTCGGCCTTGCCGCCCGCGGCCTCAATTTTTTCCAGCGCGGACTTGCTAAATGCATGGGCCTTTATTGTAAGGGATTTTTCCAGATTGCCGGAGCCCAGTATCTTGATCCCGTCGCCCGTTTTCTTAATTATTCTTTTTTCCAGCAAAACTTCGGGAGTAACCTCAGCGCCGTTTTCAAAACGGTTTAACTTTTCCAGGTTTACAGCTACAATTTCCTTTTTAAAGCGAGCGTTGGTAAACCCGCGCTTGGGCATACGGCGCTGCAAGGGCATTTGACCACCTTCGAAGCCAGGCCTTACCCCGCCGCCGCTACGCGCTTTTTGGCCCTTGTGGCCGCGCCCGGCGGTTTTTCCCAGCCCGGAACCGATCCCTTGTCCTTTGCGAGTCGGCCTGCGCCTCGAACCAGGCGTAGGTCTCAATTCATGCAGGTTCATGGTGCACCTCCTTAAGCACTACTGAACTTCCTGCCCGGGAACACCCAAGTCACCGGGATTTTTACCGGCCATTACAACCGGGGATATTCCTTACCGGACATTTGATGTTCGAGATTAGAGGTCAGATGCTTGTTGGAAAACCGGCCCTGCCGGTTTCCTTACTCAATCTAACTTCTAACTTCCAATCTCTAACTTCTAAACTACGCTTCCTCCACTTTTAGCAAGTGAGAAACTTTCCTGATCATACCCCTTACCTGGGGGGTGTCTTCCCGGATGACGGAACTGTTTGTTTTGGCCAGGCCCAGGGCGCGCACCGTTCTCCTTTGCGTTTCCGGGCGACCGATCAGGCTTCTGACCAGGGTGATCTTTAACTTGGCCACAACACTACCCCCCTAACCCAGCAGTTCTTCCACTGTTTTGCCGCGCAGGCGTGCCACCTGTTCGGGTGTTTTCAAGTCCTTGATGGCCTCAATGGCTGCTCGAACCACGTTGTTGGCGTTATTTGAACCCAGCGACTTGGTAAGCACGTCCTTCACGCCCGCCAGTTCCATAACGGCGCGCACAGGACCGCCCGCGATAACGCCGGTACCGGGTGCAGCGGGCTTCAAAAGCACCTTGCCGGCGCCGAACCGGCCCACAACCTCGTGAGGAATGGTGGTACCTATAATTGGCACGTTGACCAGGTTTTTCTTGGCGTCCTCAATGCCCTTGCGAATTGCCTCGGGGACTTCACCGGCTTTGCCCAGGCCGGCACCCACCCGGCCCTTGCCGTCACCCACCACCACCAGGGCGGAAAAGCTGAAACGCCTGCCACCCTTTACCACTTTGGCCACGCGGTTTATAAATACCACTTTTTCGGAAAACTCGGGTTGAGGTTTTTCAAATTTTGGTTTATCAAACTTTGACACCGATTCCCCTCCTTACATATTAGACGCCGGATGTTTGAAATTGGGTGTCAGGTGGTTACCGGAAACCGGCTCTGCTGGTTTCACCTGAATCCAACTTCCAACTTCCAACCTCTAACTTCTAAAACTCGAGGCCGCCCTCTCTGGCCGCATCGGCCAGTGCTTTTACCCGCCCGTGGTAAATGTAACCGGCACGGTCGAAAACCACCTTTTTGATTCCTTTTTCCTGGGCCCGGGCGGCTAGAAGCTTGCCCACTTCCACCGCCCCCGCAATGTTGCCTCCGTTCACCTTACCTTTAAGCTCGGGCGAAAGGGTGGATGCTGCCACCAGGGTTACCCCTTTGTCGTCATCGATAATTTGGGCAAATATATTGTTCAGGCTGCGGTAAACATTCAACCTCGGCCTTTCCGCGGTGCCGCTGGTCTTCTTGCGCACTCGCAGGTGACGCTTTTTACGCAGCTTGTTGCGGTCGGGCTTTTTAATCATGCCGTTTCACTCCTTAACCCAGTATTAACGCTTGGCACCGGCCTTGCCCGCCTTGCGGCGGATGCGCTCGCCTTCGTACTTGATACCCTTACCTTTGTAAGGCTCGGGCTCCCTGACCGCGCGAATGTTGGCCGCCACCGCTCCCACCAGTTCCTTGTCTATACCTTTAACGGATATTTTGGTGGCCGCCGGCACCTCGATCTCTATTCCCTCCGGGGGTACTATTTCCACCGGGTGCGAGTAACCCACCGTCAGAACCAGTTTTTTACCCTGCAGTGCAGCCCTGTAGCCCACGCCCACCAATTCCAGGTTTTTCTGAAAACCGCTTGAAACACCCTGGACCATGTTGTTCAAAAGGGTACGGGTAAGACCGTGCAGCGACTTGTGCAGCTTGTTATCCGACGGCCTTTCGACCACCAATGTTTTATCGTCAATTTTTTTTATGATCATGTCACGATGAAAAACCTTTTCCAGCTTCCCCTTGGGACCCTCGATCCTGACAGTGTTGCCCTCCACGGTTACCTTGACGTTATCGGGAAGCAGGATGGGTTTTCTGCCGATTCTGCTCATGCCTAAACACCTCCTGTTTTCCCTTTTTACCAGACATAACAGATAACTTCTCCGCCAAGACCTTCCTTGCGGGCTTTTTTATCGGTCATAATCCCCTTGGAGGTGGAAATGATGGCGATACCCAGGCCGCCCAATACCTTGGGGATGGAGTCCTTGCGCGCGTACACCCTCAATCCGGGCCGGGAAATACGCTTCAAACCCGTGATAACCCTTTCTTTCCCGTTGTTATAGCTGAGGTAAATGCGCAGAACACCCTGTTTGCCATCTTCAATATATTCATAGTTTTTAATATAACCCTCTTCCTTGAGTATCTCAGCGATGGCTAGCTTCATCTTGGAGGAGGGGACCTCAACGGTGGAATGATACACCGTGTTGGCGTTCCTGATGCGGGTCAAAAAATCGGCAACAGGATCAGTCATAACCATCCCGATAATACCTCCTTCCTTTTACCAGCTGGCCTTCCTTAAGCCCGGTATTTCACCCTTGTAAGCCAGCTCCCGGAAACAAACCCGGCAGATCCCGAACTTACGAATATAAGCGCGGGGCCGGCCGCAAATATTACACCTATTGTATGCCCGCACCTTGAATTTGGGTGGGCGCTTGGCCTTGTTAATCATCGCTTTTTTGGCCACTTTTTGTTCCTCCCTCCTTTGCCTGAGGATAGGTACCGGGTAATTACGCCGCCCTGAACGGCATCCCCATGAGGCGGAGTAATTCCCGCGCCTCTTCGTCAGTACGGGCGGTAGTTACGAAAATAATGTCCATCCCCCGCACCTTGTCAATTTTATCATAATCTATTTCAGGGAAAATCAATTGCTCCCTAACGCCCATGCTATAGTTGCCACGGCCGTCGAACGACTTGGGCGAAACGCCGCGAAAGTCACGCACCCGCGGCAGTGCGATATTGAACAGCCGGTCCACAAATTCATACATGCGGTCTCCCCGCAAGGTTACCTTGCAACCCACAGTCATACCCTGGCGCAGTTTGAATGACGCAATGGATTTTTTGGCTTTGGTGACCACAGGGCGCTGGCCGGTAATGGTCATCAGGTCGTTTACAGCCGCGTCGATAGCCTTGCTGTTTTGGATCGCTTCACCAACGCCCATATTGATAACCACTTTTTCCAACTTGGGAACCTGCATAACATTTTTATAGCCGAACTTTTCCATCATGGCTTTAATTACTTCATTCCTGTATTTGTCCTTAAGCCTAGGCATACCGTTTCCCTCCTTCCGCAGGTCAGCTTATCAATTCACCGCACTTCTTGCACTGGCGAAGAGCTTTGCCGTCTTCCTGTATTTTTTTGCCGACCCTTGTGGGCTTGTTGCACTTGGTGCAGAAAAGCATTACATTGGAGCTGTGAATGGGGGCCTCCTGTTCAATGATACCGCCCTGGGGCAGCTTCCGGGTTGGCTTGGTATGACGCTTAACCTTGTTCACACCCTCCACTATAACCCTGGATTCCGCAGGGCGCACTTCCAGCACTTTGCCTTTCTTACCAGCACTTTTACCCCGGATAACCAGTACGGTATCTCCTTTGCGTACATGCACCTTGGGCCTTGTCATATCCCTTACACCTCCTGTTGCGCCGAGTGGTTATAAAACTTCCGGAGCCAGGGAAATAATTTTCATGTAGTCGTGCTCGCGCAGTTCCCGGGCTACAGGCCCGAAAATACGGGTGCCCCGGGGACTCCCGTCGTCTTTAATAATGACGGCGGCATTTTCATCGAACTTGATGTAGGAGCCGTCGCGGCGCCGCACCTCTTTCTTGGTCCGGACTATAACGGCTTTCACCACGTCTCCTTTCTTAACAACGCCGCCCGGTGTTGCTTCCTTGACGGAGGCAATGATAATATCGCCGAGGCTGGCGTAACGGCGCAATGCACCGCCCAACACGCGAATGCACATTAGTTTCTTGGCACCCGTGTTATCCGCCACCCTGAGCATGGATTGTACTTGAATCACCAGACATCCTCCTTTACACGGCGATGGAATACGCGGCAGTTATACCTGTTCGGTCTTGCGAACCACTTCCATCACACGCCACCGTTTGTCCCTGGACAGGGGCCTGGTTTCCATGATTTTTACCCTGTCGCCGACATTACAAATGTTTTCTTCGTCGTGAGCCTTATATTTTTTGGTGCTCCGAACCGTGCGACCATACAACGGGTGGCGACCGATACTTTCCACCGCTACCACCACGGTCTTATCCATCTTGTTACTGACCACGGTACCGGTCCGGATCTTACGCTGCTTGCGTTCAGCCAATGTGGCTAACCCCCTTTTCCAACAACGGGTTGATAACTACCGGCTTTCAGGCCCGGATAATTCCGATCTCTCTTTCCCTGATAACGGTCTTAACCCGGGCTATAAGCCGTCGTACTTCCTTGATCCGCATGGGATTATCCAGTTGCCCGGTGGCTAACTGAAAGCGCAACCGGAACAATTCATCTTTGGCGTCGTTCATTTTCTTTTGTAGTTCCTGATCGGTAAGCTCACGCAAATCCTTAGCCTTCACTAGCCTCACCTACTTCCCCACGTCTTACAAACCTAGTCTTTACGGGCAGCTTGTGAGAGGCCAGGCGCATGGCTTCCCGGGCCACCTCTTCGTTTACCCCGGCCAGTTCAAACATAATCCGGCCCGGTTTAACCACCGCCACCCACCACTCGGGAGCGCCCTTACCGCTGCCCATGCGGGTTTCAGCCGGTTTCTTGGTAATTGGCTTGTCGGGAAATATTTTAATCCAAACTTTACCGCCCCGTTTAATATGCCGGGTCATAGCAATACGAGCGGCCTCTATCTGGCGGTTGGTAATCCAGCCCGGCTCCAAAGCCTGCAGCCCGTATTCACCGAAATGGACTTCGTTGCCACCCTTTGATTTGCCCTTGGGCATTGGGCCGCGGCGCTGCTTGCGGTATTTGACCCTCTTCGGAATGAGCATCGAGCCTATTCGCCTCCTTTACCGGCGGCCGTCTTTTTGGCTTCCGGCAAAACTTCTCCTTTGTAAACCCAAACTTTAACACCGATTTTTCCGTAGGTTGTATTGGCTTCGGCAAACCCGTAATCTATGTCTGCCCGCAGGGTGTGCAGGGGCACTTTGCCCTCACTGTACCACTCGGTCCGGGCTATTTCAGCACCGGCCAGGCGGCCGCTACATGCTATCTTGATCCCTTTGGCGCCCATTTTCATGGCACGACTCACACTTTGCTTCATAGCGCGGCGGAACGCGATCCTTCTTTCAAGCTGGGACGCAACGCTCTCGGCCACCAGCTGGGCGTCCGTTTCCGGGGTTTTGACTTCGACAATATTTACATTGACCTGCTTGCCCGTCATTTTTTCCAGTTCCCTGCGCAGGTTCTCCACTTCGACGCCGCCCCGCCCGATGACAATGCCCGGCTTGGCGGTGTGGATGGAAACCCTCATTTTATTGGCCGCGCGTTCAATCTGGATCCGTGATATGCCGGCGTCATATAGCTTCTTTTTGATATACTTACGGACATTATAATCTTCCAACAGAAGGCTGGAAAAATTCTTTTTATCCGCAAACCACTTGGCATCCCAATCCTTGATGATGCCCAATCGCAATCCCCTGGGATTTACCTTCTGCCCCACGCTAACCCTCCTTCTTTTCCTTTAAAATAACGGTAATGTGGCTGGTGCGACGGCGTAACAGGTCGGCGCGTCCCCTGGCCCTGGGCCGCCACCGTTTCAAGGTGGGCCCCTGGTCCACGTAACAGGCTGCTACGTAGAGGTCATCCTTGTTCATGTCGTAGTTGTGCTCTGCGTTTGCGGCAGCCGATTCAACCACTTTGGCTACCGGCACGGACGCCCTCTTGGGTGTGAATTTCAGTATTGCCAGCGCCTCATTGACATCCTTGCCCCTGATCAGGTCCACCACCTGTCGCACTTTACGCGGGGAGATGCGAATATATTTGGCAACCGCCCTTGCTTCTGGCATGTGTATCATCCCCTTTTTCACTCTGTGAGGATATTTCAAAAAGTCTGTTGTTTTTCGCACATCCATTTGCTGGTTTTATTTCAGCGCTGTCGAGCGCTCGGTGTGAGAACCGTGTCCCCTGAATAACCGGGTGGGAGCAAACTCGCCCAGTTTATGCCCCACCATGTCCTCAGTGATGTATACCGGAACGTGCTTCCTTCCGTCGTGTACCGCAATGGTATGACCGATCATTTCGGGAAATATGGTGGAACGGCGCGACCAGGTCTTTATAACCCGTTTTTCGCCTTTTTCGTTCATGGCCTTGATCTTGTTCAGGAGCTTTTCATCACAATACGGGCCTTTTTTCAGGGAGCGACCCATCGACTAGCCTCCTTCCTGTATGCTTCTTGTTTTCCGTTACTTGGTGCGACGCTTGACTATAAACTGGTCGCTGGGTTTTTTCTTCCGCGTGCGCGCGCCCAGCGCGGGTTTACCCCAAGGAGTAACGGGGTTCCTGCCGATGGGTGAACGGCCTTCGCCGCCGCCGTGGGGGTGATCCACGGGGTTCATGACCACGCCGCGCACCGCAGGTCTTCTTCCCAACCAGCGTGAGCGACCGGCTTTACCGATGCTGATGTTCTCGTGGTCAACATTGCCCACCTGCCCGATGGTGGCCTTGCATTCCTGCAGGATTAATCTCATTTCTCCCGAAGGCATGCGCACGTGAGCGTACTTGCCTTCCTTTGCCATCAACTGGGCCGCAGCTCCGGCCGAGCGAACCAGCTGCCCGCCGGCCTTGGGGTGCAGCTCGATGTTGTGTATCATGGTGCCCACCGGTATGTTCCGCAGCGGCAGCGCGTTGCCCACCTTGATGTCCGCTTCCGGGCCGGACTCAACAACCTGGCCCGTTTTCAGCCCCACGGGGGCCAGAATGTATCTTTTTTCACCGTCGGCATAATGCAACAGGGCAATCCTGGCCGAGCGGTTAGGATCGTACTCAATGGTGGCAACTTTAGCCGGTATGCCGTCTTTGTCCCGTTTAAAGTCGATAACCCGGTACAAGCGTTTATGCCCGCCGCCGCGATGCCTGACGGTTATTCTCCCGCTGGCGTTTCTGCCGCCTGATTTCTTTAGCGGTTCCAGCAGGGACTTTTCCGGCTCCGTGGCGGTAATTTCTTCAAAGGTTGTCACGGTAACAAATCTCCGGCCCGGTGAAGTCGGTTTAAACTTTTTAATCCCCACCTGGTTTACCTCCTTGCTCATTAGAAGCTTAACAGTTGGATATTAGATGTTGGATACTGGACCCGGTGCCCGAATCTGGTATAGCCGGATTTCTTCTTAAATTCAATCTCATTTCAACTTCTAACTTCCAACCTCTAACTTCTAATGCGTGTGCTACATACCCTCGAAAAGCTGAATTTTGTTTCCCGCCTTGAGGGTGACGATGGCTTTTTTCACTTCCGGGGTCCTGCCCCAGCGGTTGCGCACCCGCTTCAACTTACCCTTGACCCGCATTGTGCGCACCTTGTCGACCTTCACGTTGAATAATTCCTCCACCGCTTTGCGGATTTCTATCTTGTTCGCCCTGGGATCAACGATAAAAGTATACTTGTTTTCTTCCAGTAGCGACATGCTTTTTTCCGTCACCACCGGCTTTTTGACAATATCCCTGGGGTTAACCATTTACGCGAACACCTCCTCGACCCTGGCTACCGCGTCCCTAGTGATTACCAGCGTGTTATGGGCCAAAAGGTCGTACACGTTCAATCCTGGAACGCTTAAGGGTTTAACGCCGGGAATGTTGCGTGCCGACTTGAACACGGTTTCGTCGGAGTCGGCGGTAACCACAAGCGCCTTGTCGTTAACTTTCAGGTTGGCCAAAATCTTAATCATTTCCTTGGTCTTGGGCATTTCCATCTTCAGTTCTTCCAGCACTACTATCTTACCGTCCTCCACCTTGGAAGACAGGGCTGATTTCATAGCCAGCCGGCGCACCTTTTTATTCAGCCGGAAACTATAGTCCCTGGGGTGCGGCCCGAACACAACACCGCCGCCCCGCCAGATGGGAGAACGGATGCTGCCGTGCCGGGCGCGACCTGTACCTTTCTGGCGCCACGGCTTGCGGCCACCACCTCTGACCTCGGACCTGGTTTTGGTGTCGTGGGTGCCCCTCCGCCTGCCTGCCAGGTGCATGTTCACCACGTCGTACAATACCTGCCGGTGCACCGGTACACCGAAAATATCGTCGTTTAAATCCATTTCTCCAACCTGCTCACCATTTACGTTGTATATGGCAACTTTGGGCATGCGTAACTTCCTCCTTTCGCCGCGCCGCCGCTACCGGGCTTTAACGGAGCGCTTGACCGTCACCAGCCCGCCCCGCGGCCCCGGTACGGCACCCTTGACAGCCAGCAGGTTTTTCCCGGCATCCACCCGGACTACTTCCAGGTTTTGCACAGTAACCCTTTCGGCACCGTAATGCCCGGGCAACTTCCGCCCTTTGAACACACGGGCGGTACCCTTGGCAGCCAGGGAGCCAGGTCCCCGGTGATATTTAGAGCCGTGCGACATGGGCCCGCGGTGAAAACCGTGACGCTTGATTCCGCCGGAAAAACCGCGCCCTTTGGAAAAGCCAACCACGTCAACACGCTCACCGGGAGCAAATATGTCAGCCTTTATTTCCTGTCCCACCTCGTAAGAATCCACGTCATCCACGCGAACTTCCCGCAGGTAACGCTTGGGCTTCACGCCCGCCTTGGTGAAATGGCCCTTTTGCGGCTTGTTAAACAGGTTCTCGCGCTTATCGCCGAATCCCAGTTGTATAGCTGTGTAGCCATCCCTCTCCATGGTCTTCTTTTGGATTACAATGCAGGGACCCGCTTCAATAACCGTAACCGGTACACATTCCCCGTTTTCGGTAAATAGCTGGGTCATGCCGACCTTTCTACCCAGTATGGTCTTCATTACTCCTCGCACCTCCCGAGCCTTCCCCGAAGTAATTTGCTTCCGAAGGCTTATGCGCATCGTCAGCGGTTCACCGGCGGCCGGCCTGCGGTTCCGGCGAACATGACCTTCAGGTTGGCTTGCTGAAATTTTCAACCGGGGACATTGCTCAACCCGAATGGCTTGACCCTAAAGCTAAGGTGTGTCCCCGTTCCACTACAGTTTGATTTCTATATCCACCCCGGCGGGCAGATCAAGGCGCATCAACGCATCCACCGTTTTGGGGGTTGGTTCCATGATATCAATCAGGCGTTTGTGTGTTCTCATTTCAAACTGTTCCCGCGAATCCTTGTTCACGTGTGGTGAACGTAAAATCGTGTAAATATTCTTTTCCGTGGGTAGCGGCACGGGACCCGCCACGGAAGCACCGGTCCGGCGCGCGGTATCCACAATTTTACGGGCCGACTGGTCCAGCATATTGTGGTCGTACGCTTTCAGCCGGATACGGATTTTCTGGCTCTTCAATGCGCTGGCCTCCTTTCACCCCAAGATGAGGGCATCGGTTTTACTCGTTAATACCGGTAACAACCCCGGCGCCCACGGTACGACCGCCCTCGCGGATGGCGAAACGCAAACCTTCCTCAATGGCGATGGGGGTAATCAATTCGATGTCAATCTTGACGTTGTCGCCGGGCATTACCATTTCCACGCCTTCAGGCAACTGGATCACGCCGGTGACGTCGGTGGTCCGGAAATAGAACTGCGGCCGGTAACCATTAAAGAAGGGTGTATGGCGCCCGCCTTCTTCTTTGGTCAGTACGTATACCTCGGCGCTGAACTTGGTGTGCGGCTTGATGCTGCCGGGCTTGGCGAGCACTTGACCGCGCTCGATCTCTTTACGGTCAACACCGCGCAACAGGCAGCCTACGTTGTCGCCTGCTTCGCCACGGTCCAGAATCTTACGGAACATTTCTACACCCGTCACCACGGTCTTGCGCGGTTTGTCCTGCAAACCAACGATCTCTACTTCGTCACCCACTTTTATTACGCCGCGCTCAATACGACCGGTGGCCACGGTGCCACGACCGGTGATGCTGAATACGTCTTCCACGGGCATCAAAAACGGCTTGTCAATGTCGCGCTCGGGGGTGGGTACGTATTTGTCCACGGCGTCCATCAGTTCCCAGATGGTCTTGCACCACTCGCACTCGCGCTGGCCGCAACCGCATTCAAGGGCCTTTAACGCGCTGCCAACGATGATGGGGGTGTCGTCACCGGGAAATTCATACTGGTTCAGAAGATCGCGCACTTCCATGTCCACCAGTTCCAGCAACTCGGGATCGTCTACCATGTCGGCTTTGTTCAGGTAAACTACGATGTAGGGCACACCCACCTGGCGAGCCAGCAATATGTGCTCCCGGGTCTGCGGCATGGGACCGTCCGCCGCGGATACCACCAGTATGGAACCGTCCATCTGGGCAGCACCGGTAATCATGTTCTTTACGTAGTCGGCGTGACCCGGACAGTCCACGTGTGCGTAGTGACGGCTCTCGGTCTCGTATTCAACGTGCGATGTGTTGATGGTGATGCCGCGCTCCTTTTCCTCCGGCGCGTTGTCAATCTCGTCGTATTTCTTGACAGAGGCCCTGCCCACGGTGGACAGTACGGTGGTAATGGCCGCGGTCAATGTGGTCTTGCCGTGGTCCACGTGGCCAATGGTACCAATGTTTACGTGAGGCTTGGTGCGCTCAAATTTCGCTTTTGCCATGGTCTCGATTCCTCCTCGATTTGAATCATAATCAGTAGACAGTAGTCAGTAGTCAGTAACCGGAATCAAAAAAAGATTCTCGCCTTGAGATATTCTGAATTCTGACTCCTGACTCCTGAATTCCCAATACCCTACAGGCTATTTACATATTCTTCTACAAGCGTTTGCTTACTATACTCTCCGCAATGGATGGCGGTACTTCTTCGTAGTGGCTGAACTGCATGGTATATGTTCCGCGACCCTGGGTCCGGGAGCGCAGTTCTGTGGCGTAACCAAACATTTCGGCCATGGGCACATACGCGTGTATAACCTGGTTGGCGCCCCGGGTTTCCATTTCATCGATGCGACCCCGGCGGGCGTTTAAGTCACCGATAACGTCCCCCATGTATTCCTCCATAACCACAACCTCCACCTTCATTACCGGTTCTAGGAGCACCGCCCCGGCCTTTTTAGCCGCGTTTTGTAGCGCCATGCTGCCGGCAATTTTAAATGCCATCTCCGAAGAGTCTACGTCGTGGTAAGAACCATCCAGCAATGTAGCCTTGATATCCACCAGCGGGTAAGAAGCCAGGATGCCGTTATGCATGGCTTCACGTATGCCGCTTTCCACTGCCGGGATATACTCTTTTGGAATAACCCCGCCGACGATTTTATTGACAAACTGAAAACCGGTTCCGGGTTCGGCGGGTTCAATTTCGATGACCACGTGACCGTACTGTCCGCGCCCGCCGGACTGGCGGATAAATTTACCCTCGGCTTTCGCCTCTTTGCGAATAGTTTCCTTGTACGCCACCTGTGGCTTGCCAACGGAGGCTCCCACCTTGAATTCGCGCGTCAACCGGTCCACGAGAACTTCCAGGTGCAATTCGCCCATGCCACTGATGATGGTTTGCCCCGTTTCGGGATCGGTGTGCACCTTAAACGTAGGGTCCTCTTCACCAAGCTTCTGCAGCGCCACGGTCATTTTATCCTGGTCCGCCTTGGTATTGGGCTCGATGGCCACCGATATGACGGGCTCCGGAAATTCCATGGCTTCCAGCAGGATGGGATGCTTGTCGTCGCAAAGGGTATCGCCGGTGGAAGTATCTTTTAATCCCACTGCGGCCACGATGTCGCCGGCGTAGATTTCTTTCACTTCTTCCCGGTGGTTGGCGTGCATGCGCAGAATACGCCCAATGCGTTCTTTTTTGTTTTTAGTTGAATTCAGCACGTATGACCCGCTGCTGATATGCCCGGAATAAACCCGAAAGTAAGTAAGTTTTCCCACGTAAAAGTCGGTCATTATTTTGAACGCCAGGGCCGAGAAGGGCTGGTCGTCGCCGGTCTCCCGGACATCTTCTTCGCCGGTGCCGGGAATGATACCGCGTATGGCAGGCACGTCGGTGGGCGCCGGCAAGTAATCCACAATGGCGTCCAAAAGAGGCTGTACTCCCTTGTTTTTAAAAGAGGACCCGCAAAGAACAGGCACTACCTTAGCCGCCAGCGTCGCTTTACGCAGGGCCGCCTTGATTTCGGCGGGCTCGGGTTCTTCTCCCTCCAGGTACTTCAGCATCAAATCCTCATCAAACTCGGCCACCGTTTCCAGCAATTTTTCTCTGTACCCGGTGACCATTTCCTCCATATCCGGAGGGATATCGGTCTCCTCGCTTACTGTTCCCAGGTCATCAATATACTTGATGGCTTTACGGCGGATAAGATCCACCACGCCGGTAAAGTTTTCCTCCACACCAATGGGAAGCTGCACGGCCACGGGGTTGGCGCCCAGCCTCTTGTGCATCATGTCCATGCCCCGGAAAAAATCGGCTCCTATGCGATCCATTTTATTGATATAAGCTATCCGGGGCACTTTGTACCTATCGGCCTGCCGCCACACTGTTTCGGATTGCGGTTCCACGCCGCCCACCGCACAGAATACGGCGACTGCTCCGTCCAGCACCCGGAGCGAGCGTTCCACCTCGACGGTAAAGTCCACGTGCCCGGGTGTATCAATTATGTTAATTACATGATCGCGCCACTGGCACGAAGTGGCAGCGGAGGTAATGGTTATTCCCCGTTCTTGCTCCTGGACCATCCAGTCCATCGTCGCTGCGCCGTCGTGTACTTCACCCAGCTTATGCACCCTGCCGGTATAAAACAGGATACGTTCGGTGGTGGTGGTCTTTCCGGCGTCGATGTGAGCCATGATACCTATATTGCGTGTTTTTTCCAGCGGAAATTGCCTCGCCATTAAGACCCCCCCCTTTATTACCACCTGTAATGAGCAAAAGCCTTGTTTGCCTCTGCCATTTTATGGGTATCTTCTTTCCGCTTTACGGACGGCCCGGTATTGTTGGCTGCTTCCATCAATTCTTCGGCCAGGCGTTCTTTCATGCTCTTGCCGCCACGCTGGCGTGCATACATGGTAATCCAGCGGATGGCCAGCGTTTGCCTGCGCTCGGGTCTGACTTCCACGGGAACCTGGTAGTTGGCGCCACCAACGCGCCTGGCTTTAACCTCCAGCACAGGCATAACGTTTTTCATGGCCTGCTCGAAAACCTCCAGCGGGTCCCGGCCGGTTTTTTCCCGGATAATATCAAAAGCGCCGTAGCATATTTTTTCGGCAACACTTCTTTTACCGTCTTTCATAACCTGGTTTATCAGCTTGGTCAGCACCTTGCTGTTGTAAACCGGGTCCGGCATTACATCCCGCTTGGGCACCGCGCCTCTCCTGGGCATTCATTTCCCCCCTTTGCGCAAAGGTTAAAAAGTCACCGGAATACCCGGCGCAAAAATGTCTATAATGAATTAAAAGGAAAGTTACAGGTCAGGCCCTATCTTAATTGAGTACGCGTTATCCTTACTGCTTGGGTTTCTTCGTACCATACTTGGAACGGCCACGGTTTCTGTTCTGCACACCGGCGCAGTCCAGAGCGCCCCTGATAATATGGTACCTTACACCCGGCAGGTCCTTAACCCTGCCGCCGCGCACCAGAACCACGGAGTGTTCCTGGAGGTTGTGCCCGATACCGGGAATATAGGAGGTTACCTCTATCCCGTTGGTCAACCTCACCCTGGCCACTTTACGCAAGGCAGAGTTCGGCTTTTTGGGCGTTGTGGTAAATACCCTGGTACACACGCCACGCTTCTGGGGGCACTCTTTAAGGGCCGGGGCGTTGGATTTTTTAGCTTCTACCTCCCTGCCTTTTTTGATCAGCTGGTGGATAGTGGGCATGTTCTTTTCCACCTCCTTTACTTCGAGTGTTTTGAGTTCGCAATAATAATAATATTGAAGCTTGCTGAGTAGCCGGCTCTGGTGCCAGGTGTTACAAATCGTAATTTCCTGCCACACCTAGCACCCCGCTCAACTTGTGACACCCGGCACCTTTAGAATTTATTTTTCAATTATGGCTGCCGATGCACACCCCACCTTGATACCGCAAGCTTTACCCAGCGTTTTCAAAGAGTCCACTTTTATTACCGGCACGTTTTTTTCCCGGCACGCGGCAAGTATTGGCTCAATGACGTGTTTATCAGCATTTTCGGCCACAAAGACCAGTTGCGCAATACCTTTTTTCAAAGCTTTCAGAGTTTGCTTGCTACCCACGGTCTTTTCCCTGGCCGCCTGAAGGCGTTGTGGCATAGCCGATCAACCTCCGAAATCCACACACTCAAACATATTATCACTACGGGCAACCAAAGTCAATAATTTTTCCATGTCGCCAGGGGTTAAATTGTTTTTTTCATCCCCGCCGGTGTTGTGCCGGCGGCGCCAAGAGCTGCTGGGCCCGGGCTCAAACCGGCAGCGATTCCTCTTCCTGCGGGTTGCTACTGTTTTCGGACTCTCCTTCTACTTCGATCTCCAAGTTGCGGTAACGGCTCATACCGGTACCCGCGGGCACCAGCTTGCCGATAATTACGTTTTCTTTCAGGCCCAGCAACGGGTCCATTTTTCCTTTGATGGCAGCTTCGGTAAGCACCCGCGTGGTCTCCTGGAAGGAGGCCGCCGACAGGAAAGAGTCGGTGGCCAGCGAAGCCTTGGTTATGCCTAGCAGCACCGGCTTTGCAGTGGCGGGCTCGCCTCCTTCGGCTTCCACGCGCCTGTTTTCCTCCTCCAGTTCAAACACATCAATCAGGCCGCCGGTCAACAACATTGTGTCACCGGGATCTTCCACCCGCACCTTGCGCAACATCTGGCGGATCATTACTTCAATATGCTTGTCGTTGATGTCCACGCCCTGCAGCCGGTACACGCGTTGCACTTCCTGCAGCAGGTACACCTGAACGGCGGTGACACCCTTAATCTTGAGCAGGTCGTGGGGGTTAACGGAACCCTCGGTCAACTCGTCCCCCGGTTCCACCCGGTCGCCGTTGCTGACTTTCAGGCGGGCGCCGTAGGGCACCATGTAAGTGTTCTTACCGCCATCGTCCGATGTAATGTCAATCTCGCGGCGCCCCTTCACCTCCCTGATTTCCACCACGCCCGCTTCCTCGGCGATGACGGCCTGTCCCTTGGGCTTACGGGCTTCAAACAATTCCTCCACCCGGGGGAGACCCTGGGTGATATCGTCGCCGGCCACGCCGCCGGTATGGAAAGTACGCATAGTCAACTGGGTGCCGGGCTCGCCGATGGATTGGGCGGCGATAATACCCACCGCTTCGCCGATGTCAACCATTTGCCCGGTGGCCAGGTTGCGCCCGTAGCAGTTCACGCAAACTCCGTAACGGGTTTTGCAGGTAAGGACAGAGCGAATTTTAACCTTTTTGATACCCGCCGCAATTATCCGCTGGGCGTGGTCGTGACGAATCATGTCACCTTCCGCAACAATGACTTCGCCGGTTTCGGGATGAACGATGTCTTCCCGGGCCACCCGCCCCACTATGCGGTCCTCCAGCTTTTCAATAACCTCGTTACCGTCCTTGATCTCTCCCACAGAAATGCCTTCACTGGTACCGCAATCCACTTCCCGCACGATAACATCCTGGGCCACGTCCACCAGTCGCCTGGTCAGGTAACCGGAGTCGGCGGTACGCAGCGCGGTGTCCGCCAAGCCCTTGCGGGCGCCGTGAGTGGAAATGAAGTATTCAAGCACGGTAAGACCCTCGCGGAAATTCGCCTTGATGGGCAAGTCGTGAATCCGCCCGGTGGGGTCGGCCATAAGGCCCCGCATACCCGCCAGCTGGCGGATTTGCTGGATGTTACCCCGCGCCCCGGAGTTTGCCATCATGTAAATGGGGTTGAATTTATCCAGCGAGTTCACCAGGGCGTCGGTAACCTTCCTAGTGGCATCGTTCCAAATGGAAATCACGCTGCGGTAGCGCTCTTCCTCGGTGATTAAACCGCGGCGGTACTGCATTTCCACTTTTTCCACTTCTTTTTCGGCATTGCCCAGGATTTCCTTTTTCTCCTTGGGAATGATAATGTCAGAGATGCCGATGGTCACCCCCGCACGGGTGGCGTAGCGGAAACCCAGTTCCTTGATCCCGTCCAGTAATTTTCCGGTGGCGGAAAAACCGTACTTACGATACGTGCTGTCCACGATTTGGCTGAGAGCCTTCTTGTCTGCCACATCGTTGAAAAAGGGTTCCTCCTCGGGCATGACCTGGTTGAATATTACACGTCCCACGGTGGTTTCCACCAGTTCGCCGTTAATCCTCACCTTAATCCTGGCATGCAGGGCTACGCTGCCTGTCTCGTGGGCCATGATGGCCTCTTCGGCGCTGGCAAACACCTTGCCCTCGCCCGGTAAGCCGGGTTTATCCATGGTCAGGTAATAGCAGCCCAGCACCATGTCCTGGGTGGGTATGGCCACGGGGCGGCCGTCTTTGGGGTTCAGGATATTATATGAAGACAGCATCAACAGCCTGGCCTCGGCCTGGGCCTCGGCTGACAGCGGCAGGTGCACGGCCATCTGGTCCCCGTCAAAGTCGGCATTGTACGCGGTACACACCATGGGGTGAATTTGAATGGCGCGCCCTTCCACCAGCACGGGTTCGAAAGCCTGAATGCCCAGGCGGTGCAGGGTGGGAGCGCGGTTTAAAAGCACCGGGTGGTCCTTGATTACTTCTTCCAGCACGTCCCACACTTCCGGGCGCACCCGTTCCACCATGCGCTTTGCACTCTTTATATTATGAGCAAAACCGTCGTTGACCAGCTTCTTCATTACAAACGGCTTGAACAGTTCCAGGGCCATTTCCTTGGGCAACCCGCACTGGTGCAACTGTAGCTTGGGACCCACCACGATCACCGAACGGCCTGAATAGTCCACACGCTTGCCCAGCAGGTTCTGGCGGAAACGCCCCTGCTTGCCTTTTAACATATCGCTCAGCGACTTCAGGGGCCGGTTGCCGGGGCCGGTGACGGGCCGGCCGCGACGACCGTTGTCAATCAACGCGTCCACCGCTTCCTGCAGCATGCGCTTCTCGTTTCTGACAATAATATCCGGGGCTCCCAGGTCCAGTAGCCGCTTTAGCCGGTTGTTACGGTTAATCACCCGCCGGTACAGGTCGTTCAGGTCTGATGTGGCGAACCGGCCGCCGTCCAGCTGCACCATGGGGCGCAATTCCGGCGGTATTACCGGGATTACATCCATGATCATCCACTCGGGCTTATTGCCGCTGGTGCGGAAAGCCTCCACCACTTCCAGGCGGCGAATGGCGCGAATCTTGCGCTGGCCGGTTACTTCGCGCAATTCCTGGCGCAGCTCACGGCTCATTTCATCCAGGTCGATTTCCTGCAAAAGTTTCTTGATGGCCTCAGCGCCCATAAGGGCCTTAAAATTATTGCCGTACTTATCCCGGTACTCCCGGTACTCGGTTTCGGTAAGCAGCTGTTTCTTGATCAGGGGCGTATCCATGGGATCGATGACAATGTAGGAAACAAAGTACAACACCTTTTCCAGCGCGCGGGGCGACATATCAAGCAAAAGACCCATCCTGCTGGGGATGCCCTTGAAATACCAGATATGCGATACCGGGGCAGCCAGTTCGATATGGCCCAATCTTTCCCGGCGCACCTTAGACCTCGTTACTTCAACACCGCAGCGATCGCAAATTACACCCTTGTACCGGACGCGCTTGTATTTTCCGCAATGACATTCCCAGTCCCGGGTAGGCCCGAAAATGCGCTCGCAAAACAGGCCGTCCCGCTCGGGTTTCAGGGTGCGGTAATTGATGGTCTCCGGCTTCTTAACCTCGCCGTTGGACCATTCCCGGATTTGTTCGGGAGAAGCCAGACCGATACGAATACGGTCAAAGTTATTCAAGTCCAGCAAGGACCTCGCTCCTTTCCGGATTATCTATCGTCGTCCAGGTCATCGTCGTAATCTTCCTCTTCGGCATCAAAGCCGGTCAGGTCACCGTCTTCGTTATCCAAATCCCCCAGATCGCCGGCAATATCTTCTTCATCAACATCTCCCGCCAGGTAATCCGCGTCTTCTTCCATGTCGCCTTCCACTTCGCCGTTATCGCCCGCATCATCGCCGGTGTCTTCGTCCCCACCGTCTTCCTCACGGCCGGAACGCTTTCGCCCGCGATCTTCATGTAGCTCTATACCCAGATCCTTAGCGGTTTCGGTAATATCCTCATCGACTTCCCTGATTTCGATCTCCTGATCGTCTTCTGACAGCACTTTTACCGCCAGGCCCAGGCTTTGTAGTTCCTTGATCAGCACTTTGAAGGACTCGGGTACGCCCGGTTCGGGCACGTTTTCTCCTTTGACAATGGCTTCATATGTTTTTACCCGGCCCACAACATCGTCGGATTTAACCGTAAGTATTTCCTGTAACGTGTAAGCCGCCCCGTAAGCCTCCAAAGCCCATACCTCCATTTCCCCGAAGCGCTGGCCTCCGAATTGGGCCTTGCCACCCAGAGGCTGCTGGGTCACCAGCGAATAGGGGCCGGTGGAACGGGCGTGGATCTTGTCGTCCACCAGGTGAGCCAGTTTCAACATATATACATATCCCACAGTAATCGGGTTGTCGAATGGCTCGCCGGTACGTCCCTCGTACAAAGTAATCTTGCCGTCGGTGGGCAGGCCAGCCTTTTTCAGCTGTTTCACAATATCTTCTTCCCGGGCCCCGTTGAAAACCGGTGAGGCCACATGCATCCCCAGCACATGGGCCGCCCATCCCAGGTGGGCTTCCAGAACCTGCCCGATGTTCATCCTGGAGGGCACGCCCAGCGGGTTCAACACTATCTCCACCGGTGTACCGTCCGGCAGGAAGGGCATATCTTCCTCCGGTAGAATACGGGCAATGACACCCTTGTTCCCGTGGCGGCCGGCCATTTTGTCGCCCTCGGAAATCTTGCGTTTTTGCGCTATATATACCCGCACCAGTTGATTGACTCCGGGTGGCAGTTCATCCCCGTTGTCCCGGGAGAATACTTTTACGTCTACCACCTTGCCCGACTCACCGTGAGGAACCCTTAACGACGTGTCCCGCACTTCCCGGGCCTTTTCACCAAAAATTGCCCTAAGCAGCCTCTCTTCGGCGGTAAGCTCGGTTTCACCCTTGGGAGTAACTTTACCCACCAGTATGTCACCGGGACGGACTTCCGCACCCACCCGGACAATACCGCGGTCGTCCAGGTCTTTCAATACTTCCTCGCCCACGTTGGGTATATCCCGGGTTATTTCCTCCGGTCCCAGCTTGGTGTCCCGGGCGTCGCACTCGTATTCCTCTATATGAATGGATGTAAAATAATCATCTTTCACCATCTTTTCGCTAACCAGGATGGCATCCTCGTAGTTGTAGCCTTCCCAGGGCATGAACGCTACCAGCACGTTACGCCCCAGCGCCAGTTCCCCTTGTTCGGTGGACGGCCCGTCGGCAATAACCTGTCCTGCCCGGACCCGGTCACCCTTGTTCACGATGGGCCGCTGGTTAATACAGGTCCCCTGGTTGGACCGGGCGAATTTAATCAGCTTGCGCTTTTCCTTTCTACCATCATCGGTGCGGATCACTATCTCGGTGGCGGTCACCCGTTCCACCACACCGTCGCTACCCGCCATAACCACCACGCCGGAATCCCGGGCAGCGGTATGCTCGATGCCGGTCCCCACAAGGGGAGCCTGGGTTTTCAGCAGTGGCACCGCCTGGCGTTGCATGTTTGCGCCCATCAAAGCCCTGTTGGCGTCGTCGTGCTCCAGGAAGGGGATCAACGAGGTGGCGATACTGAACACCTGCTTGGGTGACACGTCCATGTAGTCCACCCTGTCCGCCGGCACCACCAGGATTTCCCGGCCGTACCGGGCGTTGACCCGATCCTCGGCGAAATAAGAGTTCTCATCAAGGGGAGCGTTGGCCTGGGCGATAATTTTATCTTCTTCCTCGTCGGCGGTCAGGTAAACTAGCTCATCAGTTACGCGCTTGTTTTTCTTGTCCACTTTCCGGTAAGGAGTTTCAATAAAACCAAACTGGTTAATCCGCGCGTAGCATGACAGTGAACCAATGAGGCCAATGTTGGGACCTTCCGGCGTCTCGATGGGGCACATGCGCCCGTAGTGGGAATGGTGCACGTCCCGCACCTCGAAACCGGCTCTCTCGCGGCTTAGGCCGCCGGGGCCAAGGGCCGACAAGCGGCGTTTGTGGGTCAGCTCAGCCAGCGGGTTGGTCTGGTCCATAAACTGGCTGAGCTGGCTGGACCCGAAAAACTCCTTGATGGCAGCCACTACGGGACGAATGTTGATTAACACCTGTGGCGTAATCACGTCTACGTCCTGGATGGTCATGCGCTCGCGCACAACTCGCTCCATGCGAGACAGGCCGATGCGAAACTGGTTCTGCAACAACTCACCCACGGAGCGCAGGCGCCGGTTGCCCAGGTGGTCTATGTCGTCCACCCGCCCCTCGCCATCCATAAGGCGGACCAGGTAACGCACTGTTTCAATTATATCTTCGGGTGTAAGTATTCTAATAAACTCCCTTTTTACAGGCACCTCGGTACCCAAAAGCGGGTCGTACTCGGTGGGGCCGTCCTCGCCGTCCGGGTACTTGTACAGCACACCGTGCTTCAACTTCTTTTGAATTTTGTACCGGCCAACGTTGGCCAGGTCATAGCGCTTGGGATCGAAAAACAGTGCTTCCAGGAGCGATTTGGCGTTTTCCACCGTTGGCGGTTCGCCGGGGCGCAGTCGCTTGTAGATCTCCACCAGCGCGTCGTCCTGGGAATCAGTGTTATCCCGGGCCAGGGTTTCCTGTATATACCTGTTTTCCCCGAACAGATTCATGATCATGGCGTTGGTCCCGTACCCCAAGGCTCTGATCAGCACCGTTACCGGTATTTTTCTGGTCCGGTCTATGCGCACGAAAATCTGGTCGTTAACATCGGTTTCGAATTCCAACCAGGCGCCCCGGTTGGGAATGATAGTTGCTCCAAACAATTTTTTGCCACTAGGGTCGATGGTTTCGGAAAAGTAAACACCCGGGGAACGCACCAGCTGGCTGACAATTACCCGCTCAGCCCCGTTGATAATAAAGGTCCCCTTCTCCGTCATAAGCGGAAAGTCACCCATAAAAACTTCTTGTTCCTTAACCTCGCCGGTCTCCTTGTTGATCAGGCGAACCTTTACTCGCAGCGGGGCGGCGTAAGTGACGTCACGCTCCTTGCATTCCTCGACGGTATACTTGGGATTCCCCAGGCTGTAGTCCAGGAATTCCAGCACAAGGTTGCCTGTAAAATCCTGGATGGGAGAAATGTCGTGAAAAACCTCCCTTAAACCCGACTTGAGAAACCAGTCGTACGAGTTGCGCTGCACCTCAATAAGGTTGGGTAAATCCAGAACCTCGCGTAATTTACCGAAATTCCAGCGGGTCCTGTTCCCCATTTGTACAGGATACATCTACAGCACCACACCCCCACAAAAAATAAAAGGCATTAAAAAAGAAAACAACTAAAAGCAAGGTCTTGCCTTAAAAAACAATCCCTCGCTTCTAAATCCATCTTAAATATTATTCCCTGTGCAATTATGGCAAATACAACCTTCACAAGCGAGTTTCCGTTTCGTTGCCGGTAAATACCAAGCACGTAATGGCAGTTTAAACCGTTCTCATAAGCCGACATCTTAGAATTATACCATGCAATGGTTAACATGTCAAGCAAAAACAAACCAAATATGAAGGCCGCCCCAAAAAAGGAGCGGCTTTCCATGCAAGCTGAAAGTTACTTGATTTCCACGGTGGCGCCGGCTTCCACAAGCTTGGCCTTGAGAGCTTCCGCCTCTTCCTTGCTGACTTTTTCCTTGATGGCTTTTGGAGCGCTGTCTACCAGTTCCTTGGACTCTTTCAAACCCAGGCCGGTGGCCTCGCGGACAACCTTGATGACATTGACTTTCTTATCGCCCACGGCAGTGAGGATGACGTCGAATTCGGTTTGCTCTTCTTCAGCAGCTGGAGCTGCTGCAGCCGCTCCAGCCGCAGCAGGCGCGGCCACTGCGGCCACGGGGGCGGCGGCACTCACGCCAAACTCGTCTTCAAAAGCTTTTACCAGTTCGGCCAGTTCCAGAACGGTAAGGCCCTTTACAGCTTCCAGGATTTCTTGCACTTTGGACATTTATAATAACCTCCTTAAAATATTCATGTTTTAATAAACATCAGCTTGCCGCCTCGCTGGTTTTTTTCTCGCGTACGGCATCAAGGACATAAACCAGGTTCCTTAACAGGCCTTGCAGAGCTCCGGCAAAACCGTACATGGGGGTCTGCATGCCACCCAGCACTTTGGCCAGCAACACCTCCCGGGACGGCAGGTCGGCCAGGGCTTTGATAGCCTTGACGTCTATCACTCGTCCTTCCAAAACAGCGGCTTTAATTTCAAACTGCTTGTATTCTTTGGCAAAATCGTTCAACACCTTGGCCGGCGATACCGGGTCTTCAAAACCAAAAGTCAGGGCCACTGGCCCCTCAAGGTAGGAGTTTATATCTTCCAGCCCCACCTCTTTTGCCGCCAGCCTGGTAATGGTGTTCTTGGCCACCTTTACCTCGCTACCCGCGTCACGGAGCTTACGGCGCAACTTTGTCATGGCCGCCACGTTTAAACCCTTGTAGTTCGAAAGGATTATTACTTGTGACGACTGCATTTTTTCTTTCAGCATTTGCAGCATTTCTTCTTTTTCCTGTCTGCTAATTGGCAATACTTACACCTCCTTCCCCGCACAACCACGCTGGGTGCCGGGCATCGCAAATCCATTTTGTGGCGGGCTGAAATGCAATGTTCCGGCTTCAACTTGCCAGCGCCCGGCATTAAAAAAGCCTCCGGCGCGGACAGCATGCCAGAGGCCCGTAAAGCAAACGCTTTATGGCTCTCAACTTTGGCCTCGGCCGGCGGCACTGCTGCCATTAAGCCCCGAGGGGCACCCGCTGTCTACGGCTGGTAAATCATATTTTTTTGTTTTTTTATATCAAATCCAGTTTATGCGGTTATTTTCTGTGCGTTCACCTTTATACCGGGCCCCATGGTGGTGGACACCGTAACGGCTTTCAGATACTGGCCCTTAGCTGCCGCGGGCTTCACGCGGATAAGCTGTTCTACCAGGGCTTTCAGGTTTTCAGCCAGTTTTTCCGGCTCAAAGGAAGCTTTGCCTATCGGAACGTGAATATTACCGGCCTTGTCAACACGGTACTCGATTTTGCCGGCCTTGACCTCCTGTACCGCGCGTGCCACGTCGAACGTCACGGTACCTGTTTTGGGGTTGGGCATTAGTCCCCTGGGGCCGAGGATACGACCCAGCTTACCAACCATACCCATCATGTCCGGTGTGGCTATGGCCACTTCAAACCCGAGCCAGCCTTCTTTTTGTATCTTTTCCACCATGTCCTCGGCGCCGACAAAATCAGCTCCGGCTTCTTCCGCCTCCTTGGCTTTGTCGCCTTTGGCAAATACCAGGACCGTGCGGGTTTTACCCGTGCCGTGCGGCAGCACCATGGCCCCGCGAACCTGCTGGTCGGCGTGCCTGGGGTCCACACCCAATCTCACGGCCGCTTCAACGGTTTCGTCAAACTTGGCGCTTGCCAATTCCTTAAGCAACTGCATTGCTTCCAGTGGATCGTATAGAGCAAACCGGTCCACCTTTTTTATCGCATCCTGGTACCTTTTGCCCCTTTTGGGCATTTTACCTTACCTCCTTGTGGTTATAACGGAAACTAATCCTCCCACTGTTTTTAAGTATTCAGAATTTAGTAGCCGGCATTCCGGAATAAAAAGCTTTTTACTCCTATTTCCCGGCTCCTGCGTCAAACCACTTCAATGCCCATGCTCCGTGCTGTTCCCTCAATCATGCGCACGGCCGCTTCCAAGTTGTTAGCGTTCAGATCCTTCATTTTCAGCTCGGCAATCTCCCGCACCTGATCCTTGCTCACCTTGCCCACTTTCTTTTTGTTGGGCTCACCCGAAGCAGTTTCCAGACCCGCTGCTTTTTTCAACAATACCGCCGCCGGCGGGGTCTTGGTAACAAATGTGAAGCTCCGGTCTTCGTACACGGTTATCTCCACAGGAATAACCATACCCGCTTGCTTGGCGGTACGCTCATTGTATTCCTTGACAAACTGCATGATATTGACACCATGCTGACCCAGGGCGGGTCCCACCGGCGGAGCGGGGGTAGCCTTTCCTGCCGGCACCTGCAGCTTGATTATCGCCGCCACCCGTTTGGCCATATGTCCACCTCCTCCGCTGCTTAATTTATTTTCTCTGCTTGGTTATACTCAAGTTCCACCGGGGTTTCCCGGCCGAACATATTGATAAGCACCCTTATCTTACCCTTATCCACCAGGATTTCGTCAACAACCCCGCCGAAATTTTCAAAGGGGCCGGATATGACCCGCACCTGCTCGCCGACCTTAAAGTCAACCTTGGTACGAGGCTCATCCATGCCCATCTGCCTGATAATTTCCTGGACTTCTTCTTCGTCCAAAGGGATGGGCCTGGACCCGCTGCCCACAAACCCGGTAACCCCGGGGGTATTGCGCACCACGTACCACGAGTCATCGGTCATGATCATTTCCACCAAAACGTAACCCGGAAACACTTTGCGTTTGGTAATCTTCTTTTTGCCGTCCTTTATTTCGATCTCATTTTCCATGGGTACAAGAATACGAAAAATCTTGTCCTCCATGTTCATGGATTCGATGCGTTTTTCCAGGTTCGCTTTGACCTTGTTCTCGTAGCCAGAATAGGTATGTATCACATACCAGTGCTTGCTCATAAATACAAGGGACCGGCGTGAAGCAGGTCCCCCACCTCCCTGTTTATCTTATGAACATGCCCATTACCGAACCGAGAATAACATCAAAGATCCATATCAGAACGGCTACAAAGGTTACCGATACCAGTACCACCGATGTATATATCACGGTTTCCCTGCGGTTGGGCCAGTGCACCTTTTTAAGTTCATTAATCACACCACGGAAAAACGACTTGGCATTCTCAAACCGGCCGGGTTTTGGTGCCGCGGCTTTTTTGGCCACTTCCTTCCGGCTGTTCTTTTTTACCAGCCCCTTCTCCGTTCCCTTGTCTTTCTTTGCGTTCCTCGATTCTTTAACCACAGCCATTATGCCACATCCTTAAATAATTTAACCACCGGGCATATGGAATTACCTTGTTTCTTTGTGCACGGTATGAGCCTGGCAAAACCGGCAATATTTTTTCATTTCAATACGGTTCGGATCGTTTTTCTTGTTCTTGGTTGTCGTATAATTTCTGCGTTTACATTCGGTGCAGGCCAGGGTAACCCCTACTCTCACCGCCACCACCTCCCTAAATCAAAAAAAGACATGCCGCCTTTTAAGAGGATGCTCGAAAAATTCGATCACCATCCATACTGGTTTCTTGATAAACATGCATATATTGAACCCCTTTTTTGGGGTTACCTTTGCAACTTTATCACAATTCACAATTAGTGTCAAGAAGGTAAAGACAAGGAACCGGCAGCACACGCGCGCCGGCTCCCCTGTTTTTTACTCGTTAATACCGGTAACAACCCCGGCGCCCACGGTACGACCGCCCTCGCGGATGGCGAAACGCAAACCTTCCTCAATGGCGATGGGGGTAATCAATTCGATGTCAATCTTGACGTTGTCGCCGGGCATTACCATTTCCACGCCTTCAGGCAACTGGATCACGCCGGTGACGTCGGTGGTCCGGAAATAGAACTGCGGCCGGTAACCATTAAAGAAGGGTGTATGGCGCCCGCCTTCTTCTTTGGTCAGTACGTATACCTCGGCGCTGAACTTGGTGTGCGGCTTGATGCTGCCGGGCTTGGCGAGCACTTGACCGCGCTCGATCTCTTTACGGTCAACACCGCGCAACAGGCAGCCTACGTTGTCGCCTGCTTCGCCACGGTCCAGAATCTTACGGAACATTTCTACACCCGTCACCACGGTCTTGCGCGGTTTGTCCTGCAAACCAACGATCTCTACTTCGTCACCCACTTTTATTACGCCGCGCTCAATACGACCGGTGGCCACGGTGCCACGACCGGTGATGCTGAATACGTCTTCCACGGGCATCAAAAACGGCTTGTCAATGTCGCGCTCGGGGGTGGGTACGTATTTGTCCACGGCGTCCATCAGTTCCCAGATGGTCTTGCACCACTCGCACTCGCGCTGGCCGCAACCGCATTCAAGGGCCTTTAACGCGCTGCCAACGATGATGGGGGTGTCGTCACCGGGAAATTCATACTGGTTCAGAAGATCGCGCACTTCCATGTCCACCAGTTCCAGCAACTCGGGATCGTCTACCATGTCGGCTTTGTTCAGGTAAACTACGATGTAGGGCACACCCACCTGGCGAGCCAGCAATATGTGCTCCCGGGTCTGCGGCATGGGACCGTCCGCCGCGGATACCACCAGTATGGAACCGTCCATCTGGGCAGCACCGGTAATCATGTTCTTTACGTAGTCGGCGTGACCCGGACAGTCCACGTGTGCGTAGTGACGGCTCTCGGTCTCGTATTCAACGTGCGATGTGTTGATGGTGATGCCGCGCTCCTTTTCCTCCGGCGCGTTGTCAATCTCGTCGTATTTCTTGACAGAGGCCCTGCCCACGGTGGACAGTACGGTGGTAATGGCCGCGGTCAATGTGGTCTTGCCGTGGTCCACGTGGCCAATGGTACCAATGTTTACGTGAGGCTTGGTGCGCTCAAATTTCGCTTTTGCCATGGTCTCGATTCCTCCTTCTGGTGTAAGTTCATCATTCTTAGGCAACTTACCCGGGTGTACAATAATCAAATTAAATTATTTCCACAAATACCACTTTTTATTTACTTGCAGCAAAAATACCATCATCTAGTTCGATAGCCGCGGCCAAATTCCTGCCAAACCACAAAAAAAATTTAAAAATCCACTTCTAAGCAGTTTATTTTGCTACAAACGTAAAGCTTCGTATGTACATATTTGTTTGGTAAATCCCTCTACAACACGGGTTGCTCCCACCCCCGAAAAAAAATTGTTGTGCACCACGCAACTTAAAATGCAATTAATAAAAACCAGCCTTCAAGGCTGGTGCACTTGTGGTAGCGGCGCAGGGATTCGAACCCCGGACACTGCGGGTATGAACCGCATGCTCTGACCAACTGAGCTACGCCGCCCTGTATTTGAATGTTGAACATTGGATGTTAGATGTTAGAAGTTGGAGTCGATGGAAACCGGCTTTGCCGGTTTCCTTACTAATCCAACTTCTAATTTCTAACTTCTAAATGTGGAGCCACTAACCGGGATTGAACCGGTGACCTCATCCTTACCAAGGATGCGCTCTACCTACTGAGCTATAGTGGCATTTGGTTGCGGGGGGGGGATTTGAACCCCCGACCTTCGGGTTATGAGCCCGACGAGCTGCCAGCTGCTCCACCCCGCGTCGTTCTCTTCTATTGTACCGTATCCCGGCGTTTTTTTCAAACCCCAAAATTAGCCCACCGGGATTAAGCTGGTGGAGAGGGCAGGATTCGAACCTGCGAAGGCGTCGCCGGCAGATTTACAGTCTGCTCCCTTTGACCACTCGGGAACCTCTCCACAATTATAATTTACCCGGTAGTACCGGGTTGTTTGCTGGAGCCGGCGATGGGACTCGAACCCGCAACCTGCTGATTACAAGTCAGCTGCTCTGCCAATTGAGCTACGCCGGCATTGACGGCAAAAATTATTATAAGTTATATGCAACACATTGTCAACAGGTGCAAAACAGAAAACATTGGAAGCAAGTGGCGGAAACAAAGTATAAACTTGAATTATAAAAATGACAAGAAAATATTATACAGTTTCGCCTGTTTATTTTGAAACCCCGCCGCTTTTATACCAAAATAATCGCTGTCAGAAATACTTTGCTCGTCTTGCGACGGTGCACCGGCGGTGTCACTCGCTTTCGTCACCGGTTTTTCTTTCCCTTTCGTCCTCCTCCAGCACCCATTCCATCATGCGGCGCAGTTGCTTTCTACCCCGTGGAGAAAGCTCCCTGGCCCTGTACAAAATTCGTACTGTTTCCGGGTCAAGCTCGTAAACTTGTTCACTACCCGCCGGCCTGGATTTTTCATCAGATAAGCCTAACAGGTAATCAGTGGTAACATCAAAAAAAAGCGCAATTTTCAGCAACAATTCACCATGCACCCTGCGCCGTCCTTGTTCAAGATCCCAAAGAAGGGATTTGGATATGCCCAGCTTTCCAGCCAGTATCTCCAAGGTCAAACCTCTTTCTTCACGCAACTGCCTCAATCTTTCAGGAAAAAGGCCCATTACCCAACCCCCCTTGTCCGCTATCAGCAGACATACACAGTATATCATCAATCAAACCAGCCTTTCAATCTGCAAATAGCAGATTGTGCTAGATTTAGCCAGATTCGACAAGAGTAGGGATTATATGCTGTCATTTTCCTGCCATCACAACTTTGTCATTTTTCCGCAAAAGGCATACAATGATGTTATACAGTCCACGCGGGGAGTGAGATTGGTGTCCCTGTCCAAACAATTACGTAACGCCCGCCTGGCACAAAAAAAAACATTGCGACAGCTGGCAACCGAAACAGGTATTTCTTACCAGTATATATCAGAAATAGAACTCGGGAGAAAAGATCCCTCCCTGGGCAAAGTGGAATTACTGGCTGGCGCGTTGAACTGCAAAGTGGTGCTTGTCCCGAAGGAAAGATAAAAAGCGGTATGTAACGCCCGTCGCATAAAGATTTTCCCAGGAAAGGTCTGGTAACGTGAAAAAAGATTTACTGCGCATTATTGAAGAAACAAGGTATCGCCTGCACGCCATTTGCCCCGGGCAAAAAGAAAAACTGCTCCGTGAGAGCAGGAAACTGGACATGTTAATTGTTATGTATCATAAACAACTGAAGAGAGAAAAAATTGAAAGGGAAAAAATAGAACAACCACTATTTGAAAACACGGCACAAAAAATGTAAAGTTATAAAAAAACCGGCGTGCTTTTTCAAGCCAGCCGGTTTACTTTCATTAAGCTTCGCGTTTTTCCAGGTACCTTTCCAACTTGCGTTTTACCCTTTGCAAAGCATTATCTATGGATTTAACGTGTCGTTTCAAGTCTTCCGCGATTTCCTGGTAGGACTTGCCTTCCAGGTAGGACATCAGCACCTTCCATTCCAGCGAGCTGAGTATTTCGCTCATTTTTTCTTCAATATCGTCAAATTCTTCACGGCTGATGATTAACTCTTCGGGGTCGGAGATTTTTGAACCGGATATAACATCCAGCAAGGTACGATCGGAGTCTTCATCATATATAGGTTTATTAAGGGATATATAGGAGTTAAGAGGAATATGTTTTTGCCTGGTGGCTGTCTTTATTGCCGTGATTATTTGGCGGGTTATACATAATTCGGCAAAAGCGCGAAAAGACGACAACTTGTCCATCCGGAAATCACGAATCGCCTTGTAAAGACCAATCATGCCCTCCTGGATAATATCTTCCCGGTCTGCCCCGATCAAAAAATAAGAACGTGCCTTGGCCCGCACAAAATTCTTGTACTTGTTAATCAAGTACTCAAGAGCCACATCATCGCCCTCGCGGGCATATTCCACAACTTCTTCGTCAATCATTAACTGAAAATCGTTGTGCGCCTCCCTTTGGGCGTTTAATTCCAAAACTTATCCCTCCCGCCTGAATTTCCCCGCAAAAGAAAACAAAAGCGCCCACACCGTAAGCAATGATATCCGGACTTTTTCACCCGGAATAACAAGCAATGGGGCATAATAAATCTGTGTTTTTAGTCAATTAATTGGCCAACTTAACCGCGAGCATGCCTGCATGCCTACATGCTTATTATAACCCTCCCCCGAAGGCTCGTCAAGCTTAAATAACTTCCCGGGGGAGCGGGCAAGTCAATCCCTAATTCTTCTCCACTGTTCAAACAGCTGGCGTATATTTTCCCCAAGCCTGTTTTCCAGGTATTCATCGGCTGGCTTTCTACGCTCAAAAGGTTCCTGCCCCTCTTTCTTAACCTTTTGCACTCGCTGTCTCAACTCGCCCGGAGTCATGCGGTAAGCCCCGCGGCCAAGGATAATACGCTGCTCGTCCCAATCGGATGTAACCACCCTGGTATACCCGTCACGGGGCATTTCGCCAACCAGTCTCTCTATCATGGCATCGGCGGTTTCATCTTCCCGGGTGTAAAAAACCTGCACCCCGTTTACCTCTTCATACCTTGAACCACCGCCACGCACCTGGTGGGCATCAAACACAACCAGCACCCGGTCACCACTTAAACCGGCATAGTCCGCCAGTATATGTATCAGCCGGTCCCGTGCATGTTCCAGGTTCTCTTCTTTCAGCTCCGCCAGTTCCGGCCATGCATGCACTACGTTGTAGCCGTCCACCACGATATACTCGCCCATTTCAACCCCTGCTTCTCTGGCGCACCGCCTCAAAAAGCACCAGCGCCGCAGCCACCGAGGCGTTCAGTGAATTAACCCGCCCGGCCATGGGCAAGCGCACCAGCAAGTCGCATTTTTCCCGTATCAAGCGACTAATACCCTTGCCTTCTCCGCCTACCACCACAGCCAGCGGTCCTTCCATCGAGGCGTTCCAGATCACCTGTTCAGCAGCCGGATCCGCTCCCACAACCCATATGCCGCGCTCTTTAAGCATTTCAATAGTGGTAGCAAGGTTGCCCACCCTGGCCACGGGCACGAACTCAACCGCGCCTGCCGATGCTTTGACCACCGCCTGGGTTACGGCGGCGGACCGGCGGCGGGGGATAATCACCCCGTGCGCGCCCGCAGCATCCGCGGAACGGATAATAGCACCCAAGTTATGCGGGTCTTGTATGCCATCCAGCAAGACAAGCAGGGGATCCGTATCCCGCGCCGCGTCCAGTATATCGCCAAGGCCGGCGTACCGGTATGGAGAAACGCTGGCAACGATCCCCTGGTGCACGACGCCCGGGGCCATGCGATCCAGCACATGCCTTTCCACTTTTTGCACCGGCACCCGCTTTTCCCGGGCCATGCCCGCCACTTCCGCCATTGTGGCCGGCTTCAATCCGTAATATATGTATATTTTGTTCAGGGGCCTGCCGGCCCGCAGCGCTTCGCAAACCGGGTTCCGGCCGGTTATAATTTCTTCCATAAAACAGCACTCCAACCATTACAGTTGCCTGAACTTTTCCCTGACTTCCGCCTGTTTACCGCAGGACATGGTGCCTTCCGGGCACGGCGCTGTCAAGCAGCGCGGGCCGGCGTTTTTAAACAAAACCGGGGCCACCCGGCGCACCAGGCGTAGCATTTCCGTAGCCAGGGCACGGATTTCCCACTGGGCTCTGTTGCAGCACCGGACAGCAAAAAAGTGCAGCAATTCCCTGGCGTTCATGGTCACCACCAGCTTTGTTTCCGCCGCATTGGGCAGGACAAAGCGGGCGTCCTCCTTGGCTGCGTCCCCGTAAACTGCAAGTTTTTCCAGCCAGTGGTCGTACCACTCCTGTATTTGTCTCATTTGCCGGGCGAATTCCAGCACTTCTTCCTCGCCAAGTTCGGCTATCCGCGGTGGGATAATATAGTTGAAAGTGCCGTCTTTTTGGCCCGAACTGCTTTCGCCCACGTAACGCTGGGACTTGACACTGAAACTGGCAATGCGATGCCTGGTGATTTGGGCCAGCAAACTACGGGAAACACCCTCCACGCCAAAGGTGAAAGCAGCGTGTTCTACGGGTGAAAGGTGGCCCATTTCGGTAAGCTTGTGCACAAAAGCCGACTGGTCCGCCTCGGAAACACCACGGCGCAGTTCTTCCACCCCCGCGGAAGAGTAACAGAGCTTGGCAGCCATGGCTACCAGTTCCTCTGGATTTTCCGTATAGCGCAGCAGTTCCACCCGCATGGTGGTTCTCCCCATCAGTATTCCTCCGCTTATATAGTTTATTTAAGCTCTTGCTCGATAACCCGCCGGGCCATGACCAAAATCTTTTCCAGCCGGTCCCACTGGCGCTTCAGGTACAGGTAACCCACAAGGCTCTCAAAACCGGTACTTTCCCGGTATTCTATTACGCTGTTTCCTCGTGACGGGTGACCCGGTTTGGCATTCCGGCCCCTGCGGATTACAGCTTGTTCATCTTCGGTTAAATGTCCTTCCAGGGCGTGAAATATGCGGGACTGGGTGGATGCGCGAACGTGCCGCACCGCCTCACGGTGCAGCTTGTTCACATTGACCATGCCCCGGCTGACCAGGTATTCCCTGACCGCCAGCTCGTAAACCGCATCGCCAATGTAAGCCAGCACCAGTGAAGGCAGCTCCACGGGGTTAATTGTTTTATCCAAGTGCCCGAACATGTTACCCCTGCTTTTTCCAGCGCACCCCCGACGGGGTGTCTTCCAGGATAATACCCATCTCTTTTAGCCTGTCCCGGATCCCGTCGGCGGTTGTCCAGTCCTTTCTCTTGCGGGCATCCTGCCGGATTTCAATGACCAGCTGAACCAGTTTTTCCACCAGGGAGTCGTCCTCGCCGTCCCGCCCGGCAAGCAATATTTCACCCTTATCGCTGGTTTTGAGAATGCCCAAAACCCCGTTAAACAAGTAGAAAAGTTCTCTTGCCTTTCGCAGCGCGGCGGTTCCGGCGGGAGTAGGCACCCGGTCGTATTTTTGCAGGAAGCTGTTTATTAACCTGGCCAGGTCGAACATTGCCGCTATGGCCAGCGCGGTGTTGAAGTCATCGTCCATGGCTTTTTCAAATTCCCCGCGCAGCTCTTCCAGTTTACCCGCCAGTTCCGGGTCCGGATCCGCGCCGCCGGCATCCTTTCCGGCCAGGGCTTCTTCCAGCAGGCGCAAGCTGTTTTTCAGCCGCTCCAGCCCCCTGGATGCGGCGTCCAGTTTCTCGTCGTCAAAATCTAAAGGGCTACGGTAATGGGTGCCCAGCAGGTAAAAACGAACCACTTCGGGCTGGTACTTGGCAAGAATTTCTCGCACCAGAAAAAAGTTGCCCAGCGATTTACTCATTTTTTCCTGGTTTACGGTTATAAAACCGTTGTGCATCCAGTACCGGGCAAATGGTTGACCGGTGGCGGCTTCCGACTGGGCAATTTCGTTTTCGTGGTGGGGGAATACCAGGTCGAACCCGCCGCCGTGTATATCAAAACCGGTACCCAGGTATTTCAAAGACATGGCCGAGCATTCTATGTGCCAGCCCGGCCGGCCCCGTCCCCACGGGCTGTCCCAGGAAGGCTCACCGGGTTTGGCCGATTTCCACAGGGCAAAATCCATGGGGTGGCGCTTGCGCTTGTCAACATCAACCCTGGCTCCCGCTTTCATATCATCCAGGGAACGTTTCGACAGCTTGCCATACTCTTCGAACTTGAGCACATCGTAGTACACTTCCCCGTCCACCACGTAAGCATAGCCCTTGTCCACCAGGGTTTTTACCATTTCGATAATATCCGCCATGTGTTCCGAAACCCGGGGGTGAATATCCGCCCTCATTACGTTAAGAGCATCCGCATCCCGGAAGTACTCGTTTATGTAACGGGCGGCCAGGGCCAAGGGGTCGTCCCCCTCCTCCCGTGCCCGGTTGATGATTTTATCATCAACATCGGTGAAGTTTTGCACGTACAGCACATCATACCCCTTGTACTTCAGGTACCTGCGGGCGGTATCAAAAAACACTATGGGCCTGGCATTACCCAGGTGAATATAATTGTACGTGGTGGGACCGCAGACGTACATGCTGACCTTGCCGGCTTCCCGCGGCTTGAACTCCTCTTTGCGCCCGGTCAGCGTGTTGTATATAAGCATCTTGGATTCCCCCTTAAAAAAATAAAACCGCTATTAAAACTCATGCTGGCCGTTGACATGTCCTTCAATGCAACGGTCCACACCCTGTTTCTCCTCGTTACCATTTTCCCGCAACTTTTTCTCCAGCTCAAGGACGCGTTTTTCCAGCGCTTCTATGTTTTTTTGCATGCAGTACATGGCTTCGGTTACAGGATCGGGCAGCAAATCGTGCCGCAAGTCAATAATGGAAGCACCCGCGCTGTCCACCTTTTCTCCATCTTTAATGACCACCTTGCCCGGCACGCCCACCACGGTGCTATTGGGCGGTACGGGTTTAAGAACCACCGAACCGGCTCCAATCTTACTGTTATCACCAACGGTAAAGGAACCCAGGACCTTGGCCCCCGCGCTGATTACCACGTTGTTTCCTATGGTGGGATGGCGTTTGCCCTTTTCCTTGCCGGTCCCCCCCAGGGTAACTCCCTGGTATATGGTTACGTTGTTACCGATTTCAGTGGTCTCGCCTATTACAACCCCGGCACCGTGGTCAATAAACAGCCCTTCGCCGATTTTGGCCCCCGGGTGAATTTCAATTTGCGTAATGGCCCGGGAAAACTGGGATATAAGACGGGCTATTAAGAATAAGCGGTGGCGATAAAAAAAATGCGCCACCCGGTGCAGTAATATGGCATGCAGGCCGGGATAGCATAATAAAACTTCCAGTAATGATTTGGCGGCCGGGTCGCGCTCAAACACCGCCTTGATATCTTTCCGAAGCCGGCCGAATAGCAAGTCTATCCCTCCATTGTCCACGTGACCGGATTTGTCATAGTAAAAGAGGACAGGCCGGTTGACACATATCAAATCCTGAAAAAGTTTTGGGCCTCTTAAAACACATTTATTTACGCATACTCAAAGCATTCTCCAGCCTTTCAATTGTCTTGCGGTTCCCCAGCGCCGGGAGCAGCTGGTAAAGCTCCGGTCCCCTGGTTTTGCCAGTCAGGGCCACCCGTAGGGGCTGGTACACTTTTTTACCGCCCAGCCCCAGTTCCTTGGGCAGTTTCTTCAACAACACCCCGGCATTCTCCTCATCCAGGTCGTCTTCCATGGCGGCAATTTTATCACGCAGCGTACCCAGAACCACGGGCACCTGTTCCTGCCCCAAAACAGATAATGCCTCCGGGTCACTGTAATCCGGGTCCTCAAAAAACACTTTAGCGTGCTCGGTTACCTGGGCCATGTACTCCAGGTACTCCCGCACCGCCGCTATCACCAGGCGCACTTTCCTCATCATCCCGTCATCAACGGTTTCAGGCAGGTAACCCGCTTTCTGCAGAAAAGGCACCGCCAGGCCGGCAATCCTTTCCAGAGGGCTGTGCCGTATATAGTAACCGTTCAGCCAGTTTAGTTTTTCCAGGTCAAACACCGCCGGGCTTTTGGCCACGCGATCCAGGGAAAATTGTTCTTTTAGCTGTTCCAGCGAGAACACTTCTTCTTCCGTGCCAGGAGACCAGCCCAGCAGGGCCAGGAAGTTAACCAGCGCTTCCGGCAGATATCCCATGTCACGGTATTGCTGGATGGAAGTTGCGCCGTGACGCTTGCTCATTTTAGACCTATCCTTGCCGAGAATCAGGGATACGTGAGCGAACTCCGGTACGGGCCATCCCAGTGCCTCGTAAATTAGCACCTGAAGCGGAGTGTTGGACAGGTGTTCTTCGGCCCGGATCACGTGACTAATACCCATCAGGTGGTCATCCACCACCACAGCGAAGTTATACGTGGGGATTCCATCCGATTTGACAATAATAAAATCACCGATACCGTTACAATCAAAACTCACATCACCGCGAACCCTGTCATGGACGGTTATTACTTTACCCTCTGGCACTCTGAACCGGAGCACCGGCTTGCGACCCTCTCCTTCCAGGCGCCGGCAGTCCTCAGGTGACAGGTCACGGCACTTGCCGGTGTACCTGATCATTTCACCGGCGGCAAGTTGAGCCTCCCGCTGGGCGGCCAACTCCTCCTCACTACAGTAACACTTGTACACCCAGCCTTTTTCAAGCAATTGCCCGGCATACCGGCTGTAAATATCAAGCCGTTCGGTCTGGCGGTAGGGCCCGTTCGGCCCGCCCGCCGATATTCCCTCGTCCCATTCCAAGCCCAGCCAGCGCAATGAATCCAAAATATTCTCCTCTGATTCCCGGGACGACCTTTCCAGGTCTGTGTCTTCAATACGCAATATGAATTTCCCGCCGTTCCGGCGGGCAAACAGCCAGTTAAACAAGGCGGAACGGGCACCGCCTATATGTAAAGGCCCCGTCGGGCTCGGTGCAAACCTTACTTTGACTTCGTTCAACTTGTCCCTCACATCCTTGCGAATACTGTTTTTATAGCATCTTATTATAACACTGCCCCGTAAAACCAAGCAACCGGGTCAGGCTTAAACCTGTTTAAACTAACCATAAAAACATTATATTAGAAAATTGCAGTTAGTTTAAACAAGTTTTAATCCTGACCCTCGAGAAGGACCACCGCTTGGGCGGCAATGCCCTCGCCCCGGCCGGTAAAGCCAAGCCCTTCGGTGGTAGTTGCTTTTATACCCACCTTGCCGGGCGGCAGGCCCATTTCCCGGGCCAGGTTATTTCGCATTTCATCCCTGTAGGGAGATAACTTTGGGGCCTGGGCCATCACAACCACATCCACGTTGACCACCGACCAGCCTTTTACCACAAGGTGGCGCATCACCCGGCGCAGGAGTTCCAGGCTGGATATGCCCCGGTAACGCGGGTCGGAGTCGGGAAAATGCTCGCCTATGTCGCCCGCACCGGCGGCGCCCAGCAGGGCGTCCATCACCGCGTGTACCAGCACATCAGCATCCGAATGCCCGTCCAGCCCGAGGTGATAGGGAATGGTGACTCCGCCCAAAACCAGCGGCCTCCCTGGAACAAGCTTGTGCACATCATATCCAATACCCACACGCATCATCACTCACCTCCGGGGTCAGACTCATACTTTGTTAAACTGGCCATTAAACCGCTATATTTAAGAGAATTACAGTTAGTTTAAACAGGTTTAGGCCCGACCCTCCATGAGGATTTGAGCCAGGAGAAAGTCTTCGGGGGTGGTGATCTTGATGTTGGAGTAGGAGCCAGGCACCAGCTTTACGGGACGGCCGATACGTTCCACCAGGTACGCGTCGTCGGTACCCGAGTATCCTTCCCGCTGGGCGGTCCTGTGCGCTTCCAGGAGTAAATCCAGTTTAAAAACCTGGGGCGTCTGTACTTGCCAGAGCAGTTCCCTGGAAAGAGTTTGCCTTACCAGCTTATCCGGCCCCGCCATTTTCACGGTATCCTTTACGGGTACCGCCAGGGTAGCGGCACCCCAGCGAATTGCCTCCTCCATGGCCCGCCTGGTGTGCTCGGGCTTAACAAGGGGTCTTGCGCCGTCGTGCACCACTACCAGTTCAACACCAGTAGGCAGGGCCAAAAGACCCTGCCTCACCGATTCTCCCCGGTCCGCTCCGCCGGGTACAATGTAGATTTTTTCCGACCGGATTAGCCCGTGCAACGCCCTTGCGAAATCCTGTTCCCTGCCGGGCGTCACCACCAGGACAATTCCATCCACCGGGACGGCAAGCAACGCCCTTAACGCGTGTTCAACCACCGGGCGCCCGGCCAGTCCAAGTAGTTGCTTGTTTACCGCGTTGCCCATCCTGGTGCTGCGACCGGCGGCGGGAACCACGGCCCAGGTACTAGCCAAGAACATTCACCTCTTTATAGCGTTGCGCACCTTGCTGCGTATCCCCGCGCCACTCGGACGACTTTGGCTTGGCAAAAATCATTCGCCCGGCCGCCGTTTGCAAAACACTGGTAACCAGGACGGGAATAATTTTGTTCATGTACCGCTTCCCTCCGTCCACCACTATCATGGTTCCGTCATCCAGGTAGGCCACGCCCTGGCCGGATTCCTTGCCCTCTTTCACCACCTGCACCACCATTTCCTCGCCCGGTAGCACCACGGGTTTAACCGCGTTTGCCAGTTCGTTGATGTTCAGTACCTTCACACCGTGCAATTCGGCCACCTTGTTGAGGTTAAAGTCGTTTGTAATTATTTTGGCCCCGAGTTTCTGGGCCAGTTTGACCAGCTTAGTGTCCACCTCGGCTCCATCATCCAATCCCTTGGTGTTATCGTAAATTTGCACCTTAACCGGTGCCTCCTTGCGCAGGTGGTTCAAGATATCCAATCCCCGCCGTCCCCGGTTGCGCTTCAAAAGGTCTGACGAGTCCGCAATATGTCTCAATTCCTCAAGCACAAAGCCGGGCACCACCAGCGTTCCCTCGATAAAACCGCTGGCGCAGAGATCGGCAATACGGCCGTCGATGATAACGCTGGTATCCAGTATCTTTTGAATTCCCCCCGGCTTGCCTTCCGCAACGTTCTTTTCCTTCCCCCCGCCGAAACGAGGCATGTTACCAATAAACCCCGCAATTTCCTCGCGCTTTTTCACGCTTATGGTTAAGCCCAGGTAACCCAACAGTAAAGTTAAAGCAATCCATATCGCCTTACCAATGAAACCCATGAATGAAAACACGGAACCCAGTAAATTAGCTATTATAAGTCCGATAATCAGTCCCACCGAACCCATAATCAAGTCTTGAACCGGCATTTTACTGAGCTTTTGTTCCAAAAGCGCGGTAATACACAGTAACAAGCGAATCAGCCACGGCGCAAAAAGTATTCCCAATACCAGGCCAATCAGGGTAGTCAAACCGATAAATCCGGGTCCCAGCATGGGTACGGTTTGAGGTAGCGGTACCAGGTCCAGGCCGACCAGGTAAAGTCCTGAATAGAAACCCGCTGCCGAAAACAAAGCAACCACAAGGATAAAAATGGTTTTCCTCAGCATAAATTCACCTCCTTTGCATGTGAAATAACAAACAAAAAATAAAATCCCGGTATTATTATAAGTTGTTGTAAATTATTATTTGCACCGGTATTTTATTCTATTATGGATTATTTAAAAGCTTGTTTCAACTGTTTTTTGGTTATTTTTTCCGTACAATAAAAATACGCCAGGTTAAACCGGCGTAGAACATCAGGCGAATGCCCTTTCTATCATTGATTTCGTTTTGTCTTCATTCATTTCCGTGGCCAGCACAAGCTCACTCACCAGGATCTGCCTGGCATTTTCCAGCATCTTTCTTTCGCCGGAAGACAGCCCCTTTTCCTTGTCTCTCATTACCAGATTCCGTACCACTTCAGCCACCTCAAAAATATTACCGCTCTTGATCTTTTCCAGGTTAGCCCTGTAACGCCTGTTCCAGTTAGAAGACATGCTGGAAGATTGCTCCCCGAGAATCCGAAAAACTTTCTGCACCCCTTCTTTATCAATCACTTGGCGCAGTCCAACTTCCTTGTAATTGGAGACAGGAATCATCACTTTCATATCTCCAACCGGTAGCCTGAGTACATAATATTTCCTGGTTTCACCGAGAACTTCTTTTTCTTCGATAGCTTCTATGATACCGGCGCCATGCATAGGATAAACAACCTTATCTCCTATCTTGAACAATTCCCGGCCCCCTTTCAGTTAATACAAGAATACAATACCATAAAAACTTAACCTTGTCAAGAAACATTCTATTTTAGCATAGCACACAACAAGTGTCAACAACAATTTTAAAAAATCAGACGGTTTGACAGCCCGAGCGACGGGCTTTTATAATAACAACAAACTCAATAAACGCAAGGAGTGAAACCGCTTGCTAAAAGACATGGTTTACAATGAGTTTCAATACACGGTTTCCGAGTTGTTGCTTTGCAACAAAAGTATACTGGACCTGCTGGCCAAGTCCCAGGAAACCAACGCCAGAATGAACCGGGCCATTATCAGATCCGTAACAGCTTGCGGGTGTATCAAGATCAACGCCCAAAAAAAAGAACTGCCATCCGGGACAACCCTGGAGGCTTTGAGAGAGCTACTGGAATCTCACCTTGACGGTAAACTTTGCGAAAATTGCCGCGAAAACGTGGAAGATGAAATCGGTCGTGCTATGTTCTACCTGGCGGCACTGTGTAATTTGCTGGACCTTAACCTGTACGACATCATCATTAAAAAACAAAAAGCCCTGAGGACCCTGGGGCTATATAACATGGCCTGATGAAATCCCGTATATAAATTCTACCCGGATCCTATTTTTCCTTTATTGCAATATGTGGGCAATATGTGGTTGCTCTTTTAAAACCAAAAGGCGTGGTTCATCACCACGCCCGTATTCTTTCTTCATACCCAGAAAATGCTCTTGGACATGGGTATACCTGTTCCGTCTCGCTTTTTCCAAACAGGTGACGCGCTACAAAAGCGGCAACAATGATGAGGATAAGAACGTATTACGGGCAACATTCACTACTGCGTTTAAAAATTCCCGCGCCGACGGCACCAGCGGCTTATACGTTGGGGACATACCTCCGACCCAAAAGTTTTGACCCCACCTTGATTTTGACTTTCCCCGTTGTTTTTTAACTGTACCGCTCCTGGGCCAGTTGCTCGCGGTATCGTTTCAGGCCTTCTTTGATGGAGCGGGCCCTTACTTCGCCGATACCTTCCACCGCGTCCAGCTCTTCTATTGTGGCACCAATTATTCTCTTCAGCGTGCCAAATTCCCGGACCAGGTTTTCCACCACCTGGAGCGGCAGCCTGGGGATTTTTTGCAATACCCGGTACCCCCGCGGGGTGACTCCCTGGTCAAGAATACTGGAACTTCCGGGATATCCCAGCGCCCGGGCAATGAGTGAAAGGTCCAGCAGGTCCTCGGCGGGCCACGTGTTAATCATGGCCATGATGCTTTCCGGCGTTTTTTCCACGCTTGTTGTGCAATAATCCTGCATGATCAAGCGCGCCTCGACATCTACATTGGCCACCAGTTCCTCCATTTGCATTGTAATCAGGCGCCCCTCCGTCCCCAGCTCGCTTATGTACCGCTCGATCTCCTTTACCACGCGCAAGACCATCTCGGCCCGCTGTATGGCTTTGGCCACGTCATACAATGTTACGGCGTCTTCAAATTCCAAAAGGCCCAGGTTAGCCACCACACGGTCCAGCACGCTGCGGTATTTTTCAAGCGTCTGCAAAGCCTGGTTGGCCTTGGTGAGGATGACGCCCAGGTCCCGTAACACGTATTTCAGGTTGCCCTTGTAAACTGTAATTACCCCTCGCCGCTGGGATATGGATATAACCAGGGCATCGGTCTGCTTGGCCACCCGTTCGGCCGTGCGGTGCCTGATGCCAGTTTCACTGGACGGAATACTCAAATTGGGCACCAGTTGCGTGTTCGCGGCAATAATAGTTTTTATATCTTTACTTATTATTATGGCACCGTCCATTTTGGCAAGCTCGTACAAGTTGGCCGGTGAAAAGGCCGCGTTCACCGCAAAACCGCCTTCGGAGAGCTCCATGATTTCCGGGCCGTCACCAATAACCAGTAGCCCACCCGTCTTGGCCCTTAAAATATTTTCCAGCCCTTCCCGAAGCGGCGTTCCGGGAGCCACCATGCGCAGCACCTTGAGCAACCTGCTCTCCACTTTCCTCCTCCTTTTGCCAAGTTTCAGAAATATATATCATTCAATGTATGCATCAATTAAATACCAGGTCGAATGCTTCCGCCAGGGTTGACGCCTGCAGCACCTGTAAACCGCTGTTGTCCAGTTTACCGCTCCGGCGGCGGGGCACGACACAGCGCTTAAAACCTAATCGCGCCGCCTCCCGCACCCGCTTTTCCACAGCCGTCACAGGCCGTATTTCCCCGGTTAACCCCAGTTCACCCACAACAACGGTTTTTTCATCCACGGCCAGATCCCGAAAACTGGAAGCGAGGGCAACGGCAATACCCAGATCCACCGCGGGCTCGTCCACGCGCACGCCACCCACTATATTCACGTAAGCGTCATAATTGCCCAGCATCAATCCCATTCTTTTTTCCAGCACCGCCATAATCAGTGCCACCCGGTTGTGGTCCACCCCGGTGGTCATGCGCCTTGGCACTCCGAAGGACGAGGGACTGACCAGTGCTTGTACCTCCACCAGCAAAGGCCTGGTTCCTTCCATGACGGGAACCACCACCGAACCTGCCGGTTTTGCAAAATCATAATCCATAAGAAAAAACGAGGAAGGATTGGCAACCTCTTTAAGACCGGCACCTGTCATTTCAAATATCCCGATTTCATTGGTGGAGCCGAAGCGATTTTTCACACCGCGCAGTATTCTCAAAGACTGGTGCCGTTCCCCCTCAAAATACAAAACCACATCCACCATGTGTTCCATTACCCGGGGGCCGGCAATCATGCCCTCCTTGGTCACGTGTCCCACCACAAATACCGAAACCGCTCTTTCCTTGGCCATGCGCATAAGTCGCGCGGTACACTCCCGGACCTGGCTGACGCTTCCGGGCGATGATGTCAGGTCGGGACCGTGCATTGTTTGAATGGAATCCACCACCACCAGCAGCGGCTTGACCTTCCCCACTTGCTCTTCCACCGCCGCCACGTCGGTTTCAGCATACAAGTACAGTTCCGGGTTGATGGTTCCCAGCCTTTCAGCCCTCATCCTGATTTGCCGTGTCGATTCTTCCCCGGAAACGTAAAGCACCCGCTGCCCCCCGGCACTTACCGCCCCGGCCACCTGCAGCAAAAGGGTGGACTTTCCAATCCCCGGGTCGCCGCCCAGAAGCACCAGCGAGCCCGGCACCATGCCCCCGCCCAGCACGCGATCCAGTTCTCCCATTCCCGTGGAGTGGCGCTCGTCTTCCAAAACCGGAATCTCGGTCACCCGCACGGGTCTTTCCCCGCCACCACCGTGACAAGTTTGCCGCCCGGCGGAAATTTCTTCCTCAACGTAGGTATTCCACTCACCACAGCCGGCACAGCGCCCCATCCAGCGCAAAGTAAAGTGACCGCAGGCGTTGCAGTAATACCCGGTTTTTCTGGCGGACATGGTAAACTCTCCCGGCAATTATTTTCATATTATAACACGAGTCCTTCAAATTTGACACCGGGTATGAAAGTCGTTGTTTCCCTAAAACGGCCGCCGCGCGCAATTACAGCTTTTCAACCACCAGCCCGCCGCCGGTACCGCGGTCGATGCGCACGCGGTCGCCGCGCTGGAAAGTGCCGCGCAGCATTTCTTCAGACAGGCGGTCTTCAATCTCCTTTTGGATGGCCCTGCGCAGCGGCCTTGCCCCGTAATTCTCGTCAAACCCTTCCCGCGCCAGGTACTCCATGGCCGGGTCTGTAACCTCAATCTGGATATCGTGCTCGGCCAGCCTTTCGGCCAGTTCGTTTACCATGATCTTCACAATATCCTTGATATGTTCACGGTTCAATGAGTGAAATACAATAATTTCGTCGATCCGGTTCAAAAACTCCGGCCTGAAAGTACGGCGCAGCTCCCCGGTGACTTTTTTCTTCATATCCTCGTAGCCCGCTTCCGGGTTTTCATCGGTTCTAAAGCCCAGCACGGCCTCCCGCTTGATGGTGTCCATGCCCACATTAGAAGTCATTATGATCACGGTGTTGCGGAAGTCCACAGTACGGCCCTTGGCATCGGTCAAGCGGCCGTCTTCCATGACTTGCAGGAGAACATTGAACACGTCCGGGTGAGCCTTTTCTATCTCATCCAGCAACACAACGGAGTAGGGCTTGCGCCGCACCGCCTCGGTCAGCTGCCCCCCTTCCTCGTAGCCCACGTATCCCGGAGGTGCGCCCACCAGGCGGCTGACCGTGTGTTTTTCCATGTACTCGCTCATGTCCACGCGTACCATGGCGTCCTCGTCGCCGAACAGCACCTCTGCCAGGGCGCGGGCAAGCTCTGTTTTGCCCACCCCGGTAGGACCCAGGAATATAAATGAACCAATGGGTCGCTTGGGGTCCTTCAAACCGGCCCTGGCGCGCCGAATGGCCCGGGAAACGGCCTGGACGGCCTCGTCCTGCCCGATGACCCGCCGGTGCAATATTTCCTCCATTCGCAGCAGCCGCTCGGATTCCTCCTCGGCCAGCTTGCGCACCGGAATGCCTGTCCAGCTGGCCACAATTTGAGCGATATCCTCGGCAGTTACTTCCACTTCATCGCCGCCCTTGTACTGCTGCCAGCCGTTGCGCTTGCTTTCCAGCTCCTTGCGCAGTTTACCTTCCTCATCCCTCAACTGGGCCGCTTTTTCAAATTCCTGGTTGTTTACTGCGGCCTCTTTTTCCTTGCATAACTCTTCGATGCGCTTTTCCAGCTCCTTTATCTCCGGGGGCGGTGTAAGCAATTTCAAGCGCACCCGGGAACCGGCTTCGTCCACTAGGTCTATGGCCTTGTCCGGCAGGAAGCGGTCGGTGATATAACGATCACCCAGCCGGGCCGCAGCTTCCAGTGCTTCATCGGTGATGCGCACACGGTGGTGCGCCTCGTACCTGTCGCGCAAGCCCTTCAGTATCTCCACCGTTTCTTCCACGGTGGGTTCACCCACCATGATGGGCTGGAAACGCCGTTCCAGCGCGGAATCCCGCTCAATGTACTTGCGGTACTCATCCAGGGTGGTGGCCCCTATGCACTGGAGTTCCCCCCTGGCCAGGGCGGGTTTCAGTATATTGGCGGCGTCAATAGCCCCCTCGGCCGCTCCGGCCCCGATGATGGTATGGAGCTCGTCGATAAAAACAATGATGTTCTTCTCCCGGGTGATTTCCTCGACCACTTTTTTCAGGCGGTCCTCAAACTCGCCCCGGTACTTGGTTCCTGCCACCAGCGACGCCAGGTCGAGGGTGACAAGGCGCTTGCCGTCCAGCACTTCCGGCACGTTTCCCGAAACGATACGCTGGGCCAGGCCTTCCACAATGGCAGTCTTACCAACCCCGGGGTCGCCTATCAGAACAGGGTTGTTTTTGGTGCGCCGGCTGAGTATTTGCACCACCCGTTCGATTTCCTTCTCCCGGCCCACCACCGGGTCCAGAGCGTCATCCCGGGCCATGGCAGTTAAGTCCCGCCCGAACTGGTCCAGGGTAACTGTTTTACCCCCACACGCGCTGCAACTACTGCCGGCAACCGGCTGTTGTCCCTGTGGAGCGCCCCCCGCGCCACCCAGGAACTGAATAACCTGCCGGCGCACTTTGTCCTGATCCAAGCCCAGGGCTGCCAGCACCTGCGCGGCAACTCCCTCGCCCTCGCGAATCAACCCCAGCAGTATATGCTCCGTGCCGACGTAATTGTTACCCATCCGGCGCGCCTCATCCACCGAAAGCTCCAGCACCTTTTTTACCCGGGGCGTCAGCACCATTTCCTTGACGTCACCCTCGCCGCGACCCACGGCCTGCATAATCATCTGCCTCACTTTGTTAGCATCAACGCCAAGGGCGGCCAGCACTTTGGCCGCAACTCCCTCACCCTCGCGGATCAGCCCCAGCAGTATATGCTCCGTGCCCACATGGGCATGGTTTAACCTTGCTGCCTCCTCCTGGGACAGCATCAGCACTTTTTGTGCCCTTTGCGTAAACCTTCCGTAAAGCATTTACCCAACCTCCCGGTTAAGACGATTTCTAATCAGCCCGGCCCGCAAAACATCCCTCTGCACGGGACTCAGTTCCCCCTGGTGCTGCTTCATTAAAAAAGCAGGCCGGGTCATTACCATTAATTCCGTTAACTGTTCCCCGTCAATACCTTCTATCAAGCCCAGGTCAACGCCCAGCCGCAAGTCAGACAGGCGGCGCATGGTTTCCTCGGAAGTAATGATGCGGGCGTACCTGAGTATGCCGAAAGACCGTCCAATCCTGTCCTCCAGTTGCTCACGCCTTTCCCGCATCAACACCTTTCGGGCCTCGCGTTCCTGGAGTAAAAGTTGCCCGGTAACCGAATTCAGGCTGTTGATTATCTCTTCCTCCGGGTGCCCCATGGTCACCTGGTTACTGATCTGGAACAGGTTACCCAGGGCTTCGGTGCCCTCACCGTATAAGCCCCGCACCGTGAAACCAAGCTTGGAAATACTGATAAAAATGTTTTTCAACTGGTCCAGCAAAACCAGGCCCGGCAGGTGCAGCATCACCGACGCGCGCACTCCAGTGCCGGCGTTGGTGGGACATGCGGTAAGGTATCCGAACTTTTCGGAAAAAGCGAAGTCCATGGTTTTTTCCATGCCGTTGTCCACCCGGTCAACCAGTTCCCACGCGTTTTTCAGCTGCAGCCCCGGCATCAGGCACTGAATACGCAGGTGATCTTCTTCGTTGATCATTATACTGATCACTTCGTCGTCCCGCAGGGCCACGGCTTTTAGCTCCTGGTTTTGCAGCAAATCCGGGCTGATCAAGTGCTTCTCTACTAGTATCTGCCGCTCCACCGGGCTCAATTCAACCATGCGCGTTACCTCGAACTTGCCTGCTTGTTCAACCAGTTCCCCGTTTTCCAGGGCCAGTTGAGTTGCGTGTATAATTTGTTCCGCTTTATCACGATCCAGCAGGTGGGGAAATGGATACCCCTTTAGGTTCCGGGCCACCCGCACCCGGCTGCTGAGTACGATATCACCCTCGGGCCCGCCCGATTTCATCCACGCGCTGCCGGCATTGTTTACCGTATCCTTGATCGCCACCGGCCATCCCTCCTAAAGCTCCCGTTCCAATTGTTTTATCTTGTCCCGCAATTCCGCTGCTTTTTCAAATTCCTCGCTGGCCACGGCATTGCGAAGCTGTTGTCTTAATTCCTCTATCTGCTTTTTAAAGAGAATTTTTCCGCCGGTGCGCAACGGGACTTTGCCGTTATGAGTGCTGGAACCGTGTATTCTTCTCAACAGCGGCTCCAAGCGCTCGTTGAAATGCTGGTAACAATCACCGCAACCCAGCAATCCTTTTTTGGCAAACAGGCTCTCGGCCATACCGCACGCGGGGCACTTCACGTCTTCCCTTCCCTGAGGCGCAAATTGCTGCACCCCCGGCACTTGATTCCAAAAACTAGCTAAAAATTTATGCAGGTTCATTTGAGGCAGGAAACTAAACCCCTCTGCTTGCACCTGCCCGGCACAAATTTCACAAAGGTGCATTTTCCTGTGCTTGTTATTGATTACTTCGGTGTAATACACGGTTGCCGGCCTTTCCCGGCACCTTTCGCACAACATTTTCATCACGCTCCGCATATCAATTGTTTTGATTTCTAAACAAAGTAATCAACACAGATTTCAGTATATTGGCCCTGAGCTGGTCCCTGGCCGGTTGGCCGATGCGTAATACATTGCGGGTTATGACGGACTTGATTAACGCGGCTTCCCGTGGGGTAACAACTTCTTCCTCCAGCAGCCTGGTCAATATGGCGATTGCGCTGCGTTCCGATATGCTGTTCCCCACCAGCTCCACCACTTCGTTAATCAGGTCCAGCTCATCCTCGTTCAACGGCACTTTTTCAATGCGCACATACCCTCCACCGCCGCGGCGGCTTTCCACCATGTAACCCCTCTCGATGGTAAACCTGGTGGTAAGTACATAGTTTATCTGGGAAGGAGCGCAATTAAATTTTTCCGCCAGTTCGTTGCGCTGTATTTCAATCAACCTTTTTCCACTTTGCTTTATCAGGGCGTTCAGGTAATCCTCAATTAGATTTGCAAGGCTAGACATCTATTTTCTGCGGCACCTCCCTGTTTATATTATTGACTGACTTTGACTTTGACTTTCTTTTACAATAAGTATAACACTTTTTATCCCACGAAATAAAGATTATTTTACCCCATTTTGCGTTGAATAGCGTAAAATTTAATACTTACAACTATTATTTCTTATAATTTTTTGATTTTTCGGCCCAAAGCGCTAAAAGGAGACAGCCAACTTTTTCAAAATACGAAAAAGCAACCTGTTCCCTCCTTCACCCCGGAAACAACGCCCGTGCTGGTAGCACTCAAAAAAAAGACCGCGTCTTATTACGACGCGGTCTTTTTTGGCTCCCCGAGCTGGATTCGAACCAGCAACCCTCCGGTTAACAGCCGGATGCTCTACCGTTGAGCTATCGGGGAACGGTTGGTGGAGATGACCGGATTCGAACCGGTGACCCCCTGCTTGCAAGGCAGGTGCTCTCCCACTGAGCTACACCCCCGTCCCGGCAGTCCCCGGTTTTACGCGTTTTAAGCGGCGCAACGCGCAATAACCGCTTGTTGCAAACTGCCTTCTACCCCGGGGCGCCACGGCGAATCCTCACGCCCCGGACATTAATGTTACCACAACGTTTTATTGTTGTCAACGGATCAACCCGGGCATACCTGCGATAAAAAACATCAAATTTACCTAACTTCCCTGAACTGCCCGCCTGAACAAGAACTTCTCGAGGCCGGGCCGTATAATCAGCTTTCCCTCGGCTTCATTAACGGGAACAGGATTACGTCCCGGATGGAAGGCGAATTGGTGAAAAGCATCACCAGCCGGTCAATGCCTATACCCAGCCCCCCGGCGGGCGGCATACCGTATTCAAGAGCAGTAATGTAATCCTCATCCATCATATGTGCCTCTTCATCACCGGCACGCCTTTTCTCCAGTTGTTTCAAAAACCTTTCCCGCTGGTCAATGGGGTCGTTCAATTCAGAAAAGGCGTTGGCCATTTCCCGGCCACAGATAAACAGCTCGAACCTGTATGTCAGATCCGGCCTGTCTTCCTTTTTCTTAGCCAGGGGAGAAATATCCAGCGGGTAATCGTATATGAAAGTAGGCTGGATCAACCTGGGTTCCACCGTCTCCTCAAATACCTTGTTCAGTATGGTTCCCCAAGACTCGCCACGCTCCACATCCAGGTTCAGGTGTCGCACGGCCTCGTATGCCTCGTCTGCCGAGTGCAAGGAGGCAAAATCCACGCCGCTGTGCTGTAACACCGCATCCAGCATGGAGATTCGCACCCAGGGCTTGGCCAGGTTGATTTCGTCATCGCCGTATCTTAGTTTTAATGTACCCAGCACTTCTTCAACCACGGTAACGATTAAATCCTCGGCCAGATCCATCATGTCGTTGTAGTCGGCATAAGCCTGGTACAGCTCCAGCATTGTGAACTCCGGGTTGTGTTTGGTGCTGATACCCTCGTTCCGGAAATTGCGGTTAATCTCGTACACTTTTTCAAAACCGCCAACCAGCAGCCTTTTCAAATATAATTCCGGCGCAATGCGCAGGTAAAGATCCATGTCCAGGGCATTGTGGTGGGTTATAAAAGGCCTGGCCGTCGCACCGCCGGCTATGGGGTGCATCATGGGCGTTTCGACCTCTAAAAAACCCCTTTGTTCCAGGTAACTCCTGATGGCGTGGATAATACGGCTGCGCTTGACAAAAGTCTCCTTGACGCCCGGGTTGACGATTAAATCCACGTAACGCTGTCGGTAACGCAGCTCCACATCCCGCAACCCGTGCCATTTTTCCGGCAGTGGACGCAGTGACTTACTCAACAGCCTCAAGGTTTCCACGGCCACCGTTATTTCCCCGGTCCTGGTTTTAAATACCTTTCCCGTAACTCCCACGATGTCACCAATATCCAGCTTGGTAAAAAGCTCGTAAGCCTGTTCACCCATATCGTTTAGGCGGGCGTAAATCTGAATTTGCCCGGTGACATCCTGGATATTGGCGAAACTTGCCTTCCCGTGACCCCGCTTGGCCATAACCCGGCCCGCCAGGGACACATTTTTGCCTTCATATGCTTCGTAATCGCCCGTGATCTGGCCGGCATGGTGCTCGTACTCGTACTTGCCACCATATGGCTCAACACCCTGGGCACGAAACTCGGCAAGTTTTTCCCGCCGTATGCGCATTAACTCGTTTAAATCCCCGGTTTCTTGAAACACATTATTTACATCTTTACGCCCGTTATTGTCCTGGGACATTATTCAAACCAACCTCCGGTAGTTGCCGTAACTTTTTAGATTATCTAATTATATCCACAATCTGGTATTTTAAAGAACCATCGGGTACGTCCACCTCAACGGTTTCCCCCTTGGGCATGCCCAGGATGGCCTTACCAACCGGCGATTCGTTGGAAATTTTGTTGTTAGCCGGGTCGGCCTCGGCAGAGCCCACAATAGTATACTCAAATTCCTCACCGAACTCAAGGTCCCGCAAGCGGACCTTGGAACCAATGGAAACAAATTCGGTGCCAAGATTTTCATCGTCAATTATCTTGGCGTTGCGTAACATTTTCTCCAGGGTTAAAATACGTCCCTCGATAAACGCCTGCTCATTTTTGGCGTCTTCATATTCTGAGTTTTCGCTAATATCACCAAATTCTATGGCTTGCCTTATCCTTTGTGCCACTTCCCGCCTGTGTACGGACTTCAGTTGCTCAAGTTCTTCTTCCAATTTTTTCAGGCCCTCTATGGTAAGAATAACTTCCTTGTTATTACTCATTTATTCTGTCTCCTTAAAATTTAAATTTACAGAACAATATATGATTTTCAGCCCGAATTATTCAATCAAAGACATGCCGCCAGGCAGTTTGAACCCGGCAAAAAAAAATCTTCCGGCTCAAACTCCCACTAGCATAAAGCACTGCAAAACGTATTTATTTTGCAGTGCCTTGGCAACCGGCTTTTTGTCCATAACATTATAAGAGGGCCCAAACCTTATGTCAAGGTGTGTTGATAATCATGTTGATTTATTTTGCAGCTGCCATATTTATTGCAGCCCGAGCACGCTCGCGAATTTCCCGAATTTGCTCCATGCTGACAGCTCTCTCAAAACTGCGGAAACCGGCCAGTTTGAAACCATGTTTCTTGGCCAGGGCGGTAATTTCCTCCACCTGTTGCAGCGTCAAGTCGCGTCCCAGGGTAAAGCTTTCATACCTTCCCTCCATGGCCAGCATCATTGTTTCGGCCATGCACGCGTATGACATGCCTGGTGGAAAACCGAAGTTAAAATTAAAATTCACTTCACCGGGCACTTCAACCACGCCACCCTCTATTACAAGCACATCCCGGCGCTTTTCCGCCACTTGCTTGGAAACGTTGCGGGGACGGCTTACATCGCATACCACGGTACCGGGCGCCAGGTCTTCGGGGCCAATGATGGTATCCACGGCGCTGGTAACGGCAATCACAATCTGTGCATCGCGCAACGCGCTCTTGATATCGGAAGTCACCCTTACCGCCGCGCCGGTATCATATGTAATCCTGCGGGCCAGTTCCTCCAGGCGTGATTTATCCCGTGCCACCAGGGTCAACGAACGCACATTCTTGGCCAGCATGCGAGCGCATACCTTGCCAATGGAACCGGTTGCCCCAACCACCACCGCATTACTCCTGTTGATATCGTGCCCCATCAGGCGTGCCGCTTCCCGGGCACCCTCCACTGCTGTGGCGACGGTATAGCTGTTGCCCGTGGTTACGGCTATATCGAGGTTCTTGGCTATAGTAATCCCCGCATCTCCCACCACGGAAGTAAATGCGCCCAGCCCCACAATTTTGGCACCCAGTTTCTGGGCCAGGCGCCCGGCCTGGATAATTTTTTTCAGCACATACTTTTCGGGCAGTTCCAGCATCAACCTGGCTGTAACCGGGCAGGCTACGAACCAGCCTTCGGCACTGCCGTGTTCCGAATATACACCGGTAATCTTCGAAACCTTGATGGGCGGCGCAAACCTGAAAATGTTTTCCACCAGCCGCGGCGGTAATTTGCCCACCGGACCGAACTTTCTGGAAAAATCACTAATATCCAGGGGATGAATGATAAAGGCAAAGGTGTTCAACGCAGTACCTCCTTGTCCACCGGTCGATTGCCGGTTTTTACGGCCCGGATAACCGCCCGCAATTCCGCCGGATCTACGTACTTGTCCTCCTTAATGGGTGATTCGCCTATTACAAGGCCCACCACTTCCTTATCCAAAGCGGCCCGGATGATTTTTATGCGCTTGTCCGACCCGATGACAACAATTTGGTCGAATGAATGCGCCCTTGCCGTTAGTTCCATAATATAATCGAACAGTTCTATGCCGCTTTTTTGCCGGACAAAATCCCATCTTTCCGATTCGCTCATAAGCAGGATGAAGTCCACGCCCTCTTCCCTCAGCAGGTCGTGGATTTCTTCCCTGTTGGCGATGGGAAAACCGATTACAGCAACACTTCTACCCTTGCGCACCTCGCCCAGGTTTTCCAGGCGGGACACGAAAGTGCGGTCAATACCCAACCGCGATGCCACTTCCGTCTGAGAAAGCCCGGAAGAACGCATTTGCAGTATTTCATCAATTATGTAATCGATCTTGTGCCTGCTTACCACCTTGTCGCCGATACGAATCAAGTCCAATTTTTTGGTACCCCCTGCATTGTGCACAATTTTGTGTACAATCATCATTATTTTATCACGCCCGGTGCCCTTGTCAAAGATTTCTGGGTAAAAAATTAAGACACCACCCAAAATTAGTCGTTTTTGGTGGTGCCCGTTGCGCACCAGGGGATTGGAAAAACTATAACAAGTAATCCATGGGGGCTTCCTGGACGGGTTGCCGGATGATTGTTTTTAGTTTTTCCGGCTCGGTTTTGCGCGGGTCGTTCAGGTAAATTTCCCTGTGCTTACCCCTTAACGCATAACCGCTGTCAAAAATAAACTTGTGCAACTTTTCCACCGTGGGACCCTCCTCTGTATAAGGGCCAACATGCATTACCTGGGCGCATAACCCGTCGCTGATACTGTCAAACTTTAGCTTGTACAGCGCCGGTAAATTTTTCTTTCCCCTAGCACGCTCAATGGCATCATCAAGCATCACCGGGGTAACCACACCTGGCTGTACAATCATAAGCGACCAGCGCCACTCACTTCTGTTTCCCATACTACCTGAGGCAGCCTTATCACCCGGCCACCACAGGCCCTCCAGTGGCATAACCACATACTCGTCGCCAAGTTTTTCTTTGATCATGGCCCGCAACTGGTACGATACCGCGTAAAGAGCTTCCACCGCCTGGGAAAATTGCGGGGAGCCATTGGGATCACCTTCGCCGTCAATCATCAGGTAGTACATGGCTGGTGCCCGAACCAGCACCGGCTTACCCGCGGGTGCCGTGTACAGGTGTTTAAATTCTTTTTTAAGGTCGATCTTGGACACTTTAGCCACCTCTTTTTTTCTATTCAGACCACTTACACCGGCCGGGGCAACCGCTCCCCAGCCGGTTTGTTTTTAATTCGCCTGCCTTTGGGGCGCTCTCCGGCGGTATCACTCCGCTCTCTCCGGTCAGCCACCGGATCGCCTTGCATAACGAAATTCGGCATAACGGCTTACCTAGCGTATTCCTGCAACAATTCCCAGAACCCCCGGGTGAAGAAATCGCGGTCGCTACCGCGGTTAATGCACTCCCGCAAGCGGGCCGAGCCTGGCAATCCACGGGTGTACCAGGCCAGGTGCTTGCGCATTTCACGATTGGCCACATCTTCACCCTTGGTTTCCACCAGCAGCCCGTAATGCCTGACGGCCGTTTCCCGGCGCGTTTCCAGCGCCGGCCCGGGCAACAGTTCACCTGTGGCCAGGTAATGCACCGTGCGGCTGAATATCCAGGGGTTACCCATTGCGGCCCGGCCAATCATTACGCCGTGGCAACCCGTGATGGCCAGCATGCGGGCGGCGTCCTCCGGGCAACGCACGTCCCCGTTGCCAATTACCGGCACATCAACGGCCTCGCGCACCTTCCGGATGATGTCCCAGTCGGCCTTGCCGCCGTAAAGCTGGGATCGCGTGCGCCCGTGTATCGCCACCGCCGCCGCACCGGCCTCCACCACCAGCCGGGCAAATTCCACGGCGTTGACCGAGTTCTCATCCCAACCCTTGCGTATTTTAACCGTCACGGGGCAATCAACTCTTTTTACCACCGCCGAAACTATTTCGGCCGCCAGGTGCGGGTTTTTCATCAATGCCGCCCCTTCGCCGTTTTTGACTATCTTGGGCGTGGGGCACCCCATGTTGATATCGATAATGTCCGCACCCCGCCGGGCCACAATTTCTGCGGCCCGGGCCATGTATTCCACCTTGCTGCCAAATATCTGCATGCTGATGGGCCCGCGCTCGCCACGGCAATCCAGTAGCATATTGGTTTTGGGGTTTCCGTAAATAAGGGCCTGGTCGCTGATCATCTCGGTATAAACCAGGCCGCACCCGTGCTCCCGCGCCAGTATGCGAAAGGCCCTGTCGGTAACCCCGGCCATGGGTGCAGCCACCACCGGGTTTTCTATGGCCACGTCTCCTATTTTAAACATAGCTTCAACCACTCCGGCAACATGGTGCCCACAATGATATTTAATTAGCTGTTCCTTTCGTAAATTATGCGCAGGCCGGTAAGGGTAAGGTAATTGTCCACTTTGTCGATGGATTTGGCCTCACGGGCTATAAGCTCGGCCATCCCGCCGGTGGCCAGCACCAGCGGGTTGCCTTCCATTTCCCGTTTCATCCGCTCCACTATACCGTTCACCTGGCCGGCAAAGCCGTAAATAAGCCCGGCTTGCATGCTATTAACGGTATTCTTGCCAATTACGGACGGGGGCTTTTCCAGTGCCACCCAGGGTAGCTTGGCGGCGCGGGCAAATAAGGCTTCGGTGGAAATCCCGATTCCGGGGGCTATGGCCCCGCCCAAGTATTCACCCCGGGCAGATATGGCGCAAAAGGTGGTGGCCGTGCCAAAATCAACAATGATCAGCGGGCCGCCGTATTGCTCGTAACCGGCCACAGCATTAACAATGCGGTCGGCGCCAACCTCCCTGGGATTATCGTACTTGATGGGCATGCCAGTCTTTATGCCGGGTCCCACAAACATGGGATTCAGGCCGAGATATTTCCGGCAGGTGCTCTCCAAAACCGGGTTGATGGGAGGTACCACAGAAGACAATACCACGGCTCGTATATCCTTCATAGAAAGACCTGAAGAAGCAAACAGGTCCCGCAATAAAATACCGTATTCGTCATCTGTCCGGTGCTTAGCGGTGGAAAGCCTCCAGTGCTCCACCAAATCCTTGTCCCTGAATATACCCAGTACTATGTTGGTGTTCCCCACATCAAAAACCATTAACACCGGCATTACCTCTTATTCCTATGATTTTTGACGTGCCGGTAAATAAACCGGGCACTATGCCAATTTTATCAAAACTATTGCCGGGCTTGCAACAATACGTTATCAGTTAACCCGTTGCTTTTATTATTAATGCCCCCCCGAACCCGGCCCATCAACAGCAGTTTATTAATGATAAAGCTGTTTGTTTTTTCAGTATAAGGCTTTGACTAAAAAGCGGGCGTATGTTATAGTAAGGTAATTCCAAGGGTCAGGTAAGCATTTTTCCCCCCTGAATTTTACCAGGAGAAAAATGGTCTTACTCCGATACCGGTGGATCTAAAAATTCAGGGAGGGTTAAAAATGTATCGGGACCGTTACCTCACATGCCGCGACTGCGGGGAAGAATTTTTGTTTTCTGTTTCGGAACAGCAATTTTTTGCGGAAAAAGGTTTTAACAACGACCCGGGGCGCTGTCCCGGATGCCGCGCGGCGCGCAAGAACAGGAACCGGCGGAATAACTACGGCGAGAATATGCGACCCGGGCGCCAAATGCACCCCGCTGTTTGCTCCAGCTGCGGCAAAGACACTGAAGTGCCTTTCAAGCCAAACGGCAGCAGGCCGGTTTATTGCCGGGAATGTTTCCATAAGGTATCCAGGGTATCCAGCTACTAGAATATCCAAGAAAGGGTGGCAAGTCCACCCTTTCCATTTTTATAGCCAATGCCGACTTCCACAGCAATTCTTGCATCCGGTTCAGCAAGCTTCCAAGCCCAGGTCCTGCAGCAACTGCATATCTTCTTCCAGCGCACTACCCCGGGTAGTGAGATAATCACCTACCATCAGCCCGTTTACGCCGGCTGTCAACGCAAGTGCCTGGGTATCGCGCAATCCCTCCCGGCGGCCTCCGCACAACCTGATTACAGAGCGGGGAAGCACCAGCCTGAATAGCGCTATGACATGCAACAATTCCAGAGGCGGATGCGCTGAAGCATTTTCCAACGGAGTGCCTGGAATCGGGTTGAGAAAATTCAAGGGCACAGAATCCACACCAAGTTTTTGCAGTTCCATGGCCAGTTCAACCCGTTGTTCCATAGTTTCACCCAGGCCGATTATTCCCCCGGAACACACGCGCAGGCCTGCCCGCGAAGCGGACTCAATGGTCCGCACCCGGTCTTCATAAGTGTGGGTGGTGCATGTGTGGGGAAAGTAACTCCGGGAGCTTTCCAGGTTGTGGTGATACGTTGTAACCCCGGCCTGCTTAAGCTTTATTGCTTCTGCTTCCCCGATAATGCCAAGGGACGCGCAAACATGCAAGCTCGTCTCCCTTTTCAACAAATATACCGCTTGCAATATTTCATCCAAATCCCGGCCTGTTATCCCTCTACCGGCTGTCACAAGCGAAAACCTTTTTACGCCCGCCGCCTCCACCTTGACGGCCTGGCGCAGTATTTCTTCCGCCGGCAGTATTGGATAAACGCTGATCCGTGCCCTGTGCCGTGCGGACTGTGCGCAAAACGCACAATCCTCACTGCAATGTCCCGATTTGGCGTTTACTATGGCACAGAGCTCGACCCGGTTTCCGTTGTAGAACCTGCTGATCCGCCCGGCTGAACAAAGTAACTCATAAATTTCATCTTTTTTAATTTTTCCCAGCATCTTTGCCTCTTCGAAGTTCAATTGACTTCCACTGAATATTTTCCTTTCCAGCATTTTAATCATGTCAACCATTTCAACGCGCTCCTCAAAAATTTTTACGCCACCGGTAAAGAGGTGGCGTTTAAATACTGTCCGGACCTGAATACAAAAAAATCTTTTGCTCAAGCACTGTTTTTGCCCGGCTGCGGAATCCGCACGCTCACCGCCTTTACCAGCACACCGGCGGCCAGCGCTTTTAGCAGGTCGAAACCGATGAACGGCAGGAACCCAATCATCAACACGCCGGGAATGTCCGTGGCTTTGCCCAGGTAATAATTAAGAATTACATACAGGTAGGGCAGGCCAACGGCATAAATAACCACAATCCCGGCCAGCATACCCGCTCCAAGTCGCAATGGTCCCGCTTCCCTGGGATCTTTTAAAATCAAACCGGCAACATAAGCGGCTGCTATAAAACCAAGTAAAAACCCGAAGGTTGGAGATAACACGTAGGCCGGCCCCCCGTAAGGAGGTTTCTCGAAAACGGGCACACCTATCAAGCCCATCAGCACATAAATCCCCATGCTCAACGCCCCCAACCTGGGGCCCAATAGTCCCGCCGCCAGCAGCGCCACAAAGGGCATCAGGCTGAATGGCACGATCATGCCGCCGAAAAAACGAAACAATAAGGCCGCAACCACTGCCAGGGATGCGAAAAGAGCCACCAGCACCATGTCTTTCGGGGTCAATCTGGTCATGATTCAACACTCCTTAATTAGTGAATGAGAATAAACCGGCTTGCCAATTATGTTTTTCTAATTGTAATTAACTGGATTTCAACAAAATTAAATTTCAACACCCGGCACCAAAGGCTACTTGCGGATGGTCACCTCCCCCGCCAGCAGGCGTTCCACCCGGCCGTCCTCTGTTTTTACCAGAAGGGCTCCGGTTTCATCCACGTCCATGGCATAACCGGCGTAACTTTCCCGGATGGTATACACCGTAACCGGGCAGTTCAAGGTAACACACAGCTCCCGCCAGCGTTGCAATACCGGGGCGAACCCCCGGTCAAGCCAGAGGCGGTACCACTTTTCAAAAGATTCCAACAGGGCCCGTAAAAGGGGCACGCGGGGAACATGGCGCCCGGTTTCGGCCTGCAGGGATGTAGCGGTTTCGGCGATGTCCGGCGGAAATTCGCTGCGGGGAATGTTCACGTTCAAGCCCACACCCGCCACCATAAAGTTTACCCGGTCCATTTCGGCGTTCAGTTCCACCAGTATGCCGCAAAGTTTTTTGCCTTTAACCAGTATATCGTTGGGCCACTTGATGCCCGCCTCAACACCGGTATGTTCCCGCACCGCCGTGGCCACCGCCACCGCCGTCACCATGGTGACCTGCGGCGTTTCCGCCGGGTTCACCGGCGGGCGCAACACCACCGTAAACCACAGTCCCTTGCCCGGGGGCGAAAACCAGGCACGCCCCAAACGCCCCTTGCCGCCGGTTTGTTTTTCGGTGATAACCACGGTACCCTCGGGACAGCCTTCCCGGGCCAGTTTTTTGGCCTCGTCATTGGTGGAAGGCAGTTCGGGCACGTAAATCAACCGGCAACCCGTGATGGTGGTGGATAAGCCGGCGGAAACTTCGCCCGGCAGCGGCAAGTCGGGCGCCTGCACCAGCCTGTAACCAAGATTGGACCTGGCTTCTATAACGTAACCATCCTCCCGCAGGGCGCGGATGTGTTTCCAAACGGCGGTACGGGATACACCCAGTTCCCGGCACAATGTTTCACCGGAAACCCAGTCGTCATTTTGCTTTAAAACAAGCAGTATCTTATTTTTCATGTTCCACCCGTTCCGTTAAAAAACTAGCATTATTATATTTTTGCCCGGGTGCATTGTCAACCTCTTTGCAAGCCGAAGTTGACATTTGCAAGACAGCTTGCCCCTTGAATAAACCCTTTGGCCGGGCTTTTTCCCGGAGTTGCGCTTTGTTTGCTTGCCTTTACCGGCGGGAAATCGCCCGGCCTTGATTTAAAACTTGTGCATTTATGCCCGAAAAATCAGGCACTTTGACCGTGCTTTTCATCGAAAACCTTGCTCACCCGGTTGTTTTCGTCCACCAGCACCACTTTGGGCTTGAAATGGCGGGCTTCTTCCCTGGTCATCATGGCGTATGATATTATAATCACCGTGTCACCGGGTTGCACAAGCCTGGCCGCCGCCCCGTTGAGGCAGATGATTCCAGAGTCCCGTGGCCCGGGGATGACATATGTTTCAAACCGGGCGCCGTTGTTGTTGTTCACCACCTGAACCTTTTCGTTGGGCATAATATCGGCAGCCTCCATGAGAGCCTCGTCGATGGTGATGCTTCCCACGTAGTTGAGGTCGGCCTGTGTAACCACTGCCCGGTGAAGCTTGGACTTGAACATGGTTACAAACATTTATGACACCTCCAAAATGGTGTTGTCTATCAAACGAGTACTACCGAACCGTACCGCCAGGGCGGCTATAACCTTTCCTTGCAAAGTTTCCACTTCCCGCAGGTCCGGCACCGTCAGTATTTCCACATAATCTATTTCCGCGCCGGGTGTGGCGCCAATCATACCCGCCATCATTCCCTTGAGCTTGGCGGCATCCCGCTCGCCCTGCTGCACTGCATCCCGGAAGGCGCACAAGCTACGGTAAAGCACGGTGGCTTCCCAGCGTTGTTCCGGGCTTAAGTACACATTGCGGGAACTCATGGCCAGCCCGTCTTCTTCCCGTACCGTGGGCAGGGTAACCACTTCCAGGCCCATGTTCAGGTCCCTGGCCATCCGCTCGATGACCATGGCCTGCTGGGCGTCTTTCTGGCCGAAAAAAGCGCGGTCCGGGGTCACAATGTTAAACAGCTTGGTCACCACGGTGGCCACTCCCCGGAAATGGCCCGGTCGTGACAAGCCACACAGTTTACCCGTCAAACCGGTAACTTCCACGTAAGTGCAAAACCCGTCGGGGTACATTTCGGCGTCACCGGGGGCAAAAACGGCATCCACTCCAACTTCGCGGGCCATGGCGCAGTCCCGTTCAAAATCCCTGGGGTACTGGGCAAAGTCCTCCTTCGGGCCGAACTGCAAAGGGTTCACATATATGGAAACTACCACAACGTCGCAGGTTTTTTTGGCTTCCCGCATCAGCGAAAGGTGCCCCTCGTGAAAGTACCCCATGGTGGGCACCAGGCCCACGGTTTTTCCCGCCATCCTGGCTTCACGCACAAAACGCCTTACTTCACTTACCGAGCGGCAAACTTGCATAACCCGATTCCCCTTTAACACATCCTGGCCTGTAAATAACAAAACCCCCCGGACAAGTCCGGAGGGCGCAAAATCCCCTCGTTAAACCCGTCTCGGTCCATTTTAGGCTCCAAGCGGTATTGTTAGATTTTATGAAAACCCGCTGCTTCCGGGTGCACCACCGTTTAAGGTTGGCGCCCCTTTTCAGAGTCATTTTAACACGTTCTAGTTGTTGTAGCAATATTTTTTAAAATTTTTATAAAATATTATTTGACCATTTGCAATTTGAATATCCAGTGGTAAAGTAAAATCATGAAGTTAATTAATGTTGAGAGTAACTGCAATTACGTGTTAAAAACAGGACTGTTGATAAACGGCAACGGCCAACCGGTTTCTAGCAATGCTACCATTTACATTGAAAACGGGGAAATTGCCGCCCTGGCTACCAACGGCAATTCCGTTTTCAGTTTTAAGTACCCGGACCGCGAAACCGTTGTATTCGATTTGAGCGACCTGGCGGTAATGCCGCCGCTGGTGGACTGCCACGTTCACCTAGCCCTGGACGGAGTGAACTTTACCGCCGCCCGCGAGCGCTGGGAGGACCCGGAGCAAGTATCCCACCAGGTACAAGCCGAATTGCAGGACACCATCCGGCACGGCATACTGGCCGTCAGGGACGGGGGCGACCGGGCGGAGATAGGCCTGCACTGGCAAAATAAGTTAACGGGAGAGCACACCACCCCCGTAATTCGCTCCCCGGGGTTCGCGTTGCGCAAGCCGGGTACTTACGGTTCATTTCTGGGCTGCGGTGTAAACATGGACAACCTGGACCAAGCGCTGGACAGCCTGGCCGCAAAACAGGTGGACCACGTGAAGGTTATAGTTTCCGGGGTGGTCAGCTTTAAAGAGTACGGTGTAGTGGGATCGGTGCAGTACAGTGCGGAGGAACTGGCCTCCATCGTGGCGGGAGCCCGCGCTCGGGGGTTGCCGGTCATGGCACACGCCAGTTCGGACGCCGCCGTGCGGCTGGCCGTTGAAGCCGGAGTGGATACAGTGGAACACGGTTATTTCTTAACCCGGGAATCTCTGGCCCTGATGGCCGAAAGAAAAACCCGGTGGATACCAACCGTTGTACCGGTGGCCGCCCGGCTGGACTGTGATGAAGAAAACGGGGGTCCCGGACGAGAAGAGCGCCTGGTGGTGGAAAAAACCGTTGACCACCAGCTGGCCATGATTAGCGAAGCTGTATCCCTGGGGGTGCTGCTGGGCGTGGGAACCGACGCCGGGGCCACAGGCGTGTGCCACGGATCGGGATACCTGAAGGAACTGGCACTGTACAGCCGGGCCGGGCTGGCGCCGGCGGAAATTATCCGCTGCGCCACGCTGAACGGCGCCGGCATACTGGGGCTGGACTGGGGAAACATCGAGCCGGGCCGGCCCGCTGCCCTCATCGCCGTGGAGGGCAACCCGCTGGATGACGTAAACGCGCTGGCCGGCGTGAAGTACGCCTTTATGCCGCACCCGCAGCAACCCTGCCCGCTGGAAAACACTTGCGGGTAAGAAACCGTAATTGCCCCCAAGCCTGTGCGTTACACCAGTATTTGCAAAAATGCTCGCTTGCGGCAACAGTTTCCCTAAGCAAGGGTGTGGCGGTTTAAACACACAGCCGCCACGCCCCGTGTTTTCCTGCAGCCGGCAAGCAGGCCTGCAAGCGAAGCGGACGCGCCACTGCTTTGTAGAATTTCCCCGGTTACCGCATGGTCACACCATTGTACACCAGTATCCAAGCATCAATCACGCCCGCGCAGGTAACTGTTGTAGCAAGGTCACTAACGCCCCCTGGTACGCCGCCCTTGATTCTTCCGCCCGTGCCGGTGACCGCTCTTGCATGGTCACACCACTTAAACACCAGCCACCGAATGAAAAACAAAAAAGCAAAAGGGAATATGAATAGCTACACTTTTGGATAACCTATTTGCATAACACGTTACAATCCACATCCAGCAAAACAAACCCGGGAAGGTGTTGACCGTGTTCGTCCCCAGGCGGGTCTTTTTTGAACCCGATGCCCTGGAGTATCCACTGGGGCGGGAACTACTAAGCAGGTTTAAAGCTGAAAATATTCCGGTAACCATGATAGCCAGCCACAACAGGGTAACCGGCATCCCCGGCCGGACACCAGCGGAAGCATACCGGGAAGCCAAGCGAACCCTGGTGGTGGGAGTACGCCGTACTCTTAAATTCTCTCCCTGCAAGCCATCGGCGCATTACCAGTTGCCCCTGGGCACCAGCTGCAGCGGTCATTGCCAGTATTGCTACCTGCAAACAACGCTGGGCAAAAAACCATATGTAAGGGTTTACGTTAACGTTGATGAAATATTGAAAAAAGCCGAAAAATACATGGCAGAGCGCGCCCCTGACATTACCGTTTTTGAAGGAGCCGCCACATCCGACCCGGTACCCGTGGAACCATATACCGGTTCCCTAGCGCGCACAATTCAGTTTTTCAGCAAGCAACCCCTTGGCCGGTTCCGGTTCGTCACCAAGTTTACGGATATACAAAGCCTGCTAAATGTGGAGCACAACGGGCACACCCGGTTCCGGTTCAGTATCAACACGGAACACATTATTAAAGCATACGAAGAAGGTACCCCGGCAGCCGGTGCCCGTATCAAAGCCGCCCGCAAAGTGGCAGAAGCGGGTTACCCCCTGGGGTTCCTTATTGCGCCCATATTTGTTTACCCCGGCTGGCGCGAGGACTACGCGGGGCTAATCCAGCGGCTTGCCCGTGAACTGCAAAACTACTCGCCCGAAAACTTAACCTTTGAACTCATCTCCCACCGTTTCACCCTGTCGGCCCGCAATCGTATATTGGAAGTTTTCCCCGATACCACTTTGCCAATGGACGAGTCGGAACGCGCATTCAAATTCGGCCAGTTTGGTTACGGCAAGTACGTTTATCCCAAGTCAACGCTCCAGGAGATGGATGAACTGTTCCGCCGGGAGCTGGACAGGCACTTCCCGGGGGCAAAGGTGGAGTATCTGGTGTAAGAGATAGTCCTCTTTGAGCGATTGCCGAGTGCGCATTTTATGGATAATGTGCCGTTCACGACGTGACAGGATTATCGTTAACCAAAGAGGAGTTCTCTATTTTTAAAAATCCTACAACAAGTTGACACCGTCCTATTTGCTATGGTAGTTGTCAACGGCCTCTTTTCGTGATAAGATTTCTAAAGGACATTAAAAAAAATAGACTCCTATGGAAAAAAGAGAGTTTTCATCTTTAAATATTTAAGTTAATCAAAATAAGGCCGTATTTGGAGGTGGGCAAATTCCGCCCCCCCACACACCTTGCAAGAGGTCAAAAGGGATGCAGGAACCGGCGGTCCTGCCCAAAAGCGGCACCGGACAAAGGGGAAGGTTTAATACCTTCCCTGATCTATTATACTCTGTTCGTAGATACTTTGATAAAAACACACTCTCCTTTGCCATCCCTTATAAGCTATTTAAAAAAATGGAGGATAACGTGGAGGGCAGCTTCCCGGAAAAGAAAGACTGGTTGGAGTTATTGGCGCGGAATTAACGCGGAATTAGAATGGTGTAAAGTTATTAAAACTTTACACCATTTTAAATTTGAGCTTCAACTTTTTCCTTTCAGTTGAAAAATTGAAAAAACGAGGCGCTTGGCAGTCTTCCTCAACTCGCACCTAAAACTGACCTTCGCCATCATGAAGGCGTAGTCGGGGCCGCAAAACTCCCGGTAAAACTTG
>CBETWA010000002.1:0-137997 GCA_965539975.1 uncultured bacterium | reverse complement strand
GGCGCTCCCGCAAATCGCTCGACCGGAACAGGTATACCCACATATATTTTCATCTGGTGCTGCAGTGCGGCATGGCGGTCTACCCTGCTAAGATTTTTTTAACCGTCTCTTCAAATTGTGTAGAAGCAAGTACATGTTGGGAACCACCACCAGAGTTAAAACGGTGGAGAACACCAGTCCCCCGATGATACTCATGGCCATGGGGCGCCACAGGCTGCCGCCCATAATGGCCATGGGTGCCAGGCCGCCCACCGCGGTGGTGGAGGTTAAAAGTATGGGACGCAGGCGAACGCGCCCGGCCTCCCGGATGGCATCGTGCAGTGGAAATCCTTGCTGCAGCCTGTTTTCAATGAAGTCTAATAACACAATACCGTTACGCACCACGATACCGGAAAGGCTTACTATGCCCAGCAGGGCCATAAATCCTATGGGGGCGCCGGTAATGAACAAAGCCAGCACGGATCCGCAAAATGCCAGGTAAACGGAAATTAAAATAATAGCGGGTCGAGTGAGAGAGTAGAATTGCATGGCAATAATCAAGTAAATGAGGAATACCACCAGTATCGACAGCTTACCTATGCTGGCAAAGGCTTCGTCCCTTTCTTCCGTTTCACCGCCATACTCTATCCTGTAACCCGGCGGCAAGGGGATTGATTTAATTCTTTCCGCCGCGGAGTCAATTATAGTGCTGGCCAGGGTGTTGTCGGTATAAGACCTGACCGTGACTACCCTTTCCAGGTTATGCCGGTTGATGTCTCCCGAAGTCCACCCCGCTTCCACCGATGCCACCTGCTCCAGGGGCAGTACCGCTCCCGTGTTGCGGGCCGGTACCCACAGGGAAGAGATAGCAGCCACGCCAGGTTTGCTAGCTGTACCCGCGTAGATTACCACCGGTAGGAGCCGGTCTTTCTCGCGGAAGGAGCTTATTTCCAGACCGTCTACCGCCATGCGCACTGAGCGGGCAATATCCTCTTCGGCCACACCCCAGCGGGTGGTTAACTCGGGGTTGGGGTTGACCCGCAGGGTGTAATGATCCAACCCCATGTCGTCATAAACATTAACGGTGCCCGGCGTATTTTCCAGTATATCCGACACTTGTTGCGCCAGTTGTCGCAGTGTTTCAATGTCTTTCCCGTGTATGCGCACTGCCACCGGTGCTCCAACAGGTGGTCCCTGCTCCAGCTCGCGCACGGTGACCCTAGTGCCGGGAAAATGCCCTGGCAGTTCGTCCCTCAACTCGTTTACCAGCTTCCGGGTGACTTGGCGGTTTTGGGACAGCACTGCCAGCTGGGCCACCGTTTCCCCTCGCACGCCGGGAATTTCATTATAGTAGAATTTGGGTACTTGGGTGCCTGCATATGTGTAAACACCTTCCACGCCAGGCTTTTCCCTGACCAGGTCTGCCACTTTGCGCGCTATGGCATGGGTTTCGTCCAGGCTGCAACCACGGGGCGTCTCAATGTCAATTAAAAACTCAGGTCGTTCCGCCGCGGGAAAAAACTGAACACCCATAAAAGGAAGCAAAGCCAGGGCCACCGCGCTTAAGCCTAGTGCCAATCCAACTGTCAAAGCCGGCCTTTTCAGGGTGGCGGCAAGCCTGTTACCGTACCAGTTTCCCAGCTTGTCCAGGGCCCGGCCCAGCAGCCCTTCCCCGGCGGGCCCGTGTTTTACGGCTCCCGGTCTTACTAGCCAGTAACGTAGTGCGGGTGTCAACCATAATGAGACGACCATGGAGGCCAGCATGGTAACCGATACCACCACCGGCAGGGCGCGGATGAATTCCCCGATGTCGCCGCGCAGCAATGCCAGGGGGATAAAGGAAGACACGGTGGCCACGGTGGCGGTAAGTATGGATACGGCCACTTCCCTGGTGCCGTGTAAGGCTGCGGCGTAGCGTTCTGCACCGAGGGCCAGGTGCCGTTCAATATTGTCGTTTACCACTATGGCATCGTCAATCAGTATACCCAGGGCTATGATTAACGCGGCTATGCTTATCTGGTGCAAGTGCAGGCCAGCCGGCGCCAAGAAGGCGAAACCCACGGCCATGGAGGTGGGTATGGCCAGGGCCACTATCACCGCGGTACGCAATTGCAGCGCCAGGATGCATATAAACAGCACCACGCCCATACCGGTCAGGAACTCCCGTTTAAGGTCGTTAAACTTGAGCCTGACGCTTTCCGACTGGTTGAACACTACCACCGCTTCGGTATCCGGGGGAAGGTCCTCTTCTAGTTCCTTTAATTTGGCGTTAATACCCTTTTCAGCTTGAAATATTGATTGGCCCTCTTTTACGTAAATGGCCAGGGCCAGGCTTGGGCGACCGTTGGTTTCCACAATTTCCTCCGCCCGGGCCGGGGCAATTTCCACCTGTGCCACATCGCTTACCCTGACTGCGGCTCCGCCGGGCGGGCGGTAAATAACGGTGTTCTTTATTTCTTCCAGCGAGCGGTATTCCCCGGTTGATTCAACCAGCAGGCCCATCTGTCCCTCCCGCAGGATTCCGCCCGGGATGTTCACATTTCTATTTTGCAGCGCTTCAGCCAAGTGCAGCCAGCTTAACTGGCGGGCGGCCAGTGCCGCTGAGTCCACGGATACACGTACCTGCTCTTCGGGCAGGCCGACAATTTCCACCTTTTCTACTCCGTTTACCTGCTTGAGGGCTTCCCGCCAGTCTTCGGCAACCTCGCGCAGCACCCGGGCCGGTTTACCCGGTGGCGCAACCAGGTGTAAAATCATGTTGCAGGTGCGGTTAAGCTCGTCGTTCACCTCGGGTTCCCCCGCACCGGCAGGCAGCAGGGGCCGGGCCTCGTGCACTTTTTGCCGCAACTCGTCCCATGCTTTTTCCCGGTCGGCATTGCCAGCCAGCTTCACGTAAATTACAGATACACCGTTGGATGACCGGGAATAAATTTTTTGTATTTCCTTCATTTCATCTATTTTTTCTTCCAGCGGCGCTGTGACCAGTGTTTCCACCTGCTCGGGTGTAGCCCCCGGGTAAATGGTCATCACCCGGGCGGTGAATATTTTGAACTGGGGGTCTTCGTAGCGGGGCATGGAAAGGAAACCGGCTGCACCGGCGGCAACCAGGATAATAAATATAAGCAGGGTAATCTTGCGATATTTCAATCCCGCTTCAATTGGCCCCACTGGTTCTCACCTCTACCCTGGCCCCGTCTTTCAGGTTCGACGGCATCATAACGAGAACTAGCTCGCCGGCTTCCAGCCCGCTCAAAACACGTACCCGGTCTCCTGCCACCATACCCAGTGTGACTGCTCGCTGTTCAGCCGTGCTTTTTGAAGAATTGTACACAAAAACATATTTAAGTTCTTCGCCCCGGCTAACCACCGACTTGAGCGGTATCCACAGAGCCTGTCCCGTTTTTACCTGCCGCTCCACGTCCACCACCTGCCCCGGTCGCAGGTCATATTCAGGGTTATCTGCTTTCAACAGCACCTCGAAAGAACCGGTGTAACCTTCCGCGCTGGGGCTTACGTTATGTACAACGGCTTTAATATTCTTGCTTTTGTTACCGGGGAGGGCGGGAGATGCATTAGTTTTAACTGAGACTTCCGAACCCTCTGGCCAAGCGTTCAATTCACTGGCGGGCACGGTTACGGATATTTTTACCGGATTCAGCTGTGCCAGCACCAGTACCGGCGTACCGGCGGCCACCATTTCTCCCTCTTCGCATAATTTTTTCAACACCTCGCCGGAGAAAGGTGCTTTCAAGCTGCTGTGTGCCAGAGACAGTTCAGCCCGTCGCAGGGCGCTTTCCGCTTGTCCCGCCCGGGCCTTGGCGGCACGGTGGGCGAAGCGGGCGTCCTCCAGGTCTTTTTCCGGGATGGCGTCCTGGGCATATAGTTGTTCCAGTCGCTCCAAGTCGGACCTGGTGCGCTCCACCTCCACTCGGGCCAGTTCCAGCTCGTGGCGGGCGTATTCTATCTGCGCCAGGTATTCTGCATCATCCAGCTTGGATAAAACGGTGCCTGCACTGGCCGTTGAACCTTCCTCGGGAGGACCTTGCGAGATCTTACCGGGCACCTGGAAGGATAGCCGGGCTTCTTTCCAGGGGTGGACCAGGCCCGTTGTGCGAATCGTGTAATCGACGGCTGAAAGCTTGACCTCTTCCACAGTGACGGCTGGAATGGCGGTTGGTTTCCGTTCTTCTCCCTTTGAGCAACCTGCCAGCAGTACCAGAACCGCGCAGGCTGTTGCTAATAGAGCCATAAAAATGTTCCGGTGGATAATGAAGCAAGTTTTATTGTTAACGGAAGGGCATGCTTTAAGGAAACCACCTGGTTTGTCTAATTTCGCTCTTGATTTCACACTTGTCCCTCCCCATGAGTTTTTGATCACCAGTGGGTGCAGCGTTAACAAGCCAATCACATGCCGGCACCGTCCAAAGTTAACCAGCATTTTGGAGTATTAATTATTTACGATTTCATGAAAGGAAAAGCCTGCCACATCGTTTAATTTACATGTTTACAGGCTCGCGCGGGAAAGCCCATGGCTTTGGCCGTGGGAGGATGCCGGTTGGTCATTATTGTCCAGCGTGATATTATAGTAGCTGAAATCCTGTTATAAATCACTGACGCAAGGAGGATACATATGCAATACAGAACGCTTGGCAAAACGGGGCTGAAAGTATCTGTTATTGGATTCGGCGGCATTCCTATCCAGCGGGTGTCCGAAGCGGAGTCCGCCGTGATAATAAACCGGGCACTGGAAAAGGGTATCAACTTTTTTGATACAGCCCGCGCCTACACCGACAGCGAGGCCAAGCTTGGTGCGGCACTGGGCAAACAAAGGAAAGAAGTTATTATCGCCACCAAGTCAATGGCCAGAAGCGCCGAGGCGATGACGGCGGATATCAAAAAGAGCCTTGAGACAATGGGCGTGGATTACATAGACCTGTACCAGCTGCACAATGTGAAGGACAGGCGGGCTTTTGAGCAGGCTTTTGGCCCGGGTGGCGCGCTGGAAGCGCTGAAACAAGCTAAAAAAGAAGGTATTGTCAAACATATCGGTATTACCGGGCATATTAAAGATTTCTTGATTGAAGCTATAAAAACGGGAGAGCTTGAAACGGTTCAGTTTCCCTTCAACGCGGTGGAAACTTCCGGTGCGGGCGAGTTGCTTGAACTGGCCCGTGAAACCGGCACGGGGGTAATCGTTATGAAGCCGCTGGCGGGGGGAGCATTAAGGGATGCGGATCTCGCCTTGCGCTTTATTCTGGAGTATCCCGTCAGCACAGTGATACCGGGCATGGACGCGCCGGAGCAGGTGGACCAAAACGCGGCGGCGGGAGACGAGCCGCGACCCCTGTCGGATAGCGAAAGAAAGTATCTGGAGGAAGTGGCGGCTAAGCTTGGCTCCACATTTTGCCGGCGTTGTGAGTATTGCCAGCCTTGCCCGCAGGGAGTGGATGCCCCCATGGTTTTTCTGCTTGACGGGTACTACACGCGATATGGCTTAAAAGAATGGGCCAGGGAGAGATACCGGGCCTTGCCGGTAACCGCGGATAAGTGTATCGAGTGCGGTGAGTGCGAGGAAAAGTGCCCTTATAATTTGCCTATAAGAACCATGCTGGCCGATGCCAGAACCAGGCTGGGGTAACCGGTTTTCCCGGTTAAACCGTTTGCGTTCCCGGCTGGAAACAAGCCCCTTACATATCCCATCGCCAGCGGGGTGGTGGCTGGCTATTAAATTTACGTGAGAGGTGTATTTTATGAAGCTTGAACAAATAATTAAGGGAAGAAGGAGCGTCCGGGCTTACGAGGACCGGCCCGTGCCGGAGGAGGTAATAAAGGAGCTAATTACCCTGGGCACGTGGGCTCCCACTGCTTCCAGGATGCAGCCCTGGGCGTTTGTGGTAATTGAGGACAGGGAATTCATGCGGGAATGGTCGGACCGGGCCAAGGAACTGCTGCTGGGCCAAATGGAAAACAACAAGTACCTGCAACAATACAGGGCTCTTATGGAAAACAAGGAATTCAACATATTTTACAACGCCCCGTGCTTGATTCTTATTTATGGAAACCCAGTTTCACCAAACCATGTTATCGACTGCACCCTGGCGGCGCAAAACATCATGCTTGCCGCGTATGAAAAAGGCATGGGCACTTGCTGGATAGGATTCGCAATGCAAACCGGTAACATGCCGGAAATGAAACAGAAACTGGGTGTGCCTGAAAATTACAGGCTGGTGGCCCCGCTGGTGCTGGGCTATCCCAGGGGAGAGTGGCCGCCCGTGCCCCGAAAGGAACCATTGATTCTAAACTGGAAAAAATAATAAAAACTTTTTGTGCAGGTATTTTTGTGATGTAATTAAACAAAGTAAAGAGGTAATACTATACCTGAAATACTTGCACAGGAGGAATAATATTGATAGGCACAGTAAAATGGTTCAACAACAACAAGGGCTACGGGTTTATTGAAAGTGAAAACGGAACTGACGTTTTCGTCCATTACACGGCGATTCAAAGCCCCGGGTTCAAATCTCTCAGCGAGGGACAAAAAGTGCAGTTCGAATTAACCGAAGGACCCCGCGGCCAGCAGGCTTCTAACGTGCAGCTTATCTAACTGGCATAAAACACCCGCAAGACAAGCTCTAGCGGGTTGTTTTTTTGTCTTTTAAAAGGATTTCCATTTATCACACCGAAGTATGAGTCAACATCCAGGCAACGTACAAAAATTAATTTATGTTTTATGTTTAATAAAACGTTAAGCTTTTAGCAAAGTTCTTTTAAGGAAAGGTATATATAATTGCCGTATTAACACCAAATCGTAAACGGGTTCCTTTAAGCGCCCGCAGGTTGGTGTACGATAATCAATATAAATTTGAGGAGGTTGCCCATGAAACCAGTGGAAATAAAACCCGGAGTTTACTGGGTGGGAGCAATCGACTGGAACCTCAGGTACTTTCACGGTTACTTGACTCCGCGAGGTACAACCTATAATGCTTATTTGATCGTGGACGACAAAATCACACTGGTGGACACGGTGAAACATTACCTGTTTGACGAAATGTTGAGCCGGATCAAGCAGGTGGTGGACCCGGCGAAGATTGATTATATGGTGGTCAACCACGTGGAAATGGATCATTCCGGCAGTTTACCCAGAATCATGGAGCTGGCATCCAACGCTCAAGTAGTTACCTCACCCCGGGGTAAGATGGGGTTACTTCGTTATTTCAAAAAGGAATGGAATTTCAAGGTGGTCAATTCAGGCGAGGAGTTGAACACCGGTTCACGGACGATGAAGTTTGTGCATGTACCCATGGTACACTGGCCGGATTCCATGGTCACCTACATTCCACAGGATAAGCTGCTGTTACCTAACGACGCTTTCGGGCAGCACATAGCTACCACCGACCGGTTTGATGACCAGGTGGGCTGGGATATCATTCACGAGGAAGCGGCCAAGTATTACGCCAACATTGTGTTGCCTTATGGAGATAACGTGTTAAAAGCACTGGACGTGGTGACACAGCTGGATATAGACATGGTTGCGCCCAGTCACGGCGTTATCTGGCGGAGTTACCTGGATAAAATTGTGCCGGTTTACCGGAAATGGGCCAGCCATGAAACCGACCCGAAGGCGCTGATCGTGTACGATACCATGTGGGACTCCACAAAACGTTTAGCCCTCGCGCTGCAGGACGGGTTAGAGGAAGCCGGGGTGCCGGTTACCGTGCGGTTCCTGCAGACCAGCCACATGTCGGAGATTATGACCGACCTGTTGACTTCCAGGGCGGTGCTTATTGGCACGCCGACGCTCAACAATGGCATGTTGCCCAGTGTAAGCGGGTTTTTAACCTATATCAAGGGACTTCGGCCCAAGAAACGCATTGGCCTGGCATTCGGCTCATACGGCTGGGGCGGCCAGGGAGCCCGGGAAGTGGCTGCGGTGATGAAAGATATGGGCTGGGATATGCCACTGGAATTTATCAACATACAGTACCTGCCTGATGAGCAGGAAATTGATTCCGTCAAGGAAGCGGGTAAAAAGCTGGGAGAGTTTATCAAGAGATAAATTTATCTTAAATGGAGGTTGGGAAAAATGACCGAGCTATTGCAGATTTACAAGTGCAGCGTATGCGGTAACATTGTGGAGGTTGTTCACGCCAGCAGGGGTCAGTTAGTATGCTGTGAGAAACCCATGGTGTACATGGTTGAGAACACCGTGGATGCCTCCAAAGAAAAGCACGTGCCGGTAATCGAAAAATCGGGTGACAGCGTAAAAGTGACTGTGGGCAGTGTGATACACCCCATGGAGGAAAAGCATTATATCGAGTGGATTGAGCTTATAGTGGACGGAACAACGTACCGCAAATTTTTAGAACCCGGTGAAGCCCCGGTGGCGGAATTCTGCGTGCCCGGCGGAGAAGAAATGGAAGCCAGGGAGTACTGTAACCTGCACGGCCTCTGGAAGGCAAAGATGTAAGTTACAGCTTGATGAAATGAGTTGTGAAGGGGGACGAAAGCTTTATGCAAAGCCTTGTCCCCCTTTCGTTTTTATCTAATGTTAAATTGATGCTTCCCCAAAGAGATTACATTGATTATTTTTCGGCTATGACCGATGCTTTCAATGTCTCCCACATCGGGCCGGAAAGCAGGCCCAAGCGCCACAGGGACACACCGCCCAGTTTGTACCTTTTGGCGATACCCAGCTTGGTAGCCGCGCTATCAGGGGTTTCGCTGGGGATGGAAATGCCCAGGCTTAACTTTTCCGGCGGCACAACCGAGGCAGCCATTTCTACCGCTTGCGCCACCAGGTTTGCGGGCTCGGGTTTCGGGCCGTAATCGTAGGCCATGATGATGATCCGGTCGGCATGCTCGCCCAGCGCGGCGTAATCGTACCCGCGAAATACACTGTTTAATGGGTGCAGGGACAGGGTAAGGGTTTTGCCGTGTTTGTGTAATTGCCGGGATAAATGACTGACATACGAAGTAAAACTGTCTCGCACCGCTTGCAGTTCGGCTCCGGTTTGCGAGTAACCCAGTCCCTCGAAATCCAGGTTCACCCCCCCGTAAAGTACCGCTTCCGCCACGATGGCGTTTATGCTGTTTTGCACGGCATCGTTATTGGCCAGCAGCGTTGTCAGGGTGCCGTCCCCGTCGGCCAGTTGCACCACCATCTCGGTTTTCAGTCCATATTTACCTGCCGCTTGTAACACGTCCTCCCAGCCCTCGGGTCTTTGCCACCCCTGTTTGCTTTTGGTCGTCAGGTTGCCCGCCTCGTCCAGGCTGTACCACCCCAGGGCCAGTTCGCTGACCAGTTCGGTGTTTCCCCGGGTGGTATTGGGGTAGGGTGTTCCAAACAAGTTAGTCCAGCTGCTGGTACCGGCGTCCCCCAGGGCGTAAAACCCGGTGACAAACATTTTTCGAGGCGGTGATGTTATTTTCACTGAACCGTCCCATGTTACCTTGCAGTTGAAAGCTTCACTGAAAAACCGCAGCGGTATCAGCGTCCTGCCGTCAACTACCAGCGGCGGCGCATCCAGGGCGATGGCGCTATTATTTTTGTAAGCCGTGCTATTGCCGGGTTGTAGCCGGACTGAAATATTTCCGTCGGTGGCGTGCACCGTTTGGCTGGTGCTGTCCCAGGTTACATTAACACCCAGTGCTTCCGCCAGGGCGCGGAAAGGTACCATGGTGCGCCCGTCCCGGATGACCGGTGCCGTATCCATATTTACAGTCAGGCCATCAACCAATACTGTAATCCTGTTTTGCTCAACGGCTTGTGCCGGGGTTGCCAGGCCTATAGCCAGTATTATTGCCAGTACCACCAGTAAATGCAGTTTTTTCATTTCCGTTTCCTCCTGTTCAAGTAAAATGCCAGTGGAGGAAAGTTTCACCGCCAGGCAAGTAAAATCCTTTACAAAATATTTTGAAAAATTTGCTTGACACGCCACAGGCATGAACGTAAAATATTGTTGGCATACAAATAATTTATATGCCAGTAAAGGAAGATAGCCGTGACAAAAAATGCTTCGCCCGGGGCGCCGGACAAGTACATCTGCTACAAGTTAAGCCGGGTGATGCGCAAGGTGCAGCGTTATTACGAGGTGAACCTGGCGCCCTTTGAAATTACACCGGTGCAATTTTACGTGCTAAGTGCGTTGTTATGGAAAGATGGCGCGAAATTCAAGGACCTGGCCAAAATGGTGGGCATTGACGGGTCCACCCTGACCGGAATCCTGGACCGCATGGAAAGGGGGGGATTCGTGGAAAGGAGGGATGACCCGGAAGATCGCCGTTCGCTGCTGGTTTGCTTGACAGAAAAGTCTAAGCAGCTGGGCCCCCGGATGGTTGAACTGGCGGAAAAACTTGATGAGGAGATTAAAGGACAATTTTACCAGCATGATTTTGCCACTTTTATGAAAGTTTTGGACAAGCTGGGGGAAACAGCGGAATAATTTAAGATTGAAAAGCGTGTTTTCATAATGCACAAAAGGGGGCTGGAATAGTGGGTCACATTGTTAACGCCAAGGAAGAAATTTACCGGGCGCTGGCGGAACGTTTAAACAAAAACCCGGTTGGTGCTCCGGTCAATGACGTGTTGATGGAAATTCTACACCGGCTGTATACCGTTACCGAGGCCGAGGTGGGCAGCAAGTTTCCCCTTTTGCCGATGCCGCTGGAAAAGATTGCAGATGTCACCGGATACAACAAAGAACAGATGAAGGATATTCTGGAAGGTATGGCCCGAAAAGGGCTTGTGCTTGACATTCCACGTCGCGACGGTACTATGTACATGCTGGCGCCCATGGTGGTGGGGTTTTTTGAGTACACCTTCATGAGGGTCAGGGAAGACCTGAATATGAAAGAAATGGCCCAGCTGTTTGAACGGTACTTTGCCGATGACGAAGTGCGCAAAGAGTTTTTCGGCGGGGAAACCAAAATGTTCAAGGCTTTGATGTATGAAAACCTCATTTCCGCGGTGGTGGAAACCGAGGTTTTAAGCTACGAAAGGGCTTCGGAGATAATCAGGCAATCCGGTGGCGGCTCGCTGGGGATATGTTCCTGCCGGCACAAGGCGCACCACCTGGATAAAGGCTGTGACGCGCCCATGGAGGATATTTGTATTTCCCTGGGCAACGCGGCTCGCTGGCTGGTGTACCGGAAACTGGCCAAGCCGGCCAGTGTTGATGATTTGCTCAGGGCGCTGGATCGCGCGGAAAAACATGGCCTTGTGCACCTGGGGGACAATGTTCTGAAAAACCCGGCTTACATCTGTAATTGCTGTGGTTGCTGCTGCCAGGTTTTGCGCTCCATTAGGGAAACGGGCGGTAAAGCCGTGCACCCCAGCAATTTTATACCCTCCCCGGACCGGGAGAATTGCGTGGGGTGCGGCACCTGCGCGGATAGCTGTCATATTGACGCCATCACCATGGAGAGCTCCGGCGGGGACGAAATCCCGGTTATCGATAATGAAAAATGTATTGGCTGCGGGGTCTGCGCGGCAGCCTGCCCGAGTGATGCCATGAAAATGGAGCGCCGTGCGGAAATTCACGTTCCGCCCGAAACCAAGAAAGAGCAGTTCGCGCGTATCGCCAAGGAAAAAGGGAGGGTATAGTTGAAATATAGTGAATATAATTAATATAGTTAATGCAGTTAATATAGTGAATGTAATGAATAAAATAAAAGCTCGTGCCTGCGATGCAGGCTACGGGCTTTTGTTTTGTTGGAAAATTATATTCGCGCAAGTAAAGGGAATTGAAACGCGCGTTTTCTTTGGGACATTTCGTAATAATTTAATGTATTTGGAGCAAGATATAAAAAAAAGACGGGGGAGGTTATTATGAGCCGTATATCAACCGCTGAAATGCTTCAACTGCGTGAATTATTACAGATGGAGACCAACTCGGTTGCGAAGGCGAAAGCAACAATGAATTTCATCAAGGATGATGAGCTATTAACTTTGGCAAAATCGGGTATTCAGGCATCAGAAGCGAGAATTAAAAATTTGCAAAAATTTTTGACCGACCATGATTTGGCAAAGCGGGAGGTGCACTGATGGCATCGCTGTTGCAAAACCTGATGGGAAATGAAAATGATTTTAAAATTAACGACCAGGTAATTGCCAATGACAGCCTGATGGCACTGAAAGGCGCTTCCATGGCTTACCTGGGTGCTACGCTGGAATCCGTAACCCCCGAGGTAAGGAGGATGTACAGCGAGTTTTTGACCCAGTGTGTCATGGCTCATGAAGCAATGACGCAGTTGGCCGTAAAAAAAGGTTGGTATAAACCATACCTTGCCCCGGAGGAACAAATAAACGAGGCGTTCAAGCAATCCGAGTGGGTGTTGAACGCAAATACTTAAGTGCCGGTGTGAATCCACCGGTTGGGTATACATAACCCGTTAAATTTTTGTACCACCAGGGGCTAAAATTATATACCGCACAAAAATGAGGCCTGCTACCTGTAGCGGGCCTCATTGTTAATGTCTATCTTTTAACGCTGGGCCTGAACTGGTCGAGAATGCCGAGAACCACGTGCGCCAGGCCAAAGCCTGTAATTCCCGCGCCAAGGTTTCCTCCCACCATTTTACCCAGCAGAGTTACACCGGCGCCCAAACCCAGAACTGTCCAGCTCGTGGTTGTCCCCTTCATTTTATATTCACCTCCTTTTTAAATTATTGTTTCTAAGTTTAAGGTCTATATGCTAATCAACAAATGGAATATAATTTGCTGTTTAGGGTGATTTTTACATTTGGTGATGTAATTTATTAAAGCTAAACAACGGATTAATTGTACAAAAGGTTTTGAGAGTCTTATGAAGAAGGTTTTTAAAAGCCACGTTGCAAGGGCACGGTATGAAAACCCAAAATCATAAGGAGATAACCTTATGGACAGGGCGACGGTAAAAAGAATAAAAGCAATAGCCGGTGCCAACTACGTACTGGAAAGCCTCGAGGACAGGATTTGCTATTCCTACGACGGGACAATGCAGCGAGGGGTGCCCGCGCTGGTTGTTTTTCCGGGTGACACCCGGCAAGTATCCGAAATAGTTAAACTGGCCAACGACATGGAGTTCCCCATATTTCCCCGGGGTGCCGGTACGGGCCTCAGCGGTGGTTCGGTGCCGGCGGAAAAAGGTATTGCCATGGTGTTTTCGCGTATGAACAGGATACTTGAGATCAACCGCGAGGACCTGGTGGCCGTGGTTGAGCCCGGTGTGGTTACAGAACACCTGCACCGGGCGGTGGAAAAAGAAGGGTTGTTTTACCCGCCGGACCCATCCAGCCTTAAAACCTGCACCATCGGCGGTAATGTGGCGGAAAACGCCGGTGGCCCCAGGGCGTTCAAGTACGGGGTTACCGGTGATTACGTACTGGGGCTGGAAGTGGTTACACCGACGGGCGAAATTATAAACACCGGCGGGCGGACGGTCAAAAATGTCACTGGCTACAACCTCACTGCGCTGCTGACCGGCAGTGAGGGAACTTTGGGTATCATTACCAGGATAATTCTGCGTTTACTGCCCAAGCCGGGGGCGGTACGCACCGCGCTGGCCATATACGACAGCCTGGAGGACGCGGCGCAAACAGTTACCTCCATAATCTGCCGGGGCATTATCCCCGCCACCTTGGAACTGATGGACCAGGTGACCATAAGGTGCGTGGAGAATTACCTGCAGCTGGGTTTGCCGCCTGACGCCGCCGCCATACTCCTTATTGAAGTAGACGGGTCGCCGGCCCAGGTGGCGGAAGACATAACGCTGGTGGAAAACGCCTGCCGCCAGAACGGGTGCCGGGAAGTGCAGGTGGCAACCGGCGAAGAGGAAAGGGCCCGGCTTTGGCAGGCCAGGCGGGCGGTATCGGCGGCGATTGTGCAGCTGAAACCCACCAAAATATCCGAGGATGCCACTGTACCTCGCAGCAAAATACCGGACATGGTGAAAAAACTGCAGGCCATAGGTGAAAAGTACGACCTGCAACTTCCCGTTTTCGGCCACGCCGGCGACGGTAACCTGCACCCCAATATACTGGTGGACAGGAGAAATCCAGAGGAGCTGGAAAGGGCGGAAAAAGCGGTGCGGGAAATTTTTCGCGCGGCGCTTGAACTGGGTGGTACCCTTTCCGGTGAACACGGAATCGGTACCATGAAGAAGCCGTACCTGGAATGGGAAGCCCAACCCGCCGGGGTGGAATACATGAGAGCCATCAAAATGGCCGTTGATCCAAGGGGCATACTAAACCCCGGCAAAATTTTTCCGGGAAGATCCCCATGACGCCGCATTGCGGCACCAGCAGGAGGATGAGAATTACCGGTATCAAGGCGCTCCAGTGGTTATCCGGAGCGAGCGGTGCATCCGGATGCGTTGATTAGCCCGTCATAGCCCCGAATTCATGGCTGCTTAGGGCGTAACAAAACGGTTAGGCAGGCTATTTCATGCGAGCACAATAATGGATTTTAACCACAACAAGTAGAGTTGCAAGAGCGAGCGGAGTGATACCACCGGAGCGCCCGCTAAAAGTATGCGAAAGAGTATTCTCTGGGAAGATAAACCATGAAGCTAGGCGAATCTTTGCAAAAAATGATTGATCGATGCAGCCGTTGTGGTACCTGCCAGGCGCACTGCCCACTGTACCTGTCCAGCGGTCTTGAGCCGCTGGTAGCCAGGGGAAAGGTAGAGCTACTCGAACTACTCTCCGGTGGCAAGCTGCAATGGAATGACAGGCTGGCCGAAATATTTTCCACCTGCCTGCTTTGCGGTAACTGCGGTGATAACTGTCCCAACGGTGTCAGGGTTGACCGGCTGGTGCAGGAAGCGCGGCGGGACCTGGTGGCGGCAAGGGGTCTGCCCGTGTTAAAGCGAACGGTATTTCAGCTTTTGCTTAAAGGTGACGGGCGGCTGGGTACCATGGCCAGGCTGCTTTATTTTTACCAGAAGTCGGGACTGCGAAAGCTGGTGCACACCACCGGCATGCTCAAATTGCTGCCGGGCGATGCCTCGGCCAGGGAGTCTTTGCTCCCGGTTTTCGCTGCGGGTCAATTTCGCAAGCTCGTGCCGCAAATCACCCGGGCGGAAAACGGTAAAATCAAGGCAGGCTATTTCACAGGCTGCATGACCGACCATGTTTATCACCGGACCGGCTACAGCGTAATAAAACTCTTGACCAGAAATGGTGTAGACGTGGTTATCCCTGAACAGGGTTGCTGCGGGCTGCCCGCCCTGGCCGGCGGCGATTACGACACCGCCCGGGAACTGGCGCGGCGCAACATCATTAGTTTTATGCGTTACGGCATTGATTACATAGTGGTTGATTGCGCCGGCTGCCTGGGGACCTGGCTGGAGTACCCGCAACTTACCGGCGACAACCACTTGGCGGGCATGGCGGGCCAGGTGATGGACGTATCAAGGTTCTTGGTGGAAGTGTTAGGCTTTTGTCCGCATCCCGCTTCCGAAAACACCGGAATCGTTACTTACCACGACCCCTGCCACTTGAAAAAGGTGGAGGGGGGAAAGGAATACCCCCGCACTCTGTTGAAAAAAATAACCGGAGAAAACCAGTTTGTGGAATTGCCGGCCGAGGCGGGGATGTGCTGTGGCTCCGCCGGTTCATTCAGCCTGGAGCATTATCGCCTTTCCCAGGCGGTTGTGCAACCCAAAGTACAGGCCCTGAAAAAAATAAAGCCTGATTATATCGCCACGGGATGCCCGGCCTGCATGGCACAGCTGGAGCATGCCATTAAAAAAGCGTCGCTACCCGTCAGGGTCGTGCATACCGTGGAACTGCTGGCAAGGTTTGTTTGAAAAAATTTATGTGCATGCTATTTATCCAATCCGCAACCTGTTCCCTAGTACCCCGCTTTAGCCTGATTTTTAGGCATTGAACTACCATGGTAAAAATCCTGCGACGTTAATTTCTAATTATCTTATCACACGTAGAATATTAAAACTTGTGTTTGTAGTGCGGCTAAAAAGGACAAACTGTAAAAAATTATAGAACTGGCCGAAAGCATGGAGAGGGTAAATAAACGGTATGGAGGTGACTGAAGGAGTTAAGGTGGCATTATGACGCACTTTAATAAAATGTTAATTATTGATTTACTTTTTATTAATAAATATACTTTAAATTAAAACAAAAATAATTGATAAATACAATTTCACAAGGAGGAAAAGTATGAACCTGAAAGGAACTAAAACCGAAGCAAATTTGAAAGCTGCTTTCGCTGGTGAAAGCCAGGCACGCAACAAGTACACCTACTGGGCAAGTGTGGCCAAAAAGGAAGGTTATGAACAAATCGCGGCCATTTTTCTTGAAACCGCGGACCATGAAAAGGAACACGCCAAGCGGCTTTTTAAATTTCTGAACGGGATTACCGATACCAAAACTCACTTGAAAGAAGCTGCTGCCGGAGAGAATTACGAGTACACCAGCATGTACGCGGAATTCGAAAAAGTCGCCCGGGAAGAGGGGTTCGACGAAATTGCGGATGTATTCCACGAAATCGCCGAAGTGGAAGAGGAACATGAAAAGCGTTTCCTGGCCCTGCTTAAAAACATTGAAGAAGGCAAAGTGTTCAAGCGGGATGAAGAAGTGAAATGGAAGTGCCGGAACTGCGGTTACGTGCACAAAGGCAAAGAAGCTCCCAAGGTGTGCCCCGCTTGCGCGCATCCCCAGGCATACTACGAATTGCTTTGTGAAAATTATTAATAATGTTTTAGCAGCGGCTATAAAGCCTTGTTAAAGTGAGAGAAAAAAGCGGCATATAACGGAAAGTCTCCCCCGAATAAGGGGGCTTTTTTTTGAAACTCATAGAGTTTTCAATAAATACATATATTGACGTTACCAGGAAAAATCATTTATAAATGATATTAGCTATTAAATAAGAATAATTATTATTAAAGCTAACTGGCAAGTACTTTTGGTGTTGGGGGGACAATGCGGGGTGCTTAAAAGTAAAAAGAGTTGCTTTTTTGTTGTTGTATTACTGTTTTGCGCAGTATTGCTTTTACCAGGCTGCGATACTGGGGGAGAAGAAGGACCGGGCAATATGAACCCGCAGGACAGCCGGGTACATGTGGTCTGCTCCATTTACCCGGTGTACGATTTTGCCAGGAATGTGGGGGGAGATAGAATCCGGGTTTCGTGCCTCGTCCCGCCGGGCGCCGAACCGCACGGGTGGGAACCTTCCCCCCGTGACATGGTTGAATTGCAAAAAGCCGATTTGTTTGTTTACTGCGGCGCCGGCATGGAACAATGGGTGGGTAAAACCACCGGTATCCTGCAGGAAAAAGGTATCGCCCTCGTTGACGCCAGCGAGGGAATTGAATTAATCTATGGTTCGGCGTCAAATGAACACGCCCACGAGTACGGTCACCATAAAGAAGCGAAGCGCGCAAACCATACCGGCAATAGCATCGCATCACCACCGGGCAATGATGCCGCCGCTGTGGATCCGCATGTTTGGGTGGATCCGGTAAACGCCATGACCATGGTGGATAATATTGCTTTGGGGCTTGCCGGCGTGGATCCCGAAAACAAAGGTTATTACGAACAAAACGCTCAAAGATACAAGGGGCAGCTGGCGGCGCTGCACAGCGATTTTGAAAAGGCCATGGCTGGGGTGAAGCGCAGAGAGTTTGTCACCTCTCACGCTTCATTCGGTTACCTGGCCAGGCGTTACGGGTTGGTGCAGGTACCGTTGCGGGGCCTGTCGCCCGAAGTGGAACCCACCCCTGCCCGGATGGCCGAGGTGGTTGAACTGGTGCGCGAAAAGGGAATTCGCTACATATTCTTTGAAAGCCTTGTCAGTCCAAAAGTCTCCAAGGTTATTGCCGGTGAAACAGGGGCGGAAGTTTTGGTGTTGAACCCCGTGGGCGGGCTTACCGCCGAAGAAATGGCTGCAGGTAAAGATTACCTGTCGGTTATGCGGGAAAACCTGGAAAACCTAGTAAAAGCCCTGGAAACGGGCCCTTGATGATGGGAAGAAAGGAAGCGATTTATGAAACCGGGCCGGCGAACGAAAGGTGCCAGCGCTGAATTCTTTTGTGTTATAATGGTGCCACCTGAAAAATACCACAGCCGGGGTGGGAAGGACTTGCCCGCGGGAATTGTTTTCGACATTATGAAATACTCGGTGCATGACGGGCCGGGAATACGCACCACCGTATTCTTGAAGGGATGCCCTTTAAGGTGCGCCTGGTGCCATAATCCCGAAAGCTGGCAGCTAAAGCCCGAAATCATGTTTTTCGGGGAAAGGTGCATCGGCTGCGGGGACTGCGTGGCAAGCTGCCCGAACGGGGCACTGGGTAATAAAGACGGCGTTCCCCTTTTTCAGCGGGACAAGTGCACTGCCTGCGGCCATTGCGCCGGCTTGTGCCACGCCGGGGCCAGGGAAGTGGCCGGGCGGCGGGTGACCGTGGAAGAGGTGCTGGACGATATAGAACGGGACGTTATTTTTTATGACCAGTCTGGCGGAGGGGTTACCTTTTCCGGCGGCGAGCCGCTGCTGCAACCTGAATTTTTGCTGGCACTGCTGGCGGAATGCAAAAAGAGGGGCATACACACCGCAGTGGATACCACCGGCTTTGCTGCACCGGAAATACTGCTGCAAGCGAGCCAAATAACCGACCTGTTCCTGTACGACCTGAAAATCATGGATGACGGCCTGCACAGGCAGTACACGGGCGTTTCCAACGGGGTGATCCTGGACAACCTGCGGGAACTGGCCGCCCGGCACGGTAACATAATTATACGCGTACCGGTAATTCCCGGTATCAATGACGGGGATGAAAATATCACCGCAACCGGTCGATTTGTTTCAGGCCTGGCTGGGGTACAGTACGTTCACCTGCTTCCTTACCACAGGGCCGGTGCGGGCAAGTACCGCCGCCTGGGGCTTGAGTACGGCCTGGCAGGCCTGCAGCCACCGGGCGATGAGAAAATGCAAGCCGTTGCGGAAAAGCTGGGTAAATACGGGTTAAAGGTGCAAGTAGGACACTAGTTGATTTTTCTATTATTCCATAGATGGAGGTTGGATCATGAACGAGCGCGTGGCCAGGCTAAGACAGCGCAGCTTGGAAGCGGTACCGCGCGTGTCTGCCGAGCGGGCACTGCTGGTGACTGAATTTTACCGCAACTCCGGCGCATACTCGCCCCCGGTGCTCAGGGCCCTGGCATTTAAACACCTGATGGAAAACAAGACCATATTCATAGGAGAGGACGAGTTAATTGTCGGGGAGAGGGGGCCCGAGCCCAAGGCCGTTCCCACGTACCCGGAATTGTGCTGTCACAGCTTGCAGGATTTGGACGTGCTCAATTCCCGGGAAAAGATTTCCTACCTTGTTGACGAAGAAACCAGGAAAATATACGAGGAGCAAATTATTCCTTACTGGCGCGGGCGTTCGATGCGGGATATTATTTTCAGCCAGATGGACGAAAGCTGGCAAGCCGCTTACAAGGCCGGCATATTTACGGAATTCATGGAACAGCGGGCGCCGGGGCACACCGTCCTGGACGACAAAATTTATCACAAGGGCATGCTGGACTTCATAGCCGGCATTGATGCGGCCATGCAAAAACTGGATTTTCTGCATGATCCCGAGGCCTTTGACAAGCGGGAAGAACTGAAGGCCATGCGTATTTGCGCGGAAGCTATTATTACTTTTGCCAACCGCCATACCGCCCTGGCACGGCAGATGGCCCAAAGGGAGCCCGACCCGGTAAGAAAGAAAGAGCTGGAACAAATTGCAGTTGTTTGCTCGCGGGTCCCCGCCCGCGCCCCCACCACCTTTTGGGAGGCGCTGCAGTACTACTGGTTCGTGCACCTGGGGGTAATCACCGAGCTAAACACCTGGGACTCGTTCAACCCCGGGAGGCTGGACCAGCACCTTTACCCCTTTTACCGGCGCCAGCTGGATGAAGGGACCCTGACGGTTGAGCAAGCCAAAGAATTGCTGCAGTGTTTCTGGATCAAGTTCAACAACCAGCCCGCTCCGCCCAAGGTGGGGGTTACGGCCGAGGAAAGCGGCACTTACACCGATTTTGCCAACATCAACGTTGGAGGGTTGAAAATTGACGGCTCGGATGGTGTCAACGAGGTATCCTATTTAATCCTTGACGTCATCGATGAAATGAGATTGCTCCAGCCCAGTTCCAACATCCAGTTGAGCAAGAAAACCCCGGACCGTTTTTTGAAACGGGCCCTGCGCATTGTGCGGCAGGGGTGGGGCCAGCCCTCCATATTCAACGCCGACACCATCGTGCAGGAACTGGTGCGACAGGGCAAAACCCTGGAAGACGCCCGGTGCGGGGGAGCCAGCGGGTGTGTGGAGGCGGGTGCCTTCGGTAAGGAAAGCTACATTCTCACCGGGTATCTCAACCTGGTGAAGATACTGGAAGTTACGCTGCACAACGGAGTGGACCCGCGTACCGGGGACAAGCTGGGCATTGAAACCGGCGATCCCCGCCAGTTTACGTGTTTTGACCAGTTGCTGGACGCGTACAGGCGACAGCTTAACTATTTTGTTGACGTAAAAATAAAGGGCAACAACATAATCGAGCGGCTTTACGCCACCCGTATGCCGGCACCTTTTTTGTCCATCCTGATAGATGATTGCATCGCCCGGGGCAGGGATTACAACGCCGGCGGCGCCCGGTACGACACCACCTATATCCAGGGGGTGGGGCTGGGCAGCCTTACCGACAGCATATCCGCCATCCGGTACCACGTATACGACCAGCGCAACCTGAGCATGGACGAGCTGCTGGCCGTACTGGGTAGAGATTTTGCCGGTCACGAAAAGGTGCGCCTCATGCTGGTGAACAAAACTCCCCGGTACGGGAACGACGACGATTATGCCGACGGCATTATGAAGCAGCTATTTGATATTTACTACGAAGCGGTGGACGGCAGGAAAAACACCCGGGGCGGGATCTACCGCATCAACCTGTTGCCCACCACCTGCCACGTGTACTTCGGTTCGGTAACCGGGGCCACACCGGACGGCAGGAAAGCGTGGCAGCCACTGTCCGAGGGTATTTCTCCGGTGCAGGGCGCAGACCGCCGCGGCCCCACCGCCGTGATCAAGTCGGCAGCCAAAATGGACCACGTGCGCACAGGGGGCACGCTGCTGAACCAGAAGTTCACGCCACAGGTACTGGAAGGAGAGGATGGCATCGATAAGCTGGCTCACCTGGTGCGCTCGTACTTCAAGCTGGACGGGCACCACATCCAGTTCAACGTGGTCAGCGCGGAAACGCTGCGGGCAGCCCAGGCCGAGCCCGAGAAGTACCGCGACCTGATAGTTCGGGTGGCCGGCTACAGCGACTACTTCTGCGACTTGAGCAGGGCATTGCAGGACGAAATTATAGCCCGGACGGAGCACATGGCACTATAGGCCGAGTAAGGCAAAAATTGGCCTATCCTTTTATTTTGGAGTGACGGTCATGTTGATGAAAGACATTATGACCCCGGATGTACCGGTGCTTAGTCCCGGGGATACGCTAAGAAGGGCCATCCAGCTGTTTCGCCGTACGCGCCTGGACGGAATTCCTGCCGTTGACGGCGAGGGGCGACTAGCCGGCCTGCTTACCAGGGTCAACCTTTTTGACGCTCTTTTGGGCGGCTCAACAATGGAAGAACCGGTGGACAAATTTCTAACCCGCCGGGTGGTGACGGTGGGGCTGGAAGTCCCGTACCGGGAAATAGTCGAAGCCGTCAAAAAAAGCCCCGTGGGTATGGGTGTCGTGGTGGACGGAGACGGGCTGGTACGGGGAGTTTTTACCAAGGTGGACATGATTATGGCCCTGTTCCGTGAATCCGACCTGTTGAACGCCCGCTTGCGCGCCACTTACCAGGCCATGCACAATGGGCTGGTGTCGGTGGATCGTTCGGGTCTGGTTAACATGCTGAATCCCGCCGCGGAAGCACTGCTTAATGTCACCGAGGAGAGTGTAACCGGTCATCACGTGGAGCGGGTTTTCCCGGGGTTGAACTTGCACCAGGTCATGGAAACCGGGCGCGTCGAGGTGGGCAAGAAGTGGGAGTTTAAAGGCCGGGCGCTTCTGGTTAACTGTACCCCCGTTTTGGATAACGGAAACACGGTGGGAGCTATGGCCATATTCCAGGACCTGACCGAGTTGGAGCAGGTGGCCGCAGAACTGCAAAGCGTGCGCACTTTGCAGCAAACCTTGCAGACCGTCCTCGATATCGCTTATGATGGCATAGTGGTGGTTGACAAGGAAGGTAAAATTACATTTATCAACCAGTCACTGGCCGACTTTTTCGGGCTGGACCCCGAAAAATCCGTGGGGCAGCACGTGACCAGTGTGCTTGAAAACAGCCGCCTGCACATAGTGGCCCGCACAGGGGTGCCCGAAACCGGCCAGTTGCAGCGGGTGGGAGGGACACACTTCGCGGTGTCCAGGTTGCCCATATTTCAGCAGGGTCGCGTGGTGGGCGCGGTGGGCAAGATGATGTTCCGCAACCTGGAAGAAATCAAGGAAATGGCCCGGCGCCTGGAAAACCTGGAAAGCCGGCTCAATTATTACCGGGAAGAATTGAAAAAGGCCGGTAATAGAAGATTATACACGCTGGAGAGTATTGTTTCTGTCAGCCCGGCCATGGCCCGGTTGAAAAGTGAAACCCTCCAGGCCGCCCGGGGAGTTTCCACGGTGTTGATCCGGGGTGAAAGCGGCACCGGCAAAGAGCTGTTCGCCCAGGCCATTCACATGGCCAGCCCGCGTCGCAACGGTCCTTTTATCAAGGTAAACTGTGCGGCGGTACCGGATCAGTTGCTGGAATCGGAATTCTTCGGCTACGCGCCGGGTGCTTTTACCGGCGCCAGGAAAGGGGGCAAGCCCGGCCATTTTGAACTGGCCGATGGTGGCACCATTTTCCTGGATGAAATAGGTGACATGAGCCCCGGGTTACAGGCCAAGTTGCTTCGGGTGCTCCAGGACCGGGAATTCGACCGGGTGGGCGGCACCTCGCCGGTCAGGGTGGATGTGCGCGTGGTGGCGGCCACCAACCGCAACCTCGAAGAAATGGTATCCGCGGGAGAATTTCGAGCCGACCTTTATTACCGGCTAAATGTTATCACATTAAACATTCCACCGTTGCGCGAGCGCCCGGAGGATATCATTCCGCTGGTACACCATTTCCTGCGCAAGTACAACTCTTACTTGGGCACCGGGATTACTGACGCGGACCCCGACGTCCTGGCTGTTTTTAAGCATTACCACTGGCCCGGCAACGTGCGGGAACTGGAAAACGTGGTGGAGCGGGCCGTGAATTTCGCCACGGGAGATACCATCTGTCTCCGGGACCTGCCCCTGTACCTGCGGCGCGGTAAAGTAAGGCGAGATGAAAAAAGCACGGTAAAGGACACGTTTCGCAGCCGGATGGGTGAGGCCGAGCGGGAAATCATCCGGGCGGCGCTGAACGAAGCGGGTGGCAATAAGACAAAAGCGGCGCGTATACTGGGCATTAGCCGGTCGCGCTTGTACGAAAAACTAAAAAAACTAGGGTTGTAGCTTTTGCTACAACCCCATCTCTTTTGCTATGATCGCCTTCATCACCTCGGTGGTGCCGGCGAAAATATTGAAAATGCGCACGTCCCGGTAATCCCGGCAGATGGGATACTCCTCGGAATAACCGTACCCGCCGTGCAGTTGCAGGCAGTGATAGGCCACGCGGTTAGCCATTTCGGTGATCCACCACTTGGCCATGGATACCTCTTTGACCACCCGCTTACCCGACAGGTGTTTTTCCAGTACATCGTCGAGAAAAGCGCGGCCTAGCTCGACATCGGTGGCCAGTTCTACGAGTTTGAAAGTATTGTGCTGGAATGCTGACACCGGCTTGCCGAATATGTTCCGGTTGCGGCAGTAATCAATGGTGTAAGCCAGCATTCTTTCGGCCAGTCCCTGGCCCATGATGGCGCACACCAGGCGTTCCTGCTGCAGTTTTTCCATTAGGTAAACAAACCCCTTGCCTTCTTCCCCCAACAGGTTTTCCGCTGGTACTCTGCAGTCCTCGAAAATCAGCTCGGCGGTGTCCTGGCTGCGCAGTCCCATTTTGTCCAGTTTCTTGCCCCGTGAAAAACCGGGTGTGTCCCGTTCTACCACCAGCAAGCTGATCCCTTTGTGCGGCGGCGTGGCCCGGGGGTCGGTTTTACATGCCACTATCACCAGGTCGGCGTGAACGCCACAGGAGATGAAAGTCTTGGTGCCGTTTAACACGTAGTGCTCCCCGTCCCTGGTGGCGGTGGTCCGGATGGAAGCCAGGTCTGAACCGGCATCGGGCTCGGTCATGGCCACGGCGGTGATGATCCGGCCCGAAACGCAGCCCGGCAACCATTTTTGCTTTTGTTCCGGCGTGCCGTACGAGTCTATGTACGGCACCACGATGTCGCTGTGCAGCGGAAAGAGGATGTGGGTGCCCGCCCGGGCCAGCTCTTCGGTGATGATGACCGAGTATTCGAACCCGGCCCCGGCGCCCCCGTATTCTTCACCGGCCCAGGGGCAGAGAAAACCGTTGTCGCCCGCCTTTTCCCAGACTTCCCGGGGCACCAGGCCTTCCTTTTCCCAGTTTTCATAATACGGGGTTATTTCGGTTTGGATGAATTTTTTAAAGGCGTCCCGGAAAATCTTGTAATCACCGCTGTTTAAGTCCATATTACAGGCCTCCCGTTACCCGCAGCACCTCGCCGGTGATATAGTCTGCCAGCGGGGAGGCCATGAGCAGGATGGCATTGGCCGCTTCCTCCGGAGTGCCCGCCCTTTTCAAGGGGATTATAGCCTTGAACACTTGCCTTATGTTTTCCGGAATGCCGATGGCAACGTCCTTGTCTTCCACTTTTATGGCATCACCCTTTTCCTTGGGCTGGGTGAGGCGCGTTTCAATGAAGCCGAATGCCACCGTGTTCACGCACACGTTAAATGCGCCCCATTCCTTGGCCAGGGTTTTGGTCAGGCCCACCACTGCGGCTTTGGCGCTGGAGTAATTGGCCTGGCCGGCATTCCCGTCCAGACCGGCAACTGATGATATGTTTATAATTTTACGGGTCGACATTTTACCGGTTGTTTCTTTTTCCTTTTTGGCGGCGTCCCTGATATACGGAGCGGCGGCCCGGATAATGCGGAAGGGCGCGGTGATATGCACTTTCAACATGGCCTCCCACTGCTCGTCGCTCATTTTGTGGATGACCCCGTCCCAGGTGTAGCCGGCATTGTTGACGATGACGTCGATGCTGGGGCCGAAGTTTTCAACGGCGGTTTTGATCAATTTTTCGGCAAACCCGTCGGCGGTTACGTCGCCCACGCAGGCCACCGCCTGCCCGCCGGCCCCCTTGATTTCTTCCACCACTTCCATGGCGGGTGCCTCGTCCAGGTCGCTGACCACCACCCGGCCTCCTTCCCGGGCAAACAACAAGGCCGTCGCCCTGCCTATTCCCCGGCCGGCGCCGGTGATAATGCAGTTTTTATCTTTCAGCATCAGTTCCATCTCCATAACCTCCTACCCAGAAAAACTCTTTTGTTTCTTTCGGGCCGTTGGTCCCCGCTACGTTCAGGACTTCCGCGTCGACAGCACCAACAGCTTATACGTTGGGGACATACTTCCGACCCAAAAGTTTCGACCCCAAAGGGGAAGTGTGTCCCCTGACCGCTTTCCGAAACCGGACCGCCATAAACTCACCATCCTGGTTCGGTTATGGCTCTCGCGAACGTCCTGTTCGCTCGTCCGGTTTCGCAGCCTCGCTGCGCCGGGTGCTGTTACCGACGCTCCAGGACATCACTTGCGGGGACCAACAGCCCAATTCAGTACTATTTTCATCTTCCTGTTGGTGCTGCAGCGCAGCATGGGGGTCTACACGAAAATGTTTTTTAGTATAGGGTATACCTGCAAATATTTTTATCCTTCCGCTGGCGCCGCGCCGCCGGCTTAATTCTTTAACCGGTCTGGTCCTTGAGCGGCAGTTTTGCCTCGAAGGTGCCCTTCAGCTTGACCACGCCGTTCTGGTCGGCGGCCGTCAACTCTCCCACTACAATACCCGAGTCCCCCTCCACGCGCGTTTCCGTTATGGTGCCGCTCACCGTAATCTCATCACCCGGCCGGGTTATATTCACAAAACGCACCGACAACCGTTTTAAACAGTGATTGGGCACCCATTGGGTAACCGCCTGGCCGGCGAAACCCATGATTAGCATGCCGTGGGCTATTACTCCCCCGGTTCCTGCCATTTTTCCGATCTCGTCGTCAAAGTGCAGGGGGTTGAAGTCGCCGGATGCACCTGCGTACCTGACCAGTTGCGTGCGGTCAATGGGGGGCTTTTTCAACGGGGGCAGGTTTTTCGTGTTGACCAGGTCTTCGTAGTATACTTTTTTTACCATGCGCCCACCTCCTTGATCCCGTTTTTCCTTATTTTCTTTCTATGATGGTATTGCGCGATACCAGGACGAGCTCGCCTCCCCGAAAGTACTGCGTTTCCAGAACAAAGATGTACATTTTGCCCTTGTCGGCATAATTTTTCAACACGCAGGTGGCCTCCAGCTCGTCCCCCGGGTGTATTGCGGAGTAATATAAATATTCCTGCTCCCCGTGCAGCACCTTTACCGGGTTAAGCTGCAGCTTGCGGCACAGGGTTAAGAAATCATGCCCGCCCCACAGGTCGATGCAAGTGCCAAATGTGGGTGGAGCGATTACGTCCCGGTAACCCTGTGCCCGGGCGTATTCGGAATCGGTGTACAGGGGGTTGTCGTCGCCTATGGCCAGGGCCATTTCCCGGATTTTGTATTGCTCCACCTTGTACTTGAAACGGGCCAGTTTACTGCCCACCATTGCATCGCGTCCACTCATTTTACTTGTTACACCTCCTTGTTTCAGCCCTCATATTCCAGGTGCAGGGGACAATCTGACTTGCCGGGGCAAATCGTGTCGTCCAGGCACCGCCGGTGGATTAACTGTGTCTCTATCTGGCAGGTACTGGTGCCTTCCACCAGGTGGATTTCTTCCACCTGCACGTTCCGGCCCGCCACCGGGCAGTGCCGGGTAATAACACTGCGGGTTTGCAATTTGGTCAACCCCCGTGGCCTAGCCCAGTTCCTTGCCCACTATGCATACCGAGCAGACCGCCTCCCACGGGAAGCCGCCCAGGTTGTGGGTCAGTCCCAGCTTCGGGTCTTTAATTTGCCTCGGTCCCGCCAGCCCCCTGAGCTGGAGGTACATTTCGTAAAGCATGCGCAGGCCGCTGGCACCTATGGGGTGGCCAAATGATTTCAGCCCGCCGTCGGGGTTGACGGGCAGTTCCCCGTCCAGGTCGAACACGCCGTTCAGCACGTCCTGCCATGCCTTGCCCCGCTCGCTGAAGCCCAGGTCCTCGTAAATGACCAGTTCAGTGGGGGTGAAGCAGTCGTGCACTTCAGCCATGCTTATTTCCTTCCGCGGGTTGGTTATGCCTGCTTGCTTGTAAGCGTCCAGCCCGGCGTAGTAAGTTTCCCTGATGGATGTGAAATCAAAATCCTGGTGCATGGCGCCGTGACCCGGGCCGCATACCACTGATAACGCTTTTACGAAAATGGGGTCTTTTTTGTACTTGCGAGCGTCTTCGGCCCGCACGATAATGGCCGCTGCCGAGCCGTCAGCCACGCCGGAGCAGTCCATGACGCCCAGAGGGGCGGCCACAATGGGGGATTTCAGTATCTTTTCCATGGGTACTTCCTTGCGAAACTGCGCCTTGGGGTTTAACGCACCGTTTTTGTGGTTCTTGTAAGCAATGCGGGCCAGCACTTTCTTTCCCGTTTCCGGGTCCAGGCCATACTTTTTGAAGTAGGCGGGGGCCAGGAGGGAAAAGGCGGCCGGCGCGGAGTAATTGGGAGCGGTGCCGTCCCCCGGGGGCGGGGTGATGACAAGCCCGCTGTAACCCGAATCCTTTAGTTTTTCCACCCCGATGGCCATGGCTATGTCGTACGCCCCGGACGCCACGGCGTAACAAGCGTTCCTGAAAGCGTCGGTGCCGGTGGCGCAGAAGTTTTCCACCCGGGTCACCGGGCGGTACTGTATTTTCAACGGTTCGGAAAGGCTGATGCCCGCCCATCCCGAGGCACAGGTGCCCAGCCAGTACGCCTGGATGTCTTCGGGAGCCAGGCCGGCATCCTCCAGCGCTTCGTAAGCGGCTTCCACCAGCATGTCGCTGGCGCTTTTGTCCCAGTGTTCACCGAAGCTGGTGCATCCCATGCCGATGATGGCTACTTTATCCCTTATGCTCATATTATCCCTCCTTTACCTCTTGGGCCTGGCTTTCCAGTAGTAGTTGTGTATGCCGCCGGCTTCAAACAACCGCCTGAAAGTCATTTCCACTTCCATGCCGATGGATACGGCGGCGGGATCGCAGTCGGTCATTTCACACAGTAACCTGCCCCCGCCTTCGAAGTCGATAACCGCAAACACCGTTGGCGGGTCCTGGGAAAAAGTAAGGTAGTCGATGGTGTATGTGGCTACGCGAGCGGGTATGTTGGCAAACCGGTAGGGGGACATTTCATCCCTTGCCTGGCAGTTGACGCACACCCTCTGGGCAGGAATTTGCGGTGTGCCGCAGTTGTTGCACCGGCTGCCGTAAAAAGCCAGGTTGTTTTTGGCGTTGCGCCACATGGCCGGCGCCGAGGGGCGATCCGGGTCGGGCCGTCGCGGCGGCTCGAAGTCCAGCATTTTTTTCCACCGCAAGTAGGTGGTGTAATTCATGGTGTTCTTTTTTGACCTGATGTGGCCGGAGACGCCGCGCACCGGTTTGAAATTAACGATGTTTTCCGTAGTCCGGAAAAGTATGGCATCGGCTCCTTCCCCGAAAGTGACCATGAGAATGCGCTGTCCCGGTTGCGCCTCTTCCAGGGCGGCTGCCAGCATAAGCGGTGCGTGGGCCGCTCCCGCCAGGCCTACTCCGGCGAATAGCCCGTCTTGCACCTGTGGCTGCTTGAAGCCCAGGGAAAGGGCGGTACCAGCCTGGTAGCGGGGAGAAGGGGCATACAGTACCAGCTTGTGCACGTCTTGGGGTGCAAGCTGCATTTTTTTGGCCAGGGCTGCCAGCGCTTTTGTGACAAGCGGCCCGTAACCGCGGGTTATTACGAACCGGTCTTCCCAAGTACGCACGTACCGGTCCCCGGATTCCCTCCACTGGGTGAGCACGTCCCCGGCCACAGTACAGGATGCTTCAATCTCGGCCAGGACATTTTCGCTGCCAATAATAAAGGCCGCGGCGGCATCGCCGAAAAGCTGCTCGAATTGACCCTTGGCGGCGGCGGGCCGGCTGTCAGACACGGCCACCATCACGCTGGAAAGGCCCGATTTCACCGCGTCCGCGGCGGCCAGCAGGGCGGTGGACCCGGCGCGCAAGGTGGATGTAAAGTCCGCGGTGCGCACCGTTTCCGGGGCATCCAGAGCCGCCGCCACCGTGGTGGCCGATTGCTTTTCCCTGTATGGGGTAGTGGTGGTGGCCAGGTAAACTCCTGCCAGTGAATTTGGATTCCCGTCAGCAAGGCAGTCCCGGGCCGCTTCCACGGCCATGGTCACGTTGTCCTCGTCGTAGTTGGCCACCGCTTTTTCGCCGGGCGGCAAAGGTTCACCGTGAGCTTCGGCAATTTTTTGCCTGTCCAGGCGGTTGTACGGTATATAGGCGCCGAAGGCGGTTATGCCCACCATGGTTATCAGCCTCCTTGTTAATTTTTCATTTTTAAGGTATTTAGGTTATGCCGTTGCCAATAACTGAACGCAATTTACGTGCCAAGGGGTGCTCCTTGTTTTTTGTGCCGGGCGGGGTCCGGTGCTTAAATTTTGTCCATACTGTCCGTACCGAAAACGGTACAGTTGTCCCGGTATCGGGACAGCAAGTTGTACAATTCAGAATATTCGATCAGGCGGCAGCAAGGTTAATGCCCGGGCATGGTTTTTGCGAGCCGGGTGATAAAAGCCGCCCGGGCGGTTCAGGTAAACAAGGGGAGGTTGGTTACGTGGATGTAAGGGGAGTGCTTTCAAGACAACTGGTGATCGGGGAAATGCTGGCCAGGCAGGCAAGGAAAAACCCTGGCAGGGTGGCCCTGGTGGATGGCGGGCGGAAGTTCACTTATCACCAGTTGAATAGTCGTGTCAACCGGCTGGCTGGGGCATTTTCACAGTTGGGTGTAGGCAAGGGGGACAGGGTGGCCATTTTGCTGTTTAACTGCTCTCAGATGGTTGAGTGTTATTTCGCCCTGGCTAAGCTGGGTGCGCTGGCGGTTCCAATCAATTTCCGGCTGGTGGGCCGTGAGGTGGCTTATATCGTCAACCATTCCGGTTCGTCTGTGCTGGTATACGACAGTATTTTTCACGAGATGGTGAAAATGGCCGGAAAAAGCATGCCCGTATTGCGCCACTCGATTGTGGTGGGAGACTCTGAAATGGAAGGTGTTACCGGTTACGAAGAATTCCTGTCCCGCGGGGACGACGCCGAACCCGAAGTTGTTGTGGAGGATGACGACCCGGCATTGATCATGTACACCTCCGGCACCACGGGACGGCCCAAAGGAGCGGTGTTGACCCACAAAAACAAGATGGTAAATTGCGTTAACTGTATCATTGAACTGGGACTCAAGCACGACGACGTGTATTTATGTGTACCACCCCTGTTTCACACTGCGGCGCTGGCTGTCATGCTGATGATGGTATTCCTGGGCGGTACAACGGTACTGGTGCGCCAGTTCGAGCCGTCCGCCGTTGTTGATACGGCTTCCAGGGAGAAAGTAACCGTTACGTTCCTGGTGCCGGCCATGTGGAATGCGCTGCTCATGGTTCCCGGCCTGGGAGAAAAAATGAAGACGCTGCGCTTGGCCATTACGGGCGCCGCCATCATGCCCCTGTCCCTGAAGGAAGCCGTGCTACGGGCCATACCAGGGGTGGGGTTGGTTGACGCATTCGGGCAGACCGAAATGAGCCCCGTGACAACGCTTTTAAAACCGGAAGATACACTGCGCAAGGGGGCGTCGGTGGGGCGCCTTGTGGTAAACGTAGAAGCGCGGGTGGTGGATGATGATGGAAGAGAAGTTCCAACCGGGGAGGTGGGTGAAATCGTGTACCGCGGGCCCACCATGCTGAAGGAGTATTACCGGGACCCGGAGTCAACCGCAGAAGCCATGCGGGGCGGCTGGTTTCACAGCGGCGACCTGGTGCGGGTGGACGAGGAAGGATACGTGTACGTGGTGGACCGCAAAAAAGATATGGTTATTTCCGGTGGTGAAAACGTGTACCCGGCCGAGGTGGAAGAAGTTCTTTACAGGCACGAAAAGGTGCTGGAGGCTGCTGTCATCGGGGTGCCGGACGAAAAGTGGGGCGAGCGGGTGCACGCCGTGGTGGTTCCCAAGCCCGGCACCACCCTGACCGTGGCCGAGGTAATGGAGTGGTGTTCCAGCCACCTGGCGGGTTACAAGAAACCGCGAACGGTAAGCTTTGTTGAAACTTTGCCCAGAAACGCGTCAGGAAAGGTTTTGAAAAATACTTTGCGTGAGTGGTTTAAAAACTAAAATTACCGGGGTGATAAGTAAATGAATATTGGTGGTATGCTAACCAGAAACGCCAGCCGGCACCCTGACAAGGAATGCCTGGTATATGGCGACCTGCGTTATACTTACAGCGAATTCAACCAGTCGGTAAACAAACTGGCCAACGCCCTGGCGGGACTTGGCGTGTCTAAGGGCGAAAAGGTGGCCATCATGATGCAAAACTCGGACCGCTACGTGATGGCTTTTATGGCCGCCATGAAACTGGGGGCAGTGGCGGTGCCCGTGAACTTCCGGCTGGCGGCGCCGGAAGTGGATTACATCCTGAATCACTCGGACAGTGTGGCATTTATTTTTGACCCCGAATACGGGGATCTGGTTGCCTCTCTTGATGGAAAAATACCAGGTGTGCGCCACCTGGTTAGGGCCGGGGCGGGGGAAAGCCCGCCAAATGCCATAAGCTGGGACGAACTGGTTAGCGGTGCCGCCAGTGATGAGCCCGGTGTCGAGGTTAGCGAGTGGGATGACTGTGAAATACTTTACACTTCCGGTACCACCGGCCGGCCCAAGGGTGCGCTTTTCGACCACCACAGGATCATACACGTGGGCGTGGTGATGGTGGTGCACATGGGCGTCAATCCGAAGGACCGAATACTGCACATTGCACCGCTGTTTCATTCCGCTCAGCTGAACTTGTTCCTGGTTTCGGGCATGTTCGTAGGTGCCACACACGTGGTAATGCGGGCTTTTGAACCGCGAGCGGTGCTGGAAACGCTGCAAAACGAGAAAATTACCCTGTTTTTTGGAGTGCCCACCATGTATAACTTTATGCTTCAGATTCCGGATTTCGATAAGTACGATCTTAAATCGGTGACACGCTTTGGTTACGGCGCCGCGCCTATGCCGGTGGAACTTGTGCGCCAGGTCCTGAAGCGGTTCCCCACGGACCAGTTTTACAACCTGTGCGGGCTCACGGAGGGCGGGCCCGGCGGTGTATTGCTGGAACCGGTGGACCAGTTGCGCAAACCCGGCGCGGGCGGCAAGGCCATCATCAACACCGAGGCCCGGGTGGTGGACGACGCCGGCCGGGACGTGAAGCCTGGCCAGGTGGGCGAGTTTATCATTCGGGGTGAAACCGTCATGAAGGAATATTACAAGGACCCGGAAGCCACGGCCGAAACCCTGCGCGGCGGGTGGCTGTACACCGGCGACCTGGCCACCGTGGACAATGAAGGCTATATCACCCTGGTGGATCGCAAGAAGGATATGATTATCACCGGGGGTGAAAACGTTTATTCCACCGAGGTGGAGCACGTATTGTACCAGCATCCCGGCGTGCTGGAAGCGGCGGTTATCGGAGTGGTCAACCCGGTTTGGGGGGAAACGGTGACAGCCGTAGTGTGCCCCAAGCCGGGAGTGGAGTTGACGGCGGAAGAACTCCGGGCCTTTTGCGCCCGGCACCTGGCTGATTACAAGATCCCTCGCATTTACAAGTTTACCGGCCCGTTGCCCAGGAACGCAGCGGGGAAAGTATTGAAAAGGGTACTCAGGGAACAATATACCGGCGCCTAAAAAATAAGAAACGCTTGGAACCCGCAATCTCCTGTTTGTAGTGGGATTGCGGGTTTCTTATTTTTAGGGCGGTTTTGCGTTTTACCGGCGGGCGGGGCAGCGGTACGGGGATCTACCCGGAAAATACTACCCGGAAAATGCTCTTAGTTATGGGTATACCTGTTCCGGGCTCGCTTTTTCTGAGTAGGTGAGGTACTACAAAACCAGTACCAACAGGTGGATAAGCACATATTCCAAGAGGCGACCAAAACCGTGTTTAAAAACTCCCGCGCCGACGGCACCAACAGCTTGCTTCGGACGAAACCGGACGAGCGGCCAGGACGACCGCGAGAGGCTAAATTGAGCCAAGGACGGCATAACCTTTTTTATTTTTCAGCATATATTGAATTTGAGCTTGCCTTTTCGGGGAGGGACATTCTAAGGACATTCTATTAAACCTGGAAATTGCTTGACAGGTTATTCTGGTAATACATTGCCACCGTCGTTACAGTTATAGGTTAATTGTTTCACTAATATAATCTTTTAAATTAACTCAAACGAGTTATTAACTGCATAATTGATAAATTACCCCGCCGAGAGAAAGGCTGATTTTATTTGTAAGGAGGTTGAAGAGTGTGCCAATTCAGTATTACTATAGCGAACCGGACAACGTTTTGTGCGTTAAGATTAAGGTTCCGGTAGTTCTGGCTGAGGAGGAAGTCCAGGTCGTTATAGACAATGTCGCCACTTTGCCCGGCCTGGCTCAAAAGGTTGATCACATTGATGCCCGTTTGGATGAATTTGCGGTTAGGCCGGTATTTGTTCATGAGGACGGCAACCGTTGGACGAGTATCATTAAAGAGAAAGGTTGGGAGAGATTCGGCTGGAAGTTTGACGGGCGACGCCGGCCGGTAGTAAAGAAATTACTGGTGGAAGGTGTTTTGCACAAGCAGATTTTCTACGTCGATAAAAAAAATGTTGTCAAACACGTGGGCGAGGATATCCCCTTCAGTAAAGAAATTACTTTGGCTGAGCCCCAGCCCGTGGTTAACGAAGAAGATGTTTTTGTTCAGCTGCATAAAAAGAAGGTTGATATGCGCTGGAAGTTAAAACATGGCTCCAGGCTTGAACAAACCGGTGTTCTTATTTTCCGGATCAAGGCTGTAGAGGAAAGGCAAATTTTTGTGCAAGTTTGCCCGCAATTGGACGAAAGATGCCCCCGCGGTGTGAACATCATCAAAGACGGCAGTTTTGAAACCTGGGGCACTGACACCGAGCCCGTGTTCTGGGGTGCAAGCAACGTGGTTCGTGCCGGTGGTGGCGCGGTACTCGGGGCTGCACCCGGCGAACCTGCATCATTATTCCAGATCATTGACCGGGAGTTTCCCGGCATTTTTCCCGCATGCAGGTGCCGCCTGTGTTTTGATGCTAAAGAAATCCCGGGGTATATGAATGCCCAGGGAGGTATAGCCTCCTATAGCCTTACAGCAGAACTTTCTTTTATTGACCAAAATGGTAAAATAATTACGACCGAAATCAAGAGCTGGAATGCCAGCCAGATTTCAGACGGCAGTTTCACCAGCTATTGTTTAAATGCCGTGTCACCCGGGGAAACAAGGGAAGCCCTTGTCCGCTTTATTTTTGAGCCCATCAACCCGGTGAGAGGCAGCAAGGAAAAATACATGCCACCATATGTGCCGCCATATGAGCCTCCATGTGAACCGCATGAGCCGCCATGTGAACCGCCCGCACCACCACCGCATAAACCTCCGCATAAACCGCCCGCACCGCCAAAACCGGCGCCCGTCAACACCAGCGCCGTGCTTATAGATAACGTCAGGTTGGAGTGCGTAAGGTAAAATCAACAAGCCGGGTGCTAAAAATTCTGAATGATGGTTTTGCAGTATACTGAACGGCGCACCAAACAATAACGGTTTAGTGCGCTGTTCTTCATGTGCGCCCCGGGGTGGCAGTCGATGCCGGCGCAACAATGATTGTTGATGTCGTGTTGAATGATGGCAATTGGTAGCGCTTGCTTGCACGTTTCAAGGCCGGCAGCATGGTTTATTGTTGCGGCATTGAGATAGAATTCACTTTATATTGGAAAAAGCCGCTGGGTGTTTCAATGCCTACTTCCTCGTTTACTCTTTTCAACAGTAATGCCCTTCCAAAAGGTGATACAAAGGAGGCATCATTACTTCCGGTATTTTGAAAGGGCAAAACCAATCTCAATTTGGTTAGCTCGTTGTTTTTCAAATCTTGCAGGCATACTTCACTGCCAATTATAACAAATGGAATTACATTATCACCATCAGCCGATACTTCGACATTTTTGACAAGATTGTCAACTTGCTTTATATACTCCTTGATTAGATGTTTGAATTCTTCCCTTTGCTTGCTGGGTTCGGGAAAATAACAGTCAACCAGGTTGTCTTTTTCTTCTTCAACGTAAAGGAGCCCTTTAACTAATTTTTCAAAAACATCGTTTGTAAATTTATATTTTTTATTCATGGTATCGATATACCTCCTATTAAATGGTAAAAATTAAAAAAAAAGCAACGAAGCACCCCGCCGGGCAGCGAGATGCTTTTATAGATATTACCATAAATGAAAATGCTATTCAATAATGTATTAGCATACCATTTTGAAGTAAATTATGTATTTAATGTTAAATAGAATTTACACAAACCGGGTTTTCAAAGCCTGGCTACAAAATCTCTTGATTTTGGTTCACTTATGGTAAGATTAATTAAATACTATCGAGCGTTTATTTATTCTCTCTGCAAGCGTATGTGTTTCATTTAAATTTGGCAAACGGGAGGGGTTTTTGCCATGTTGCCAACTAACCTTGGTAGAGATCCGTCATATGAACTGGCTTACAAGGAATGGAACGAGGCTCAGCGAAGCGTGGTGGAAAGTTTTCAAAAGTCCCTGGGAGGAGCGGGCGAGTGGGTTGTTTACCTGGTGGCGGCGTTGTTAGCCACAGTGTTTTTGCTGGTTGCATACAGTATCATAAAACGGTTTCGCCGGTAGGGGACGTGGTTTTTCGACCTGATTGATTCCGGGGGGTGTTGGTATGCCTGAAAAAACAGTTGTGATGATCCACGGGATGATGGGCGGGGCGTGGTGCTGGGACAATTATAAACCATTTTTTGAAGAGCGTGGTTACCGCTGTATAACACCAGTACTCCGTTACCATGATATGGAACCCGGGGGCGAACCGGACCCGCGCCTGGGTGTGACAAGCCTGTTGGATTATGCCGCCGATCTGGAGGAGGAAATAAAAAAACTTGACACTACGCCCTTTCTGGTGGGGCATTCCATGGGCGGCTTGCTGGCGCAGATACTGGCTTCCAGGGGGCTGGCCAGAGCAGCGGTATTACTGACGCCCGCCCCGCCGCGCGGTATACTGATGATTAATTTTTCGGTGATCAAGACTTTCTCCGGCCTGATTACACGGTGGAAGTCGTGGGCACGCCCTTTTCGGGTTACATACCGCCAGGCCGTTTACGCCATGTTCCATCTCTTGCCCGTAGCGGAAAGAAAAAGGTTGTATAACAAGCTGGTATATGAATCCGGCCTGGCGGCTTTTCAGATTGGATGCTGGTTTTTTGATTCCAGCAAGGCGTCAATGGTGGATGAAACAAAGGTTACCTGCCCCGTTCTGGTGATTGGCGCGGCGCTGGACAAGGTAACGCCGGCGTCCGTCGTAAGAAAAGTGGCCAACAAATACGCGCGTGTTTCCGAGTACAAGGAGTTTAAGAACTTTTCACACTGGGCTATCGGGGACCCCGGCTGGGAAAAAATTGCCGGTTATGCATGTGAGTGGCTGGATAAACGGGGATAAATTTTGAAGGCCGGTGTACACTATGACAAAAGTTCAACAATGGGGTGCGCCGGTGACAAAAAGACCATATCACCCGGATTTCAGTTACAAAGAACCGGAGCTGACCGGGGACTTACACCGCCCGCCAGGCTCACCGCAGCCCAGGGAGATTAAGTCCCGGAAGGCGTAGTTGAAGAGCAAGCACCGTCACGGAACCAGCAAGGGAGTCAAGCTTGGCATGCCCGGCAAAACCGGTTTGGCAAAGAAATAATTGTGGGCACCGGAGTGCTGGTTACCGGTGCCCTTTCAACCGGTGTTTACATGAACTTAGTAGGACCTCCTCCTGCGTAGCAACTCCCGGATTACCAGGACTAAAATCAAGGCCCGCAATAGTCCCCTTCCGTCCTGCCTTTCCATGGGGCAACACCCTTCCGCAGCAGCACGCTGGTATACGTGATCCGTCAATTGTTCAACAGCTGTCCTGGTCGGGTAAGGATAAAAACCGGGGTTGTTTGGATTATCGTACATTTCACATGCCTGTTTTACCATGGGGTAAACGCGGTAGTAAACGTCCGGGTACATGGAGTCCAGCGGTTCCTGGGGGTAGGGCATATAGGATTGAGGTTGAACTTTATCGTTGCTCATAGCAAAAAACACCTCCTTTGCCATTTATAACCATAATATGTTTATTGTTAAAAGTGTGGCACAAAAACAGCTTGCAGGGGAGATAAAAGCCAGGGTTTCTTCAATACCTTAAAAACCCGGTCTTTTTGGCAAAAAATATACCTGGCCGGTTGTGGCCAGGTAAAAATGTAAGTGAGATGTTAAATACATTATTAAGCTTTTTTCGTTTTTTCCCTCAGGCGCTTGCCGGTTAAAGTAGTTTCCTCCTCTACAGCGGCTTGCAGCCGCAAGTAATCCTGAGCCGCTTCTTCCTGGGCTTCTTTATCTATGGTGGCCCGGTTTAATTTGTCAGACAAAATACCACCTCCGCGTGTGGGAATTAAGTCTTGTTTTAGCATAACCGTAAGGGCCTATTTCTAACGATGGTCTTTATTTCCAGGTTAAAATTGTTGCTTTCACCTTTGTATTTTCTTTTAAATCTAGACAAGGTTTTTTAAGTTCAATTGGCAAGTTGACGCAATAGATTTGGAAAAGGCCCGGTGCCACCGGGCACCGGGTCGAGCTAAAACAGAACTTGCGCAATGACAATATGGTGCACACGCGTAAAAGAAAACGGTTGAACCGCTTTTCTTGCAACCTTAAAGCCACCAAGTGTTAAGGGGCGGCTAGTGCAGCGGGGTTTGCTTATATTGTTCCGGGGCCGCTTGTTCCGGGGCCGCCAGCGGCATCCATTTGCCGGTTCCGTAGTACGAATCCTGGTCTTCCGGCGCCACAAAGCCCAGTTGCAGGTCCAGTGCCCGGGCCAGGAAGGGATCCAGGCAGACCAGGTCGTCCCGGTTGATATCCGCTAATGCGACCTTACCCGTGCTAATTGCCACCAGTTCCATCTCCATTACGCAGGAATTCAGGAAATTGAAAAGGTTGCGCACAGATCTTTCCATATCCAGGTGGCCGGTCATTTTGCCCGTGTAAACAACCATACCGGTGGGAGGTTCAAATGGTACTGTTTTGGCCATCTGGTCTCCTACCATGGCCATAACGGCGGCGGTACCGGTATACACAGCGTTGGCGCCCAGCGCCATGGCTTTCAGCATTTGCCCGGGTGTCACCAATCCGCCCGTGGCAATAAGGCTCACGTCCGGCGCGGCACCCTTGCGAGCCAGGTACTTGGCCGCGCGGCTGACGGCGTAAATGGTGGGCAGGCCCACGTCGTCTTGTAAAGTGGGGGCACCGCCGTGGGTGCCGCCCTCTGCGCCGTCCACCGTTATAAAATCGCAGCCGGCTTCCAGGGCCACCTGCAGCTCTTCTTCTAGATAATGGGAGGCGGCTATTTTAAGGCCCACCGGAACTCCCGTTTCTTCACGCAGCTGTTTCACCAGGGCGACAAAATCCTCCCGGGTGTTGACGTTTGGGAGCCGGGAGTGTATTCGGGCGTCTTGTCCTTTTTTCAATTCAAAGACTTCCCGGTAATCTTTTCCGATATTATGGGCGGAGGTGCGTTGTTGAGCGGAACCCTGGGCGCCCTGGCCCAGCTGTATTTCGATTGCATCCAGTCTTTTATACTTGTCCGGTGTGTTAAGCCAGCCACCCCGGTTGTACTGGCCTATCAACAAACTTGCCGCCTCCCGCTCTTCCTCCAGCAGGCCTGCTTCCCCGGTGTTGGTGGCCGTTCCTGCCATGGTGGCGGCCTTGGCCAGCGCGATCTTAGCGGTCTTGCTCAGGGCCCCGCCAAAAGACATGCCAGCGATAATTAAAGGAATGGAAAGGTGCAGGGGTCTTTTGGCCCGGGGGCCGATTACCACCGAGGTGTTTATGCCTACGTTTTCCGGTGTTGGAAAACGGTAAAGGTGCACCGGGTTGAACAGTAGCTTTTCCCAGGGGGAAAAATGAATATGGCTACCCAGGGGCCGGGAGAGGGGCATGCCCTGGGCAGCCCGCATGGCTATTTCTGCCAGGTTTATGGGGTTGATCTTCCTGGCCGCCGGTACCATCTCGAATAGGTTTTCGGTGTATTGGTCCCTGGCGATGGTTCGAACAGCGTCACCGGTTATATTGCTACCCAGCTTTCTAAGCAGCCTGGCGAGTATGCTCAAAGTACCAACCTCCTTAGCCGTTCTTTATGGAATCACGGATTTCATCGATTTTCTGGGCCATGGCCAGGCAAATCTGCTTGATTTCTCCCAGTTGCCTGGCACTGTTTTGTTCCGCGATGGCAATATTTCGCAGTCTCTCATCGTCGTATTTGGTCAGGTCTTCAAAATGCTTTTTCTCCACCTGGGAAAGGGTGCCGGCCAGGGTCTGGATCCGGTTCAGGTCAGCGTGAAAAGAGGACAGGGTTTGGGCGATATCCTGCATGTTTTCCAATGGGATAACCTCCTTGTTTAATCTTTTTTTTATGTTGCCAAGATATTTACCATAAATGTAAGAAAAAATGCGGTAAATTTTGCCCATGTATACCGGGGTATTTGGGGATATGGATGTCTTTTTGATTGGATAGAATGGGTTTATGCTTGTTTTTTAAACGTATGTTATATATATTTATGTGGATAAATCATGAAAAGGCGGGATCCAAATGACGGTGCGCATTACTACCCTGTGCGAAAATACATCAGGAGCCATTGGTTTTACAGGTGAGTGGGGCCTTAGTATCCTGGTGGAGGCCGGCGGGGAAAAGGTTTTGCTGGATACAGGATTCGCCGGTGCCGTTGTAAAAAACGCCGACCTGGCCGCTATCAATCTAAAAACGGTGGACAAAATTGTGATTAGTCACGGCCACGTGGACCACACCGGGGGACTGCGGCCGCTGCTTACCAGGATGGGAAAAAGGGTGAACATTTATGCTCACCCGGACATATGGGGCAAAAAATACGTGCAAGTTACCCAGCCCGGAGGTGAAAAACGCTACCGGTATGCTGGGGTGCCGTACTGTCGGGAAGACCTTGAGGGCATGGGTGCCGTTTTTGTTTACGGCAAGGAACCGGTTTGGCTCAACGAATGTATTGTTACCACTGGTGAAGTGCCCATGGAAGTTTCGTTTGAATCCGTTGATGATAACATGTTTTTAAGAACAAGTGAGGGTTTTGTTCCCGATCCCATGCTTGACGACCAGGCCCTGGTGGTGAAGTCAGGTAAAGGGCTGGTGGTTCTTCTGGGATGCGCTCACCGGGGGACGATAAACACCATCATGCAAGCCAGGAGAATAACCGGAGAGGACAGGGTGTACGCCGTTATGGGGGGCACCCACCTGCTGCGGGCCGGGGAGGAGCAACTCGGCCAGACCATAGCCGCCCTCAGGGAAATCGGCGTGGAAAAACTGGGTGTGTCGCATTGCACCGGCCTGCCTGCGGCAGTGGCGTTGGCCCGGGAATTCGGGGAAAACTTTTTCTTCAACAACGCGGGTTCGGTGGTGGAATTTTAACAGGCTAGGATTATTCTCCCTTCCATCGGGTTAAGCTAGTCATATAACACCGCGGGAGGGAGTTTTTTTATGCGTTTTGGGAATATTGACGAGCGCGCGGCCGAAGAGTGGTTTGCCATGCTGCGTGACGCGCCGTCAATAAACGAGTTGCAGGAAAATTATCCCGGTATTGACAACGTTATTCATATTCTTACCGCCCAGTTGTCCATGTTTTTCTTGCTCCCTTTTCTTGAAGGCAAGCTGGCTTGCACGGACATGGCGGAAGCGTTCAGGCGTTACCTGTACACCGCTTTTGCCTTTGGCATCATCATGCGCGATAACGACCGGGCTACAAGTTACGTTCTGGATCTGTATAAGGCTGGTAACAGACAGGGAGCGATGTTATGGAATGATACCGGGCGCCGGAACAAAACAGCGTTTCAACCACCAAAACCGTCGGTTGGGAGATTATTCTTTGCGCATTTTTTTTGCCCGCGTTATGATAAATATACAAAGTAGTCAGACAATTTACTTTCTAAGATCTCGGTTTTTAATATTAAGTTTTTCAATACCAAAGGGAATTAACACAGCTGAACGTTTCCTGGAAAAAAGTTCACTTTGTGGAGCATGCCATGACAAAATTGAAGCGGTGTGCTGAAATCCGGGGAACTCGGCCTTCTCGCATGCGATGGGTAGGTGGTGGTAAAATGGGTCAGATTTAAGTGGAACGCTGATTTGAATTTTCAAGCTGGAACTATTCCGGTTCATATTTTAAAGGATGAGGGGCAATAAAAGGAGCTTGTACCGGGAAACCGGTAAAAACGCTATTTCCGCTGTTTGAACTCCTTTCCTTATGACATACACATAACTAAAAAGAAAAGACAGACTATTTAGTATTATCTAAAAATTTTGAATATTATGACTACCTGCAATTGGTAAGTCTTATAAAGCATGGAATGGTATTTTAGGTATGCAATAAATAAAAGTAGCGATAAAGAAAAAAGGGTTGTACTCATGTCCCGGGGAGAAAACCGTTGTGACGTTAGGGCGCACCGGGTTTGAAATAAAGGAAAGGCGTGATTACTGGTATTATCACATCCATGAACAATGTGAAAACGGCTGTGAACCGGAAAGTACGGACTCTAAGATGTATTGTTTTACACCGCCGGTGAATTGCCGGCAACCGGGAGCGGTGAAATATGCACCGCTTGTTGGGGGTATAGCGGGGGTTACGCGTTGGGAAACACCGCGACGCTGGATGACCCCGGCGTTGTGTAGCAAATAAAAGAAAGATACAGGAGGAGTTAACAATGAAAAATGAGAATGTAGCCATTTCACCGTCTAGGGGCTGGGTGGTTACTTTTAGCGGCACGGGTATCAACCTGGCCCTGGGTGTCTTGTATACCTGGAGCGTGTTTGCGGCTGCGCTGGTAGACCAGCTTGGCTGGACCAAGACCCAGGCGTCGCTGCCTTACACCATTGCCTGTGTTGTTTTTGCGCTGATTATGGTACCCGCCGGTAAGCTGGTGGACCGCTACGGGCCCCGCTGGATTGCCTCGCTGGGTGGTATTTTCTGCGGTTCGGGCCTGATTATTGCCGGTTTAACCGATTCCCTTGTTATGGCAATAATTGGTTTTGGGCTAATAACCGGTGCCGGTCTGGGACTTGGTTACTCGGCACCCACACCCGCCGCGGTGCGCTGGTTTCCACCGGAAAAAAAGGGCCAGATTGCAGGGATAGTTGTAGCTGGTTTCGGGCTGGCAGCCGTGTATATTTCTCCGCTGACCAATGCCTTTATAAAGATTTGGGACGTCAAGTACACGTTTTTCGTGGAAGGCCTGCTTTTTATGGCTGTAATCCTGGTTCTTTCACAATTTCTTTCTTTCCCGCCCAAGGGGTATGTCCCGCTTAGGATTGAAACGGCGTCGGCTAAAAAATCTTCCCGGGTCCCGGTGTCATCCGGGTATGATTACTCCCCGTCGGAAATGCTGGCCACGCCTCAATTCTGGATGCTGTGGGTTATGTTTGCGCTTACTGCTTCAGCCGGCTTGATGATTATTGGTCACCTGGCCAAAATTGCTTCCATCCAGGCCGGTGTGGACTGGGGGTTTGTAATGGTGGCGGCGCTGGCCGTGTTTAACGCCGGCGGGCGTGTCATAGCCGGTATGCTATCCGACCGTCTTGGATTCACCGCCACCATGTTGCTGGTGTTCTTGCTACAAGCGGGCAATATGTTGATGTTTTCCAACTACGTTAACTGGCTTTCACTGCTAGCGGGGGGATGTATCGCGGGTTTCTGCTACGGTGCGTTGCTTTCGCTTTTCCCGTCCACTACTTACTCGTTCTTTGGCATGAAAAACGCGGGTATAAACTACGGCTTAGTATTTACCGCTTGGGGTGCGGGCTCGTTAATCGGCCCTATCGTGGCCGGCTGGACGGCGGATACTTACAACTCGTATAACTATGCTTACCTTATATCCGCGGGTTTACTGGTGGTGGCGGCGATAATTGCCTTGTTGACCAAGGCACCTAAAAAAGCTCCCGCAAGCGCTGCCGGCACTGTGCCGTATACTGCTCAAACATCCGGGGAATAAGCGACAATAAACATGGCCGCTTACCGGCCGTTATAGTGGGGGGGGAAGGTGCAGGCTGCCTAAATGAGCGGCCTGCATCCTTTTGTGGTTATACGTATATTATCCCTTCATCAAAAATAGTCAGTGTTTCCAAGCCATGATCTCCCACCACAAAGGTGTTTTCGATACCCGCTGCTCCATCCGGAAATACGAACTTGGGCTCCAGTGCCAGCACCATGCCTTTTTCCAGTGGCATTTTAAAACCCTTGGCAATAACGGGCCATTCATTCAGCTCGATACCGATCCCGTGCCCTACAAATGGTGCCTGTTCGGGATAGCCCATGAAAAATTCCGCCAGGCCGTAACCGGAAGCCATGTCCAGGGCCATGTTGTAAAGATCCTCGCACAAAGTGCCGGGTTTTGCGGATTCTTTTAACTTTTCCTGTATATCCACCGCCGCTTGGTAAGCTTGTACAAATTTATCAGGCAAATTGCCAATACAAAAAATCCTGGTCTGGTCCACCATGTAGCCATCATAAACTCCCACGTAATCAACCATAACGGGCTCGTTTTTGGCTATTTTCTTGTACCCGGCGCTTTGTGGAAAGGACGGGCCAAGCCCCGGTCCGCCGGTGGGGCTGTCCAGGAAACTGGGGACAGACAGGTTGGAGCCGGACATAATGTGGCCGTAGATAATTTCCTGGTTAAACCCGCGGACCCTAATATAACCTTGGTGCCCGTTCCGGCGGTAGAGCGCTTCCAACTGGCCCGCGAATTCCACTTCCGGTATGCCTTCTTGCAGGAAATCCTTTACGCGGGAGAACATGTTTTGATTAAGGACGGCGGCATCTTTGATTATTTCCATTTCGTAGGGCGACTTGATCATCCTGACCGTCCGGATCAACTTGCTAATGTCAATTATATTTGCGGGGGCCAAAATTTTTTGATAACGCAGGTAAAGAGCGGTGGGCAGCACGTCAAGTTCAAAACCCACCGTTTTCAAGTTCCGGTGGCCGAAGGACTCGATGATGCCAGGAATATCTTTCATGTTGTGCAGGGGTACTATCTCTTCCAGCGCCGATTCCTCCCGGGCCCTCTGCAGGCTTTTCCTGACCATCAGCACCGGTTTACCCTCTGCGGGTATAAACAAGTGTGATTGTTGAACCGTGCCGGCAAAATAAAACAAGTCGGCGTTTTGAACAATAACGGCACCATCAATTTCCGCGGATTGTAAAAGGCTTTGCAATTTTTTTACACGCGCTGTCAATTCATTTTCCGGGGTGAGACGCAAAACGATTCTCCTCCTTCCTTATAAAGCATAAACGGCGAATATAAGCGGCAAAATGCAATGATTATGCCACAATGTTATAAAAACAGGCTCAACGGTCGTTTTTGCGGGCTTTGTTACGGGTTGGGGGTGGTGAATTGTTTTTAAAATAGCTTATGGGAAAATGGTAATGAAGCAACGAGAGTTAATAAAATATACACTCCCGGATGAACATGTCAATAAAGCTGGATTAACTGTAACGAGCGGGAGAGGATAGCGGTATGCTAATAACAATTTATATCCCGGTAATAATAAGACGAGATTGCAAGCCGGGAGGGATGTAATTGGCAGGTAGTAATGATAAGGAACTGGAACGGCGGGTGCAGGGAATGCTGGACGAAAGCAAGGAATTCAAGGGGTATGGCCTGAAAGCGCAAGTCGTAGACGGTGTGGTTATGGTTAGCGGCGTGGTGGACACCCTTTGGGAAAAAGATCGTTTAAGGGAATCGCTGGCTGATCTGGATGGTGTAAAGGGTATTGACCTGGGCATAGCCGTAAGTACCGACGGCGCCATAGATGACGAGGATGTGGCCCGGGAAGTGATGGAAGAGCTTAACGCCAACCCCGGTGTCAACCCCAGGCATGTTGGGGCCAGGTCTGTGGGCGGTACGGTTTTTTTGGTGGGAACTGTTGAAACACCGGAGGAGGAGAGGGAAGCGGTAAAGGCGGCGTCCAAGGCCAGGGGAGTGAAAAAAGTGACCAGCCGGCTTGAAATAAAGCCCGGCGGTTACGATGACGAGAGCATAGAAGCCATTTTCCATCACCAGGTGAACAATGACAACGAGGACGAGGGTGAAGCCAAGATTTTTTAATACTTGAAAAAACAGGCCTCATTAAATGCTGGTATAGTCGCTTGCGAGCGGCTATATTTGTTTTGTTTTAAATACCTGTTGTTAATAAAACAGCCTTTATGAGTAACTTGTAAAAAAGTGCCCGTATTCTTTCGCTTTTTTGGACTTGTCATGGATGCCGGGTAAGCGGATATAATGGCGTAAAAAGGAGGGGTTGGGGTGCGGCAGTTATTTGACGGCGAGGCAAGCAGTTATGACAGCTGGTACGAAACGGCAGCCGGCCGTATAGTGGATCGAATCGAAAAGGAGGCCATATACTCTTTATTACAACCCCGGGCAGGCATGAAAGTGCTGGATGTGGGGTGTGGCACCGGCAATTACACTCTAGACCTGGCCGGCAAAGGCCTGGAGGTTACCGGTATAGATATATCTAAACCCATGCTGGAACGGGCCCGGGCAAAGGCTGCGCGGCGGGGCTTGACTGTGCGGTTTGTAGAGGCGGACGCCCTGGACCTGCCGTTCCGCGATGGGATTTTTGATGCCGTTGTTTCGGTAACGGCACTGGAATTCGTGCCCGACATGCCCGCGGCGCTGCGTGAGGCTTTCCGGGTGTTAAAAACCGGCGGCCGGCTGGTGGTGGGGTTAATCGGCCGCGACAGCGCCTGGGGTCGCTTTTACGCTGAAAAGGCGCGGCAGGAACCGGACAGCATTTTCAACCACGCCAGGCTTTGGACTTTGGATGAACTGGTTGCCGCCATGCCCGGAAAAGACGCGCGGGGGAAAGCTGTCCTGTTTGTGCCGCCGGATTTCGATTACAACAGGGAAGAAGAAGCCATGGCCATTGAAACCGCAGCGGTAAACAGCGGGCGTACGGACGGCGGGTTTATATGCGCCGTGTCAATAAAGTAACGTTAACGGGTGTCTTAACAGTTATAACTGACTGTTTAATTGTCAACCAGGAAGTATACTTTTGTAGATGAAATCAAGCGTTGGTATCTAGAACGAACGCAGGATGCCCATTTAAAGAGTGAGCGAGGCGAAAAATAAGCGGCGAATATGTTTAACGCTCGAAGGGCAAAAGCCCGGAGCAGGGCGAGCTCATTTATTTACCGGGCCGAGGCAGTGAGTGTAAGGCATCAATGCCCGGCTTTTTTATTGCTTGGATTTTTTGAACCACTTGAAAGGGTTCAAGTACTTTCTGAATTTAATAATAAATTCCCTGCCCAAAATGATCCCACCGATCCAAAATGATGCTTCGCCCAGGACAATAAGGGTGGTAGACATTACGGCCTTCGTTGCCAGGCTGAAAGGGGTGAAAGGCACCACCAGCAAAGCGCCGTAAAAAAGGCAGGAGAGAATGATCAGGACGATACCGGTGGTACGCAACCAGGTTTTTTTAACTTTCACCTGTTTTTCGTTGTGCACGGTCGTATCCAACCTTACAAGTAAAATTATTAATACAGTATACGATTTCACTATCCATACAACAAATCCTTTGCCAGCCCGAAAGAAAGTATGATTTGGGGTAGATTTCTATACCGCGTTGCGGCTGGTCCAGTTGTGCCCGAAACAAGCCGTTGGTGCTGTCGACGCGGAAGTTTTTAAACGCAGTGATGGTCGCCTTCTGTAATATGTTCTTATTCCTTCTAATGGTGCTGTTTAGGGTAATGCATAACCTATTTGGAAAAAGCGAAACGATACAGGTATGTCCGTACATAATTGTATTTCCAGGCAAATGGGTATACCGCCGTTATGTTACATATTTTCACTAAAACTTACCCCATTCCCGGCGAAACCTTTGACAATGGAATAACACCCTTGACATGTGGGATACTCAATTTAAGAAACCATGGGGGTGCGTAGATGAGCGAGTTAAGAGAAACGGCCGGGAATAGCGGTAATTACGAAACAATTATTGATACCCTGGTGCTAAGAGCCGAAAAGGCCCGCCGCGCGCTGGCGGCCATGAGCCAGGAGCAAATTGACCGTATCGTGCGGGCCATGGCCCTGGCCGGCCTGGACAGGCACATGGAACTGGCCCGGCTGGCGGTGGAAGAGACTGGCCGCGGTGTTTACGAGGACAAGATGATCAAAAATATATTCGCCACCGAGTCGGTGTACCACAGTATCAAGTACAAGAAAACAGTGGGTGTACTGAGGGTTGACGAGGAAGAAGATTATATGGAGGTTGCCGAGCCGGTGGGGGTGATTGCCGCGGTGATTCCGGTGACAAACCCCACTTCCACCACCATGTTCAAGGCATTGATTTGCCTGAAAACAGCCAACCCGGTGATATTCAGTTTTCACCCGGGTGCGGTGGGTTGCAGCGCCGCCGCGGCCCGAACTATGCTGGAAGCGGCGGTTGCCGAGGGCGCGCCGGAATATTGTATTGGCTGGCTGGAGCATCCATCCATCGAAGCCACCCGCTACCTGATGGCCCACCCGGGGGTGCACTTGATTCTTGCCACCGGAGGTGCCGGGCTGGTACGCGCGGCGTACAGCACGGGCAAGCCCGCCCTGGGGGTCGGGCCGGGTAACGTGCCCTGTTATATTGAAAAAAACGCCCGGTTAAAGAGGGCGGTTACAGATCTTATTATGAGTAAAACTTTCGACCACGGGATGATTTGCGCTTCGGAACAGTCCGTGATTATTGACCGGGATATTTACAATGAAACTACCTCATTGATGAGGGAATACGGTTGTTATTTTTTAAATGAGGAAGAAAAAAAGGCGCTTGAAAGAATTGTGGTCAAGGGCCAGGACGGGGATTGTGCTCTGAACCCGGAAATAGTGGGACAGCCCGCCCACCGGATTGCCCGCATGGCCGGTTTCGAGGTGCCGCCGGAAACAAAGATACTGGTGGCACGGCTGGCGGGAGTGGGCCCGGAACACCCGCTGTCCATGGAAAAGCTGAGCCCCATCCTGGCCTGCTACGAAGTGGCGAACCACTTGGAGGGTGTTGAACTTTGTGAACAAATTGTCAGCTTCGGAGGTCTTGGGCACTCTTCCGTGTTGCATTCGGAAAACAAGGAAGTGATTGACTTGTTTTCACGGCGGTTGCGTACCGGGCGGATTATTATCAACGCTCCCGCCACCCACGGGGCCATCGGCGACTTGTACAACGTGAACGTGCCTTCATTGACCCTGGGATGCGGCTCCATGGGGCACAACGCAACCACATCCAATGTCAGTGTGGATAACCTGATCAACATTAAGCGTGTAACCGGGCGGCGGGAAAAACTGCAGTGGTTCAGGGTACCTGAAAGGGTGTATTTTGCCCATGGCGCCGTCCAGTACCTGGAAAAAATGCAGGGCGTGAACCGGGTGGTCATAGTTACGGACCCGGGTATCGTAAAGCTGGGCTTTGTGGACAAAGTGGTTTACCACCTGAACAAGCGTGCCAACCGGGTCAACATTGAGGTGTTTTCGGAAGTTGAACCCGATCCGTCGCTGGAAACAGTACAAAGAGGGGTGGAGTTAATGAAACAGTTCCACCCGGACACCATTATCGCCCTGGGGGGCGGTTCCGCCATCGACGCAGCCAAGGGGATGTGGCTTTTTTACGAGCATCCCGAAGTGGAGTTTGATTTCTTGCGCCTGAAATTTCTGGACATCCGCAAGCGTACTTACAAGTACCCCAAGCTGGGGCGCAGGGCCCGGCTGGTGGCTATTCCCACCACCAGCGGTACCGGTTCAGAGGTTAGCGCATTTGCTGTAATAACTCACCGGGGTGAGGATGTGAAGTACCCGCTGGCCGACTATGAGCTGACGCCCGACGTGGCCATTATAGATCCCGACTTTGCAGCCACCATGCCACCTGCGGTGACCGCGGATACTGGTATGGATGTGCTGACCCACGCCTTGGAAGCATACGTTTCGGTGATGGCGTCGGACTACACCGATGCCATGGCCCTAAAAGCCGTGGAGCTTGTATTCGGGTACCTGCCCGCCAGTTACCGGAACAAGGAAAACCGCGTGGCCCGTGCCAAAATGCATAACGCATCGTGTATTGCGGGTATGGCTTTTACCAACGCCTTTCTGGGTATCTGCCATAGTTTGGCCCACAAGGTGGGGGGAGAGTTCCACGTTTCCCACGGCCGGGCCAATGCCATATTATTGCCGCATGTTATCAGGTACAATGCCGCATTACCCACCAAGTTCACCGCTTTCCCGCAGTACGAGTATTTTCACGCGCCGGAAAAATACAGGCGGCTGGCGGCTTTTCTCGGGCTGCCGGCCAACACGGTGGAAGAGGGTGTTAACAGCCTGATCCGGGCGGTGGAAGAACTGAGGGCCAGTTTAAATATACCCGCCACTTTTGCTGAGTGCGGGGTGGACGGGGAACTGTTCCGCAAAAAAATACCCGAAATGGCCGAAAAAGCCTTTGCCGACCAGTCCACTACTACCAACCCGCGGATGCCGTTGATAGATGAACTGGCGGGTTTGTTGGAACGGGCATACGGCAAAGCCGGGATGTGAATCTGGAAAGACAAGTACTTAAGCGGCAGAAGTTGTACTTGCAAGGAAGTAAACAACAACATAAATATGGCTCCCTCGTAACCCATTGGATTGGAATAAAATACTATGTTAGTAAATACCAGTGCAGGGGCGAAGGTGCGCCCACTTCGACATGTCGCTGAGCAGTCATGGGAATGATTGAACAGGTTACGCGCCCGGCTGCAAAGGTTACATGCCGGGATATGGTGAAGACGGGGATGTCACCAGGAAAACGCTTTTTATTATGGGTATACCTGTTCCGTCTCGCTCATATACTCCCGCGCCGACGGCACCAAGGCTTGCTTCGGACGAAACCGGACCGCCATAAACTCACCATCCATGGTTCGGATTATGGCTCTCGCGGCCGTCCTGGCCGCTCGTCCGGTTTCGTAACCTCGCTGCGCCGGGTGCCGTTACCGGCGCTCCCGCAAATCGCTCGACCGGAACAGGTATACCCACTAGTATTTTCATTCTTTGCTGGTGCCGCTACACGGTATGGGGGTCTATAGAAAAAGCACCGGAGGAAAAAGCCGGAGAAGCCCGGCTTGACGCCAGTGGCTAGGAGGAAAACTAAAAATAGGCATTGCAGTGATAAAACGCCCCCGGACCAAAGCCGGGGGTTGTCTTTTAAAGTACAAGTATCAATTCAAAAAGACTAGGGGGTGCAATAATTTTGAAATCCATCGGGTTTAATATCAAAGGCAAACCACAAGCTGTTGCTTATGTAAAGGGGGGGCCCCTGCGCCCGCAAATTGACGGTGTGGTAAACTTTTATAATGCCCCCGGCGGAACCTGGGTTTGCGCGGAGGTGAAGGGTCTTCCCCCTTACCAGCCAGCCGGAAACGGGGAGGATCCCATTGGACCGCACGGATTCCACATCCATGAATTTGGGAATTGCCTGGTGGGAGATCCGCAGGACCCGTTTCAGGCTGCGGGCAAACACTGGAATCCGAACAATCAACCCCATGGCAATCATGCCGGTGATCTCCCGGTACTGTTCTCCAACCAGGGATACGCTAAAATATGTTTTTTTACCAACAGGTTTAGGCCCCACGAAGTGATTGGCAAATCGGTGATTATTCATCAAAATCCCGACGATTACAGGACCCAGCCGGCTGGTGACGCGGGTAAAAGGCTGGCTTGCGGGGTTATACGGAAGCCCCAGGGGTAAATGATTTTTGTCATTGTGGCATGGTGGTGCCGGGCACGGCGGTATCCGATACGATGACATCAACAATGGAAGGGAGCCCGTTGTTTAAGGCTTCCCGCAGTTTATCTTTTAATTCATCTGTTTGCTGTATCCGGTAACCGCGCCCACCGCAACACTCGGCGAACCCGGCGAAGTCCGGGTTATGCAGGGAAGTTCCTTCGGGTACCAGTCCCCCGGCCAGCATTTTGTTCTTCTCCATGGAAAGGCTACCATTATTCATCACAACCACCGTTATGTCAATGTTGTATTTAACGGCGGTGAGAAAATCTGCCATGTTCATGGCCAGGCCGCCGTCACCCACCAGCGCCATTACCTTTGACCCGGGCATGGCGATTTTACACGCCAGGGCGGCCGGGAGCCCGAATCCCATGGATCGCCACTTGCCGGAAACCAGTACACGCTGCCTGGCCGGGCGGAAAAGGCGCCCGAACCACACGGTGTGGTCCCCCGTGTCCAGGCATATTATAGCGTCTTCAGGGATAACCTGTTGAATTGCCCGGATAACCGCGGCGGGATGAACCGGGGTGCCTTGCACACCCGCCTCCGCTTCCAGCTGCGATATCCACTGGGAGATAGCCAGGCTTACGTTTTTAACCCATTCCTGGTTGGGGCTTGTTCTCATGTTGGCCAGTATGTATTCAACTACCGCCCCGGTATCGCCCACCACGCCGTATGGTACCGGCGTCGTTGCGCCTATGTCGGCGGGATTTTTGGAAACCTGGATGATGGGTATATCCCTGGGGACGTGCTTTGCCGGCCACCAGTTGGCTCCTATGATCAGGCACAGGTCGGCCTGTTCCAGGACCCGGGTGGCTGCAGGGCTTCCGGCGTGCCCAAGGCCCCCCACGTACAGGGGTACGGAACTGTCCACTGCTCCTGCGCCCGGCAGGGTGTTTATAATGGCGGCTCCCCAGGCAGCGGACAACTGTGCCAGTTTTGCGCCCGCCTTGCGCCCTCCTTCGCCCACCAGTATAACCGGGCGGTTGGCTTTTTCCATCATCCTTATGGCATTGTCGATAACTTCGGCCGGTGATGCCGGGCAGGTTTCAAGGTATGGAGGGAATGGTTTAATTTTTGCGTGGCATGGCAACGGAAATACATCCATGGGTATGCTTACGTGGGCAACTCCCCGGGAAGACAGGGCGCAGCGGAAAGCTTTACCCATTACATCGGTGGTTGCCTCCGGGTCGCAAAGCAAAGTGGTATACGAAGCAATAGGCCGAAAAAGTGATTGCTGGTCCAAGTATTGTTTTTCGCCGGTTCCTATGTCCCTGCGCGCCACCTGGCCGGTAATGGCCAGAACGGGAACCCGGTCCATAAACGCGTCCGCAAGCCCGTTTAGCAAATGCAGTGTTCCCGGGCCACCGTCGGCAATACAAACGCCGGGTTCGCCGGTAAGCTTGGCATGGGCCGAAGCCATGAAAGCGGCGGTTTCCTCGTGTCGCACCAGGTAAAAATTGATCTTGTTTTGCCGGGCGATGGCGTCAAAAAGGTAAAACACGTCGTCACCTATATGGCCGTATATGTTTTTCACTCCCCAGGCTGAAAGCTGTTCCAGCAGGATTGAAGCGACATTTGCTTGTGTAGTCATGCCGGACCTCCTAAATGGCGGGAATAGTTTTGAGCTAACATCTTTAATATGATTCAGGTTGCCAGTTACCATGCAAAAAATAAACAACCCCCGGCAATTCAACTTGCCGGGGGCATGTTTGTAAATATCCATCATGTTGACCTTTTTGTTAGGCTTAACTCAGTTGGAATTTGATGCTGCAAGGGCTGCGCCAAGGGCACCCACAAGTTGCGGGTTTGGTGGTATAAGAACCTCCACTCCCAGTTTTTCGGCCAGAAGGGTTACGATGCACCGGTTGTTGGCCACACCGCCGGTAAACACCAGGGGAGCCTCGAAATTGACCCGCTTTAACATACCGGCGGTCCTTTCCACCACCGACATGTGCAGCGCCAGGGCGATATCCTCCCGCCTGGCCCCTTTGTGCATAAGCGATACTGCTTCGGATTCGGCAAAAACGGTGCACATGTTGCTGATTTTAATACCGTGGTTTCCCCGCAACGCCGCTGCACCGAATTCGCTAACGCCGGCAAAACCCAGGGCGCTGGCCATAACCTCCAAAAATTTGCCGGTGCCGGCGGAACAGCGATCGTTCATTTGAAAGTCAACCACAGAACCGTTTTCTCCCAGCAGGATGACTTTGGTATCCTGGCCACCGATATCTAGTACAGTTCGCGCTTCGGGAAAAAGATGCTTCGCACCCAGGGCGTGGGCCTTGATCTCCGTAATGACGCCGTGGGCGAAATCTGATTTGGCGGCGTGTCGCCCATAGCCGGTGGCTACTATGCGTTTGTACTTGTTACTCACCAGTTTTTTGGCTTTTTTCAAAGGTTCGAACCCAGTGTCCAGTAGCTCCGTGATTTCCACTTGTCCACCGGTTATTCCCACAAAGCCGATGGTTCTGGAACCTATGTCTATTCCCGCATACATCTTGGTGAACTCCTTAGCGGAGCATTTCAATAAATGCTTCCACCCTGGTTTTCAATTGTCCAGTATCTTCCTGGTCATAGCCGGTTTCCAGTTTCAGCAGGGGGATGTTTTCTTCTTTCAGCACCTTCTCCACCCTGTTGGCTTCCACCGCGTAGGGGTCGCAGAAGGATAAAGTGCAGTGGATTACCCCGTCCGCCTTGTAGTCCTTCACCAGTTGCACCAGCTTTTCCAGGCGGCCGGTGTTGGGGGTGAACACGGCGCAGTTGATTCCCAGGTACCTGTCGGCTATGTTTTTCATCATGGTATCCATGTCGCCGGCACCTTCAGTCACTTCGTTTTCAAAGTAACGCAGGCCCGTGCACAATTCTTCCGCCACGATTACGGCGCCGCTGGTTTCAATAATATGAGGTACTTTCCAGTTGGGTATAGCCATGGGCGTGCCCGTCACGATCACCCTGGGGGTATTGGGCGGAAAGGCGCAATCAGCGTTGTTATTAATCCTTTGTTCAAGCTCGTCACACAGCTCGTTTACCTTGGCGGTAAACCTGGGTACGTTGTCATACATGGCAATTTGTTCAATTAACAAGCTGTCTTTGCCGCTGATTGGGGCAGGGTTGTTTTTACGCAGCTCGGACAGTCGCTGCAGGGCCCGTCGCTTCCCGTTGACCTCGCTGATGGCTTTGGCCAGGTTTTCCGGCGTGATGTTTTGGCCGGTTAATTCTTCCACCATGCGGGCGAAGTCTTTTACTTCCTCCAGCCACAGCGCGCGGTCCCGCTCCTTTTTCATTTGCGGGGTTTCCATAACGTGCACCGGCACGTAGTCGTTTAAAATTTCGAATGCTTTCTTTTTGCCGTCGCAGGTTGTTTCACCCACCACCATATCGCACGATTCGAAGTAGGGGCATACTTTGGCCAGTTTGAAGCCCATGAATGATTTAATTAGCGGGCAAATGTTGCGGGGCAATACTTTTTCGGCCTCGGCGGACCCTATTTCTATGCCGGAACACAGGCCGATGAAAATTCCCCCGGCGGCCCGCACAATTTCTTCCGGTACGAAAACGCAAAAGGCACCTATAACTTTACCGCCTGATTTCTTATATTCCTGCAGCTCTTGAATTCTCAGGCCGTGAATTTCATTCACCACAAAATCAAAATACTCCATTCCCCGGGGCCTGTTGGGCTGGGTCAGGTAAACATCATGGTAAGTGGGGGGAAGGGCCTGCAGCAGCTGGTCGTGGGCTTGCATGTTCAAGCCCAGCTCTCGCCACATTGCCTGGTAGTCACTCATTTGAAAAATCGCCCCTCTCTTAAAGTTTAAATGTACAACAGAATTATAAAATAAATACATTATATGATTCTAATAGAATATTTTTATCAAAACCGGGTTAAAGAAAAAGTTTATTTATACTTTCAGCAAGTGGCTGGATAAGTTTGTGCCCTATCATACTGACCCCAAAAAAAGAGTTCCCTGGTTGGCAAGGGAACTCTCTGTTTTTTCCGCCAAGGAGCGGGCTATTTATTTTGGCCCCCAGTAGGCGAGGTTGTTTTGCCATGGCATGTACGCTTATCCCGAAAATAGCTATTTGTGTTCCGCAGTGTTATGAAAACCAATAAAAAACTATTCTATGAAAGTAGAGTTATATAAAATAATTTTATTGGAACAATAAAATTTGTTTTGCTAGAATAGTGTGGGGAGAAAGGGGATGGTCCCCCCGCGGGCTGCAAACCCGTTGGCCTGCCTGTGATCCAGGCGGGAGTCCGGTTCGATTCCGACTTCTCCCCTCCATTAAGAAATAAGTGCACGAAGCCTTTAAATTTTAGCGTTTTTTGTCGAATTAAGGGAGTGCCAGGCACCTGTCGGCCAGGGTGTCGTAATAATTGTGACAGCTAAAGATAATAACCTGGTGTTCCCTGGCGAGCTTCTTCAGAATATTGAATGCCCTTTCTCTCCTTTCCGGGTCGAAATAAACCAGGGGGTCGTCCATTATAATTGGCGGTTTCCTGCCGGCTGCCACGGCCGGGATCATCGCCAGCCTGACGGAAAAATAAAGCTGGTCCCTGGTGCCCGTGGACATTTCACTGTCTATATCCAGGCGCTCTCCTTTTTCACGGGAGTAAACTGTAATTTCCAGCCCGTCCGGGCTGATATCCATGTTAGGGTAGCGGCCGCCGGTAAGTTCATTGAAATATTCCGCTGCCTGTTTTCCAATGGACCCGGCCACCCTGGCCAGCGTGTTTTTCCGGGCCTCTTCAAAAAAGTCGCGTACTTTTTTCAGCACTTCCACCCGTTCAATGGCTTCTTTATGCAGATCTTCATAATGCCTGATGGATTCCTCCAATTCCAGGATGTCCTCGATACCGTACCTGGCCACGCTGATGGAAGCTTCCAGCCGCGCCTTTTCATTAATTTTTATTTCCAATTGTTTTTTCAGGTTTTCAATTTCATTTTCCAGTCTCACCATTTGCTCCGCCGAAATTTCCGGCAGGTTCAATTTTTCAAATGCCGTTTCGGCAACGTACAATTTGAGTGCCGCGTCTTTTTTGCCCTTTTCCAGCTCGTTCCGCGAGGGGAGGGTTTCCAGTTTGCCGATGGCTTGCTGGTACTGGTTGTTAATCGACAGGTGCTTGTTTTTAAGCTCTCCAAGCTTGTGCCCGTATTCCGCTTGCTTGCCGGGCAGCATGGGTTGCAGGTCTGCGGGTAACGAAAGCTCCGGCTCGAGTTTTAAAATCCACTGGCGGGCCCGGGGCGCCGCCGCGTCTATTTTTCCCCGGGCCTCGGCGGCTTGTTTTTCCGCCCTGTCCAGCTCGCTATTATAATGTTGAATAGTTTTACCCTCCAGAAGGGCGCTCAGTATTTTTTCGCCGTTCCTGACTTTAAGGTCCGCCGCCAGCCACTTGTCCCGGAGCGCTTTTAGCTCGCCGTGCCCGGCAACGTTGTATTTGGCGTGAAGCGCCGCCAGCTGGCGGGACAGTTCCCTCTCCCGCGCAAGGTTTCCGGCAGCCCTGTCATTTTTGTTGCTGACCGTGAACTGTGCTACCCCGGGTATGGTGATTACCGCCCCGGCCCTGGCTTCGATGGGCTCACCCGGCTGCCAGCGGAGCGTCTGGCCGTCCACCAGTATTTCAGGCTCTATGTCGGACAGGGGCTTAAACTCGATTTTAAATCCCTGTTCCCGGCCGGCCAGGCTTAAGGCCTGGATTTGCGTGGCCAGTTTTTCGCTTTGTTGCAGGTCCGCGGGGTCGACATTTACACATTGCTCACGCTCTTTAACAGCATCGTCCAGTGTTTTTGTGGCCTCGTCAATTTTGGTTTTTTTAGCCTTTAGTTCCCGGGCCAGCCGGTCCGCCCGGTGGTTTTCAGTAAACGCGCTCATTAATTCGTTGACAGCCGCCAGTGCTTGCTCGTAATCTGCAATTTGTCGCTGCAGGGAATGCGCTTCCTGCAATAATTCTTCCTTCTTTACGGTCAGTTCTTCATGTAGCTCAAGACGGCGCGTGAAATTTTCCAGTTCTTTTCGGGCCCCGTCCAGTTGTTCCTTCAGTTTTTTGTAACCGGCATATTTTTCGTTCTCCCTGAGCTTCAGTTCAAGCAATTTTTTGATGCTTTCTATTTCAATGTTCAGGTCGGTAAGCCTTGCCTGGCTTTGAGCGGTGTTTTCCACTTCTCCTTTTATGGCTTGTAGCTTGGATTTTAGTTCCAGCAGTTTGTCCTGGTATATTTTTACCGGGCCTGGGTCCTTGGCCGGCCTGAACAAACCTTTTTGCAAGTCACTAATGGATTTGTCGATTTTGTTAACCAAGTCGGTAACGCTGACTCCTTCGACGCCGGTCAGCTTTTCTTCCAGTCTCCGGCGCAGGTCAGCCGTATTTTTGACGTTACCCAGTTCCTCGGCCGAAAAGTAAACGGTACTTTTCAACAGGTTGGGTGTGGGCAGGCCCAAAATGCCGGTTATGGCTTCGGTGACGGCTTTTTTCCCGGTTAATTTTTTACCCGCGGACAGGTTTTCCAGCACGGAAGTTTTGGTCTCAAAGTCCTTTACCAGCCTGTATTCCTGGTCCCCGGCGGTGAATTCCGCGGCTATCTCGTACATGTTTTCCTGTCCCCAGCGGGCTTCGCTTTTAATGGCACTGCTGCTGCTCTTGGGGTCCACGTAAAAGGCGTAACCAAGGGCTTTGCGCAAGGATGACTTGCCGCCCTCGTTATTTGCCTTGATCAGTGTAATTCCCGGGCCCAGGTCAAGGTTTAGCGAGGCGAGGTTGCGAAAGTTTTTCACGTGGATATTTTTAATCAACAACCCGGTTCACCTCTCCCGTGGTCAATATCCTGTAACCTTCTTGCAGCGCCTTTTCCAGCAAGGTTTTTTCTTCCGGGCTCGCGGCGGCGTCTATTTTGGCCCTGGCCAGCATGAGAAACTGCCCCGCAAAGGTGTTTTCCGGGTATGCTGCATAGTCTATATCGAAGTCGCCGCCGGCGCCGGCCCGGTCGTGAACAATGTTCAGGTAAAAGTAGTTGTCTTTGTACCTGCTGTACAGCTCATCCAGTAAACCCGGCCTGAAATAATCAATGCTTCCTGTCACCCGTAAACTAGCAAGAATTTGAGGTCCCTGGCTTTCATTCAGCACTTCTTCAAGCTTGTCCGGCGTGCACTCCATGTTTAGCCACCTGTGGAACGAAACAGGGAGCCTTTTGATGTTCACCCCGCCACCGGCAAGCTCAACCAGGTTGACCGTCCCGCTGTCCGGGCGGGTAAAGCTCAGCGTGCCTGCCGAGCCGGGGTAGCAGGCTGTTGTGTTGCCGGTTCTGTGCTCGAAATACTCGTGCCAGTGTCCCAGTGCAACGTAATCCATGCCACAACTGGCCAGCTCGTCAAAAGTAATGGGAAAATCGTCCTCCGCCGATTTGCCTTCAATTTGGAGTGAGCCGTGGGCCACGGCGATGTTCCACCGGTACCCGGGGTCGGGTGCCAGCCCCTCCAGCGGGCCGGTGGTGCTTTTGTTGGATCTGTTGGCCTTGCCGTGCACGGCCAGCGACAGGGAGGGGAAGTGAAAAGTTTGCCCGCTCTCTTCCTTGAAGATATGCAGGTTGCCCAGGCCATCCCACTCCCGCCTGTTGTAAACCGAACTTTTATCCAGGCAGTCGTGCGTCCCGGGCAGTACCACAACCGGTACATCCAGTTTTTTAAGCTGGTTGGTAATGAAATCAACCGTTGCCGGGGCCACCAGGTTGGAATCCGTAAGGTCGCCGGCTATTATTACCAGGTTAACGCCTTCGTTTCGCGCTGTATTAACGATATTTGCCAGCGTGTGTTTCAAACCCTCGCGCAGCTTGCCGCCTTTTCTCCCGAACCGGCTGAAAGCTGCGCCCAGGTGGAGATCCGCAAAATGCAGTATTTTAAGCAAGTGAGAATCACGCTCCGGTTACTTTTTCAACAAATTTTAACACGGACATGTAAACTGGTAAACACAGAAGCGGGTTGCTGCTGTCTGTTGTCACTTGTGGTATCCCTGTAGTTTTACTGGCCGTTTCAGTGCTGAAAGAGACGTAATTATTCCGGTGAAAAATTGCTAAATTACTTTGCTTACCAATGCGCTGCCTGAAAGGGAAGCGCATGAATTGGAATAATATGTAACAAGATCGCAACAAACTCAAATTTCAACACCCGGCACCAGGGAAAAAAAGAGGACCCTCGCGAAGAGAGTCCTTTTTCGGGTATGATAATAGCGCCGCACCCTGAATCATGGGGAAAATGGTTTATGGTTTTTCCTCCATAACAAGAGCATTACTGATCAGGTGGTGTAAATGTACCACTTTGCAGCCATCCAGCTCGTAGTATTTGATTATGTCCGTCAACTGGTCGAAACAGTTGTGGCAGGGACAGGCGATAAGCTTGCAGCCCGTTTCTTTTATCTGCTCGGCTTTCAGTTTACCTTTGGCCATGCGGTACGGGTATATATCCTTGCCCATAGCCAGCAGCCCGCCGCCACCACCGCAGCAGTAGTTGAATACCCCGTTGGGATGCATCTCCCTGAAATCAGTGACTATTCTTTTCATCACATAGCGCAAAGCATCCCCCAGTCCTTGCTTGCGTACCGTGTTGCAGGGGTCGTGCAGGGTAATGGGTTCGGAGTTTACTTCCGGGTTGACTTTTAAGCGGCCCTCCTCGAACCACTCAACATATTTTTCCACTATACTTTTGACCGGGTAGTCGTTGTCTTTTTCCAGCCATACTTTGGGACCCCACTTGTTGGCGTGGGTGGCGTGCCCGCACTCCGTCAGCACCAGTTCCTTTACCTTCAATCGTTTTACTTCGTCGGCGTAACGCTGGGTAAGAATACGCGCTTCCTCGTCGTTGCCGTTAAACAGGGCGTAATGGGTGGCGTCCCACCACTTGCTGCTACAGGTCCAGTCCGCTCCCACATACCACATGATTTTGGCGATACTCAGAACGTCGTGCGGGTAATATTTTATCTCCCGGGGGTCCCACAGGAAAAGAAATTCCGCGCCCTCCTTGTCCACCGGTATTTTAGCATTTGGATCCCCAACTTCTTCCTGTAGCTCTTCTTCCATCCACTCCAGGGTGTCCAGGTAATCTTCGGTGGTCACTTCCATCTGGTTGCCGGTTTTAATTTGCGCGTCAACTACGTCCTGCAAAGATCCCGGCGCACGCAGGCCGAAATTGCCCCTGACGGTGCGTACCAGGGTCATTACCTCAACATTCATGGGGCATTCCATAGTGCACCGGCCGCACTGGGTACAGGCCCATATGAAGTCCGAATTAAGTACTTCTTCGCGCATGCCCAGCACCATCATGCGAATAAATTTGCGCGGGTCGGCATTATCGTGTACGTCGTTGTAAGGACATCCCGCGCTGCACATACCGCACGCCAGGCAGTTGTAAAAATCTTCCCGGTTTTTGTTTGTACACGCCTTAGATACCACTTCATTAAAAAAATTAGTATCTAGCTTGTCTGCATAAATAGTACCCACTCCTTTATCCCCCTTAAAAAAGCATTAATTAATTGACAATAGTTTAAAACCATTTTGAAATAGTGTCAATTTCTATAATTCAATTTTTCATGCAATAGCGAGGACAAATGGTTTGGTAAAAAGTACGAGGTAATGTTGTTTTTTAACATCAATAAACGGAGAGGGCAATATTGTCCTCTCCTGTCACAGTATATTAACTTATTTTTCATACATGCACGGCTCCGTTTCCGTGAAAGGCCGGGGTGGGTGTTTGAGCCGCGGTATTGCTAACTTTTTCCGCCAGTGACCTGGCTTGTTTGTCGCTGTGTGAGATTTGTCTACTTTGTTTTTTTTGGCAGCGATTTAAACGTTTCCGGTGTGATTTTCGGGGTTTTAGGTTTTATCTGATATCTTGTCCCGGAACACGGGTTTTTTTTTGCTTGCTTTTATGTATAACGCTAAGCGGGGTAGGCGTTAACGGCAATAATGTTTTTCCAGGAACTTGACCATTTCCCGGGCGGAAGGCGGGCAGCCCGGCAAGCTACAGCCGCATTTTGCGGTACAAGTGCCCACTCCAATCCCGCCGGTGGAAATGCCCCTGTATCCCTGGCCGATGAGGATTTTACGGTGCGCGTCCCGTAGTTTGCCTTTTTCATCCAGCCTGGCCAGGGCGTGTAAAAGGCTGCCGTAACAGGCTGAGCAGGCGTTTTTTTCCTCCACCAGGCGGGCAAGATGCTTGATTTTGGGGGGAACTGTAAATTTTGCAGCAATTTTTTCAGCCTTGTTCAATTCGGTTATTGCGGCACGACCGGCACCCACCGAGCCTACTCCGAATTTTTCCGCCAGCCCGATGTAAGGTATTTCCTCCGGCTCATAGCCGATTAACCGGGCCGTGTAAGCGTCCACCAGCACGGGGTCGTACCCGGCTATGATCCTGTTCATTTCCACCGGGTTACCGCCTTCTTCAAAAGTTAAATCGCCGGCGATCCCGTCAACAATTATGAAATGTGTTTTTAACAGCATGTTGAGGCGGGCGATGGGTTCGTGCAGTCCCAGTGTGTGAAAACGCCTTTTTTCCCCATCGGGAATGCAGCCCTTCAGGTTTTTCAGGGCACAGGTCAGCTTGGTCTGGCAATGGGCTTTCAGTACGGGCATGTTAACCAGGTATCCCGCGTTGAGAACTGTTTCAGCCACGGCGATTTCGTAGTGGCCTGAACGCAGGGTAACCGTGCGGTCCTTTTTCAGGTCAACCAGCGAAACGCCGTACCGGCGGGATATATCCTCGTAACCGCAAACCCGGAAAGCTTTTGCCGTGCTTTCACCGACCCAAGCGCTTTCAGCGATGGTAATGTTTTTTATGCCATTGTCTTGCAGGTATTCTATAACGGCGCCGACAAGTTCCGGGTCCGTAGTGGCCCCCGAAGAAGATGGTTTCGCCACCACCAGGTTGGGCTTGATCAGTACAGTCTTGCCAGGGTCTATAGATTCGGCTAAACCGGTTTGCGGCAAAAGTAGCCGGCACATTTCCCGCGGGTTGTCGCCGTAAACAACGTACAGCCGGTTATTATCCATTGTTTCCTCCTTCAATAACGATGCTGCATGGGGTCTGGCAATATATTCCTAATGCGTTATATTTTCAGGCGATTTTTATTTTGATCCAATACCTGTTGTTACAATTTACCTGTTATTATATATTGAAACATGACCATTGGGGATTTCAACGCTATTTGGGAAGTGACATTTTGCAAGGACTTCCCTTATTTGCTTTTCCACCAGGTGCTGCTGTAGGGATTATATGCGGGTGAATCTTTTGCAAACAGCGGCGGCAGCAGGGTTCGCCCGGCGTATGGCGGGGAGCTGCCGGGCCGGAGGGGGATGGTGAAAGAATTTTGCCTTGATGAAAAATGAATTCCTACATAAAAAGTGTTAAAATATTAAACGGAGGTATATTCCCAGCGTATAAGCCGTTGGTACCGTCGGCGCGGGAGTTTTTAAGCACGGTGGTGGTTGCTGCCAGTAAATATGTTCTTATCCTCACCAGTGGTATTTTTTATGTGGTGCATCACCTGTTTAGAAAAAGCGAGACGGAACAGGTATACCTAAACTCAAGAGCATTTTTGATAGACCATAAAACTGTCCAAGGAGGCGTGGAATATGAGAAAATACTTGCTGGCGGCGGACGGCTCGGATAACTCCCGGCGAGCGGCCTATTTCTTGTTGGACCTGGTCAGGGAACACAAGCAGGCCGAGGTTACTGTGGTGCACGTGATAAATGTGAGAAAAGAAATATTCAACTATTCCGTTTTTGCGGACATAGACGCTATTGAGAAAATTGTCAGGGAACAGGGCAAGCAGGTGGTTGATGACATGGTGGCCATATTTGAAAATGAAGGCATAAAGGTTAACAAGGTTGTTCTTGAGGGCGACCCCGGCCAGGAAATTGCCTGGTTCGCTGAAGAGGGCGGCTTTAACCAGATTGTCATGGGTTCCAGGGGACTGAGTAATATAAAGGGGCTGGTTATGGGCAGCGTAAGCCACCAGGTGCTTCACTATGCTAAAAATCCGGTAACGCTGGTCAAGTAAATAGCTGGTTAATTAACTCAGGGGGGTGAGCTGTTTTGAAAGGAGCAGCTGAACAACATGCCAGGCAGGAGCCTCACCCCGCCCATGGAAAAAAGGTTGAAAAGATAAAACGAAAGTTTCCGGTTGCCCGGGTGGGAACAACCAGGGAAACCTGTGACAGTACCAGGAAGGAAACCCGCCGTACCGCGGAAACTGCGTTAAAGGCGTACCTGCGTAAAATGAAAGCGGGCAGGTGCCATGACATGCCCGCCATATCGCTGCAAGAGTTGCTTTTGACCGCCACCGGCAGCTTTGCCGGCGTGGGACTGGTGGTTCTCCTGTCCATTTATTACAACCTGCCGCTGTTACTTCCGTCTTTCGGAGCGTCGGCTGTTTTGCTGTACGCGGCGTGCAATGTACCAATGGCCCAGCCCAGGAACGTTATCGGGGGGCATGTGGTTTCAGCGCTGGTAGGAGTGACTGTTTATCAACTGTTCGGCAATCAATGGTGGTCCATTACCCTTGGCGTAACGCTGGCCATCCTGGTCATGATGGTAACTTACACTTTGCACCCGCCCGGCGGAGCCACCGCGTTTATGGCTGTGTACTATGAGCAGGGTTTCGGGTTTATTCTTTCGCCCGTGGGTTTTGGAGCATTGTGCCTGGTGCTGATAGCAGTGCTGGTGAACAACCTGTCAAGCCGCCGCAAGTACCCATACTACTGGTTTTAACCCTTGGAGGTTTAAGCTGTTTTTTGGGGTTACCGGTGTCGTTAAAAACGCCTGTTACAAACTCGTACTTCACCGGCATTTAAAAAAACGCTGGGGGCGGGGCGGCCCGCCCCTCAGGCATTCTTGTCGGAAAGAAGCTCGCCGCCCACGCCCACATTGTCCCGGTCCCTTTCATTGATTAAAACGATAAAAGCACTTTCCGGAAGTTTAATAACATCGCTGGCAACGCGGGTGAAGCCTTTAACCAGCTCGGTTTTCTGTTCTTTGGACAACTTTGGGCCGTCGATGTAGATTACCGGCATAATAACACCTCCTTTGCAATTGTTTTTCGCGCCTCCCGGGTATGAACATGAAGTACATCGCCGGAAGCGTTTTAAGTACGCGAAGGATTATTTCCTATGTTACCATATTGACAGAAAATAAAAAAACGGTTAGCATGGAAATTGAAATGGCCGGCAGGAAGCCGGCGGAATGTTAAGTGTAATATGCACATTTTATTGGTAAACGCGAATAAAGGAAAAACACAGGCCATGAAGGTCTGCTCCAGGGAGGGGCCCTTTGTGGCCTTGTTTGTTGTCAATAGTTTGTATTTTAACGAAACATGAAACGAGGTGATGAGAATGTGCATGGAGAAATCACCCTGGGAAAAGGCCATTGAGTTTCACGGGCACAGTTGTCCCGGCCTCGCCGTAGGTTACAGGGTGGCGGAAATCGCCCTGAAGCGCTTGGGGGAAATGCGCTCCGCCGACGAGGAACTGGTGGCGGTGGTTGAAAACGACGCTTGCGGGGTAGACGCCATCATGCTACTGACGGGCTGCACCCTAGGCAAGGGCAACCTGATTTACCGTGATACCGGAAAACAGGTGTATACCTTCGGTAGCCGTAACGGGAACCGGGCGCTCCGCATATCGGTAAGGGATGTTATGAGCCAGGCCGATCCGGGCGTGACTGCATTACGCCAGAAGGTTTTCGGCGGTACGGCTACTGACGAAGAAAAGGCCAGGTTCCAGGAAATCCAAACCCGGCGGATTGAAGAAATACTGCACATGCCGGAAGAAAAGTTTTGCGAAGTCCGGGAAATTGATTTCCGGTTTCCTTCTAAGGCCCGCCTTTTCCCTTCGGTGGTGTGCTCGGGTTGCGGGGAGCGCGTAATGGAACCCCGGGCCAGGTTGAAAGACGGCAAGCCGGTGTGCCTGGATTGCTTTGAGGACTATACCCGCGGCTGGTAAATTTCTTGGCAAGTTATAATAATAACGGGGCGATTACATGAACGAACACACCGGTGGGAATGACCTTGTTTTAACCCCCATAGGCGTGATTCACACTCCTTACAAGAAAAGGCAAGACGCTCCCCGGCAGGGACGCTTGTCGAGCGACATTTGTATCCTGGAGTTATATGATGAGTACTTGCCCGGGCTGGAGTATGTGGAAAAAGCTTCACATTTAATTGTGCTGTACTGGTGTAACCAGGCGGACAGGAACAAGTTGCAGACCACCACACCCTTCAGTGAAATTGCAAGAGGGGTTTTCGCCACCCGGTCGCCGAACCGCCCCAATCCCATAGCGTTATGCATGGCAGAGCTGGTGGAGGTGAATGGAAACCTCCTGAAAGTCCGGGGGTTGGATGCCCTGGACGGAAGCCCGCTTTTGGACATAAAACCGTATTCTCCCGAAATAGATGCGGTTTATGAAGCCAGGTTCAACCCGGGCTAAAATAACCCGAAAATAACTTCAGAAAAATATAGACGGATTAAAACCACGGAGGTATGCTGCAAAAAGAGGATGTGCGGCTGCTTCCGTGTTTTTTTCGAGTTCCCGGGGGTCAAGAACCCGCTCTTGCTTGGAAAGGAGCGTGTTATAGTGATTAAGCGCTTTGTTTTGCCTGTACTTTTTATGCTTGCCATACCACTTGTGCTGTTGGCCGGCTGCAGCGAACGGGGCGGGGATACCGCGGGTGGCGCGGGTGACTCGCCGCGGGTATATACTATTGCCGATTCCACCGGCGACTGGGGTTTTCCCAGCCCTTACGGCCACTACTCCCGCGGGCCGGGTTACATTCGCATGAGCTTTATATTTGATACCCTGGTATGGAAAGACGCCAGTGGCTTTGTGCCCGCCCTGGCCGAGAACTGGTGGTATGACGAAGCCAGCAATACATACACATTTAACCTGCGCCGGGATATCACCTGGCATGACGGGGAAAAATTCACCGCCCGGGATGTCGTGTTTACGGTGAATTACATGAAAGAGCACCCCTACTCGATGATTGACCTTACAGCGGTGGAATCCGCGGCGGAGGTTGATGATTACACAGTCAAGATTAAACTGGATAAACCCTACGCGCCGTTTTTGGAAAACGTGGCAGGTACCATGCCCGTACTGCCCGAGCATATCTGGCGGGACGTACAGGAGCCGGAAAGTTTCACGGGTGCCGGGGCGCTGGTGGGCACCGGCCCTTTCAAGCTGGTTGATTACAGCCGCGAGCACGGCACCTACCTGTATGAAGCGTATGACGATTACTACGGCGGCAGGCCGCTGGTGGACCGGATTCGTTTTGTCAAGGTGAGCGAAGAAATGGCCATGTCCGAGTTGCAAAAGGGCGGGGTGAACGCTGCCGAGATCAAGCCGGAAACGGTGGAAGGCATGGAGAAAGCGGGGTTTACCGTTATCAGCGGCCCAAGTTTCTGGAACGCCAAGCTTATGATCAACCACAAAAAAGAACCCTTTAGTAGCCCCGAGTTTCGCCGTGCCCTGGCTTATGCCATTGACCGCGGGGAACTGGTGGACGTGGTGGCCAGGGGCCATGCCGTAACCGCCAGCCCGGGCATGATTCCTCCGGATACCCACTGGCATAACCCAAAGGTGGAGCAGTACCGGTACAACCCGGAAAAAGCCAGGGAACTGCTGGGAGAACTGGGTTATGAACTGCGGGATGGCGTTTTTTACCGGGAAGGCCGGCCTTTGGAAGTGGAGCTTCTGGTTTCCGAGCGGTTTGCCCGGGACGGCGAGCTTATTGCCGTCCAGCTGGCCGGGGCGGGTATAAAAGTTGAACTGCGGAGCCTGGAGGCTAAAACCCTGGACAACAGGGTGCAGAACTGGGAATTTGAACTGGCTTTAAGCGGGCACGGCGGCATTGGCGGCGACCCGGTGTTTATGAACCAGATGATAACCGGAGAAAACTTTAACAGCGCGCGCTACAATGCAAACCAGGAATTGAACAAGCTGCTGGAGGAGCAGGTGCAGGAAATGGACTTGGAAGCCAGGAAGAAAATGGTTGACCGGCTTCAGGAGGTATACGCGGCGGAAGTGCCCGCTTTAAGCCTGTATTACCCCCGGTGGTATTTCTGCCACGATGGTGGCGTGGAGCTTTATTATACCGCGGGCGGTATTGGTACCGGGGTACCGCTACCGCTGAACAAGATGGCTTTTGTGAACCCCGAGAGGTGAAACCATGCGCTTTAAAACGGGCGTCCCGGTTAATTACCTGGTAGCCCTGTTGATCATCCTTTCACTGAACTTCTTGCTGCCCAGGCTGCTGCCCGGGGACCCCATGATGGCAATTTACGGGGACGAGGCACTGGTTCACATGACTCCCGGGCTGCGCGCCGAGCTGGAACAGCGATACGGGCTGGACCGCTCGCTGGTGGAACAGTTTGCTGTGTACCTGGGCGCGCTGGCCCGGGGGGACCTGGGTTACTCCTATTATTTCAATGCCCCGGTTCTGGAAGTGGTGTCCGGGGCACTGCCCTGGACGCTGTTGCTGGCGGGATCGGCTATTGTGCTGTCCACCATACTGGGTGTATTGCTGGGCATTGAATCGGGCTGGCGCCGGGGCCGCCGCCCGGACGTGATGATTATGACAGGGATAATGCTGCTTAACGGCTTGCCTGACTTTTTCCTGGGCATACTTTTGCTGCTATTTTTTGGAGTTACACTGGGAATATTCCCGCTTTCCGGGGCCATGACCCAGTATGCCGGGCTCAGCGGCCCGGCCCTGTGGTTGGACGTTTTGCACCACCTGGCACTGCCCCTAGCGGCCCTTACTCTGTCGGGCCTGGCCGGCGCGTATTTGCTGACCCGGAACACCATGGTGACAGTTTTAAAGGCTCCCTTTATCCTAACGGCCCGGGCCAAGGGACTTTCTCCGGGAGTGATCCGGTACAGGCACGCAGGGCGCAACGCCCTGCTGCCGGTGGTAACGCGTACCGGGTTGCGGGTGGGCCGGATGGCCACCGGCGTTCTTTTCGTGGAGATGGTGTTCGCCTACCCGGGGCTGGGCCATTTACTACATACTGCCCTGATGACCAGGGATTATCCGGTTTTGCAGGGTGTATTCCTGGTGGTGACGGTATCGGTGCTGGCGGTCAGTTTCGTTATGGATTTGCTGTATACCAGGCTGGATCCGAGGGTTGTCCATGCACATTAATTATGTCGCGCGGGTCAAAAAGAATAACATGGCCAGGATTGGATTCGTATTACTGGGGATAGTTGTCCTGGCGGCAATTCTGGGGCCGTGGCTTGCACCTTACCCGCCCGGCGAGCATTCCAAGGCGGTGTTGCAGCCCCCGTCGGGCCAGCACTGGCTGGGCACCAACGACGTGGGGCAGGATATATTTAGCCGGCTGGTGGTCGGGGCCCGCACATCACTGGCTGTGGCCACCGGCGCGGCTCTGTTGACTTCTCTGATTAGCGTTCTTGTAGGTTCTTTCGCGGCACTGGCGGGTGGGCGGGCGGACGCTGTTGTCACCCGCATCACAGATGCTCTGCTGGCCATCCCGCCGGTACTGGTGATTATACTTGCGGCCGCTTATCTCCGTCCCGGCATACCGCTGTTGATACTGGTGCTGGCGCTGACGGGGTGGCCGGTGGGCGCCCGGGTCATCAGGGCGCAGGTACTGTCATTGAAACAAAGGACCCACGTGCAGGCCGCCCGCACATTTGGAGCGGGCAAGCTGCAGGTGTTGTGCAAGCACATCCTGCCCGACCTGGCCCCGGTGATTATGGTAGGGTTGATCCAGGGTGCCCGGCGGGCGGTAGTCACCGAAGCGGGGCTGGCCTTTCTGGGCATAGCTGCGCCGGGCACCGTAAGCTGGGGCTTGATGATCCGGCATGCCATGGAGTTTTGCTACCTGGATGTATGGAAGTGGTGGCTGCTGCCCGCCGGTGCGGCCCTTTCGTTGACTGTGCTGGCTTTTACTTATATCGGTTTTGCTGTGGAAGAGGTTGCCGACCCCAGGCTGGGGGAGGAAGAACACGAGGTGGTTTGATGGCTTTCGGCCAAGTATTGCTGGATGTACGGGATTTGAGCGTATCCTACGGCGGGGAACCGGTGCTGGAAGGGTTGAACCTGAACATCCGCCGGGGCGAGACGCTGGCCGTGGTGGGTGAATCGGGGGCGGGCAAGACCACCCTGGCCCTGGCACTGGCCCGGCTGGTGCCGGGCAAAATTAACGGGCGGGTGATGCTGGACGGCGTGGATGTTTTGTCTCTTGATGAGAAAAACCTGAAAAGCATCCGTTGGAACAAGATTTCTTATGTATTTCAAAACGTTTCCGGGGCACTGAACCCCGTTTTGCCGGTTATCGACCAGGTGGCCGAACCCGCGGTGGAACACGGGCGTATGAACATACAGGAGGCGCGGCGGCACGCCGCCAGGCTTCTGGAAAAGACAGGTCTGGAACCAGCCAGGTACGGGTTGTATCCCCACCAGCTCAGCGGCGGCGAAAAACAGCGGGTCATGATTGCCATGGCCCTGGTAAATGACCCGGACCTGCTGGTTCTGGACGAGCCAACGGCATCCCTGGATGCCATAAACCGGGCTCAGGTACTGGACCTGCTTCGCGGGGTGGGCCGCGACCGGGCGATGCTGCTGGTGACGCATGACATTTCTTCCGCATCGGCACTGGCGGACAGCGTGCTGGTGCTGTATAACGGTGTGGCGGTGGAGGCGGGGCCTTCGCCGGCGGTGCTGGGCGCTCCCCGGCACCCGTATACCCGGGGCCTTCTGCGCTGCTACCCCGACATGACCACCACCAAGGACCTGCTGGGGATCAAGGGGCGAACCATAAGGGGCATACCGGGATGCCGTTTCCACAACCGTTGCACCCAGGCCCTACCCCTGTGCTCAGCGGAGGTACCCGGGCTGGTTAAACGCCGTGACCGCCTGCTGGCCTGTCACCGGGGCGGTATCGTACCGGTGCTTGAGGTGCAGGGATTGAAGAAATACTTCGGCACCGTGCGGGCGGTGGACGGCGTGGATTTAACCCTGTACGAGGGTGAAACTGTGGCCCTGGTCGGCGCCAGCGGTTCGGGCAAAAGCACCCTGGCCCGGTCCGTCATGGGGCTGGAATTGCCCACTGCGGGCACGATAAAGCTGGACGGTGTGCCGGTGAAAAAGCGGGATAAACATTTTTACCGCCGGGTGCAGATGGTTTTTCAAAACCCCGCAGACGCCATAAACCACCGGGCCACGGTGCTGGACGCGGTACGGGAGCCACTGGACGTGCAGGGAATAGGAACTTTGGAAGAGAGGTTGGAAAAAGTCAAACAATGCCTGGAAGAGGTGGAACTACCTTCGGGCGATGAATTCCTGAACACTTACCCGCACCACCTGAGCGGCGGTGAAATCCAGCGGGTGACCATTGCCCGGGCGCTGGCGCTGGACCCCGCGGTGTTGATTGCGGACGAGCCTACTTCGGCGCTGGATCCCAGCGTGCAAGCCAAGGTGCTGAAGCTGTTGCTCAACTTGCAGGAAAAACGGGGGCTGGCCATGCTTTTCATAACCCATGATATAGCCCTGGCCCGCAAGGTATCGGACCGCATCGCCGTGATGCTGGCCGGCCGGGTGGTGGAGGAAGGCCCGGCAGGGGAAATCACCGCTCGCCCGCGGGAAGAGTACACCCGGATGCTGTTAAATGCCGCCCCCGGCTTGGGAAAAATCGCCCGCAAGCTGGAGGCGGCTATCAGCTACTAAAACGCGCTGCCTGTCAAAAAGCCCGCCTGTTCCGGCACAACGACCGGTAAAAATGGCGGGCTGGTAATTCAAGGAGCGGGGGCGGGTTCATCGTCCTTCAATACATATTAATTTTAGTTAGCCCTTGCAAGGTCACCGGCATCTGAATGGGAGTCGATGCTTACAACCAGGTTGGATATTTCCTTGAAAATATCCTCGTTCAGCACTATTCCCACCAGCCGGTCATTATTTTTAACCGGCAGGGAGTCTACATTATACCTGATCATATAACAGGAAGCCCTGAGCAGGGAATCGTTCGCGTTTACATGGTGTTCAAACGGAGTTGCAAATTCTTTAATCTTGATATTTGCCAGTTCTCTGCAACGTTCGGTAAAAAGGCCGTCCCAGAAAACCGGTACCGATGATACGGCAAATCGCATACCCATGGAGGTCACCTCCATGAATTGAGGTTCAATGGCTTTAAGCATTTCGTTGATGCCAAAAATGCCTACAGGTGTATTATCTTCGAGAACCACAACATGGCGACGGCCGGTTTTGGGTTTGTTTGTCTTTGCCTGCCATAATTCGTTCATAATGCGCAGGACAGTTTTCAGTGTAGCCTCCGAAGAAATTAACGGGTATTCATATATCGGAATCATAATATCTCCGACTTTTTTTTCCTTGAAATTCTCCATATTGGGATAACCCCCTTCTTGTCACCACACATTAACAGTTAAGTGGTGACAATTTTTTATTTATTTGTTGCCAGGGGGTATGTTTTATGATAGAATAAGTTAAAGTAAAGTAGTGCCCAATGCTAAAGGTTCTTTGGCACGACTATAGGTTGTGGTTTAATTTGAATTAAATTGTTCCCCTGACAAGTGGGAGCAGTCGGTTATGTTTTTGTTTTTTTGTGGTAAGAGGGAGCGTGCCAAACTGGTGGCGGCCAGCTTATGGGCGTACCCTCTTGTTTTGTTTTCTGAATATTTGTGCATTGTTTCGAAACTTATAACCTCGTAGTGACAACCTTGTGGTGACGACAGTTTGGTTATACTTGCATGTTTCACCTCCTCTTTTATAATTTGACAGTTGCTTTTAGCCTAATTTTTGCGCCTGCCTTTCTATCTATATGTTCATTATACTTGATGTTAGGGGATAGTGCAATAATTCACATGCTCTGCTGAAAAAATTTTTGTGCAGATTGTTTTTTGTGAAAAACTCCCCAAAAACTATGGTATTTCAGGTGTATTTTTTGCCCTTTGAACGTTTTTCACGTGCCGATTTGTCATAAGAAGGTTATTATTTTAACCGAGGAGGTATGTATGATGTCCGCCATCTCTGAAACAGGCGAAAAAGGGTTATACTGGGCGCCGGTACCGGGGATTAACAGGCTTGCAAAATTAATTGAGAGTTTTTTTAAAACACCGGGAACTGTAAATCACGCCCGTATATGGCACGGTGAATTTTCATATAAACTGGTGCAAAATACCGCCATCAGAAGTTTTCAAAATATGAGTCCGGTTACCTTTATAGAAGCTGGTGATTTTTATGTTTGCATATTTGAACGTACCGGTTACCGGGGTAACTACCTGATGATAAGGCCCGGTGAGAAAATTCCGGTGAAAAATTGCTCATCTGCGGTGATAAGTAGATGCAGGTTTTCTGTGCATTCGGTCACCCGCACATCCGCGCCGCCGCAGGGATATTGGGAAATGGACGGCCCAATGTACATGATGCATTTTTCAGCGGGCTACAGGTTTGTTTCCTGAAGCAAAATAAAAATATAATTTGTTAAACATGCAGGGGCTGCTATTTGCAGTCTCTTTTTTATTGTTACAAAGGGAATTATATTCTCGCAAGTGATGCCGGGCGTTGGTACAAGGATAAAAGTACACGTGGGTATACCTGTTCCGTCTCGCTTTTTCTAAACAGGTTACGCACTACAGTAGCAGCACCATTGGTGAGGATAAGAACATATTGACGGGCAAAAACCACCACTGCCTTTAAAAACTCCTGCGCCGGCGGCACCAGCGGCTTATACGCTGGGGACATACCTTTGGCCCCAAAGATTAGACCCTAAAGAGGAGGTATGTCCCCTGATCGCTTTCCGAAACCGGACCGCCATAAACTCGCCATCTGCGGTTCGGGGAAGGCTTTCGCGAACATCACGTTCGCTCGTCCGGTTTTTTAACCTCGCTGCGCCGGGTGCCGTTACCGGCGCTCCTGCAAGTCGCTCCACCGGAACAGGTATACCCGCACTCAAGAGTATTTTGTGGGTAGAGATTTTTTTTTAATAGGAATTAAGGTACAATATAAAAACAATTAAGTGAGTCAATTATTTCACATATTTCCAAGCGGGTGAGCGCGTGAGCAAGAATAAAGTTTTTGATATACGAAGTTATAAAAAAAAGGCCAAACATGAAGAATTTCAAATGCAGGTGCCCGGCGAGCCACCGGGAGGTGGAGGGTTTCGTGGAAAACTAGCCGGTCTTTTAAAAGATAGAAAGTGGTTGTTGCTTGGCATAGTCTTATTTTTGGCCATATTGCTGATGCCGACTCCGCACGGGTTATCCAATGAGGGTAAGTATGCCATTGGTCTTTGGATATTCATAGTGATATGCTTTTTAACCGAAGCGGTTCCGCTACCGGTTACCGCCATGATTATCGGCGTATACCAGGTTGTGGCAGGCTTAAGCAGTTTTCAGGAAGTTTCGCGCACCTTTATGGACGATGCCGTTGTTTTTATCATGGGAGTGCTTATGCTTGGCGCAATGCTGGTCAAATATAATATTCACAACAAAGTCGCCCTTCAGATTCTTAAAATATCAGGAACCCGGATTGACAGGGTTGTTTTGGGAATAGTGACCTTTTGCGCCATTAGCGCGGCTTTTATCACCGAACACGCCGCAGTTACAATCATGTTTCCCATTGGAGTGGGTATTGTTTCTCTGAGCGGTGGGATAAAAAAGGTGCCCAAGCTTGGTAAACTTATGATGCTGGCCATCGCTTACGGTGTTATTATCGGCGGTGTTGCCACCCCGTCCGGCGGTGCCCGTAATGCGCTGATGCTGAGTTTTTTAAGTGGTATAGGCATTCACGTTAGTTACGGTCAGTGGGCGATTATGGCCTTTCCTTTGACTCTGGTTTTGATACCTATTGTTACGTACTGGTTATTGAGACTTTTTAAACCCGAGGTTGACGATTTGAAGGATGTCCTGGAAAGAATCCAGCAGGAGCTAAACGCCGATGGGCCGATGACCCGTCAGGGCAAAATGGCCCTGGCGATATTTTTAGGTGTGGTTTTGGGATGGGTATTATTCAGCCGGCAGCTTGGAGTAGGGAACATTGCCATGATTGGCATTATACTGGCGGCGCTTTTGCGGCTGGTGGACTGGAATTACCTGCAGCAAAAGACGCAGTGGGGTGTTGTAGTCCTTTACGCCGGCGCCGTATCCATGGGAAAAATGCTGGTATCTACCGGAGCTGCCGCGTGGCTGGCGCAAAAACTTTTGTATGCCGCAACGGCCTTCGGTATAACCAAAGGACTGCCTTTGTTAGCTGTAACCACCACTATTACCGCCCTTGTCACCAATACCATGGCCGATGGTCCCGCCGTTGCCTTGCTGGGGCCTGTTTTTATCAAGGTAGCGGAACTGGCCGGCACTTCGCCGCTGGCCATAGGAGTGGCTACTTCCCTTGGTGCCGCTTTTTCCTTTATGCTGATCATTGCCACTCCTGCCAACGCCATCGTTTACGGGCCGGGTTTTTTAAAGGCTTCCGACTTTTTAAAGGCCGGTAGTGTTCTTTTCATAATCTCACTGGTTCTTTCAATAATGGGGCTTGCGGGGCTTTGGTGGTTTGCAGTGGGGGTTTGGTAAATATTTTACATAAGTAAAAAAACGTAACAAGGCACCGAGGAAATTGCACAATCGGCCAATATATGATATAGTTTAACTAACTACCCAATTTGTCATTCAGTTAGTGAATTATAGTACATGCACAGATAAAAGACTTAAAAAGTGTTTGACAAAAAGAAGATGAGAGAGAAAAAGAGTAGAGAGAAAAATTTAATCAAACCGACTGCGGAAAACTTTTGTCAGGGGTGGTGATATTTATGTTCTTCCGAAAGGTAACCAGCAAAAGCAACGGCAAGGAATATACCTACCTTAAACTGATTGAAAATTACAGAGACGGTAAAAAGGTAAAGCAGCGTGTTATAGCCAATTTTGGAAGTCTCGATAAGCTTACACCGGATAAAGTAAACGGTTTAATTAAGGGTTTGTCCAGAATTTGTGGGTTGCCTGATTATACCAAGAGATTGGAAACCAAAAAAATACTTCGTTATGGTGAAGTTCTAGCAATACATAAAGCTTGGCAATTGCTAGGTGCAGAACAAATTATCAACAAAGTTGTTGATTCGTCCAGCGATGATGGTATAAACATCGCGCTATTGGTAGAACTCATGGCCATCAACCAAATAATAAAACCTCAACACAAGCAAGCCATTAGTGATTGGTATCGCTGTCTTTACTTGCCGGAACTGGAAGGAAAAGAGTTGTCACCACATCATTTTTACCGCGCACTGGATATTGTTGCCGAATTTAAAGAAGAGCTGGAAAAGAATATTTACACGAATTTACGCAAGATCATTCATGTTGACTCCGATTTGGTTTTTTGCAAGCTGGCAACAGGGACTATAGAACCCGCTCCCCGCGAAGAGTTCAATTTAACTCCTTACGGCAAGTATGTTCTTGGAGAACCAAAGGAGCTGCAACAGGTTAACTTCGGCTTGCTAGTCAGCCGGGACGGTGTGCCGCTGGGGTATGATATGCTGCGGGAAATTGCCGAGGATTGGGAATATAAAAGCATCCTGGACCACGCTAAGAATTCTTTTGGCGCGGACAAATGCATTTTCGTGGGTGACCGCAGTGTGATTAATAACCCCGGTTTGGAAATTCTTGTAGCCCAGGGGTACGATTATATCATAGGGCGAAAGGACATGACCGAATGGGAGAAAGACTTGATTGCCGTAGAACTAAATGCTTATCCAAAAGGTTTCCAGGAAGTAGAAGAGGATTTGTGGTTCAAGGAAATAAAAAGCGGAGATGCCAGGTGGTATTTGTTATGTTATAGCCCCGGGGTTGCCGAGCAAACCCGCGTGTTGTTGAGGGAACGCCTTGATGTGATAGAAAACGAGTTAAAAGAAATTCAAAAGAATATAGCCGGCAACCTTTTTAACAAAACAAGAAACATACCTCTGTTTAAGGACGATCATTTCCGCAAGTATTTCGACTGGCATTACAACGAATCCTCCCTGGAACTGGCTTACCGCCGGCGGGAAGACCTGATAGAACGTGAAAGCGGATTGGCCGGGTCATTGCTGCTGGAAACAAATAACCAATCCCTCAGTGCCGGCGAAATTGTTAAAACTTACACCAACCTGGCAATTTTGAGTGATTCTTTCAGGGAAATAAAAAACTTTGAACCCTGGCAAAACCTTCTCTACGCCGAGCTAAAGATTTCCGCCAACTTGTTTATATGTGTTTTGGGGGCCATGCTGGAAAAAATCATGGAGAGAATGATTGATCAAGCAGGTCTTGACCTGGATATCCGGCAAGCCATTAGCCTACTTGAAGATGTTAAAGTAGCCGTTAACCAGCTGGATGACCGGGAAATTAAATCTGTAACCAGCTTGTCGCCGGTACAAGAAGAAATTTTAACAGCCCTTGGCCTGTCTAAAGACCAGCAAATTATATAACAAAATAGTGTTATAACACATAAACGCCGCGGCGAGTAATTGGCCGCGGCGTTTATATTGCTTGATTTTCTAATTTCAACTTCAAACTTAAGCCTCCACTTTTTTGGCTGCTTTGGACATGGTAATACCAACCCCGTCACAAATCCAGTAGATGGCAAACCCGTACCAAATGGTGTAAATCAGGTAGAAAGCCATCAGGAAGAACACTATCCCTTTATAGTCGGCTACTTTTTTGATTTCTATTCCATAGTAGTTATATGCCGGTTCAATGGCTTTTTTCATGACGCTGTTCACCGCTGCGGATTCCGTAAAAAGTTGCTGGTTCTTAAGCACCTCGTCCATTGCCTGGAGTGAGCTGTACCATGCATATGTGGCTTCCTTGGCTTCAATGCCGTATCTACTGGTAAGCTGGGCGCCGTTGTTGTAATACATGGCGTTACAATCGGCTAGTATGGCTTTGAGTATAGTACCCAGATCCCCTTTGATGGATACCTCTGTACCGGTGGCGCTGGCTTCCGCGCCGGCAGTGGCGTACAAGGTAGTCCAGAACCCGGCCTGGGTTTCGTCGGCGGCGATTAGGGTGACGTCCACAACGGTGCCTACGAAGCCTTCGGCTTTAGCGATTTCTTCATCAATGAAGTAAGCGGAACCTTTGGACAGGGAATTAAACATATCGTCCGCGTATTGCAGGCCGTTTCTACCTTCGCTGAAGATTGGCGACATTATGGCCACAAAAACCAGGCAAAAGGAAACCAGCAACAACATGCCAAGGGTGAAAGTTTTTTTATTGGTAATCATTAATTACCCACTCCCTTTCCAGCGGAACTAACTGCCGCCGCTTCGGCCCTCAGGCTGGGTACGTTGCGCACAAAAGTGGTGATAATCCACAGCGCAAATATGGTGACAAGGCCGAAAAAGATAACTGTTCCCGTTGTTTCAAGGAACTTGGTTGTTGCCTGGTTAAAGTTTGCGTAACCCATGATGCGCAATTTGTCAGGCAGCACGAACAACCTGTTTACAAAGCCGGCCAGTATGGCCACAGCGTAAAAGCCCCTGATTTGAATACCGGGTACCACCTTGGTGGTGATGGCGCCAATCTGAATGCCCAGCAGAGACCCCACCAGCATGCCCATGGCCAGGGTGTAGAAGACGTACCCGTAAATAGCATACTGAACTATTGAGCCATAGCCAGCGGTAAAGATAATCTGCAGTATATCGGTACCAACGGTGGTAAAGGAAGACACACCCAGACCGTACACAAACATTGGAAAGGTCAGGAAACCGCCCCCCACACCCATGATGGAGGCCACAAATCCCACTATACCGCCACATACAGCCACGAATACGCCCGAAATTTTCCTTCCGCCGGGGGTGATGTCCTGGTCGAAGGTTATCATGGGCGGAATTTTGTACGACTGCATTTTTTTGGCTACAGCGGTCAGCCCGCCGGTACCACCGTGAGCATCGCCTATCTCGATGCCGGACTTTTTCTTGCTTTTGAAGTAGTCGGCCAGGGCGTAAAAGCCCAGGAATCCCAGCATGAACACGTAAAGCATGCTGATTACGAAATCGCTGACCACCGGGTTATGGTTGAATATGGCCCGGTTGAGCGCGCCGCCCCCGGTAACTCCTATGAAGGAGCCGGCCAGGAAAGCGATGGCCAGGCCCACATGCACGTTGCCAAGTTTTTTGTGTACCGCGGTACCCATGATGGCCTTGGCAAAAATATGGAACATGTCGGTTCCTACGGCCATGATTCCTTTGACACCCAGGCTCATCAATGCCGGGGTAATGATGAAGCCGCCGCCGGCGCCGATACACCCGGTAATCAGACCGGCACAAACCCCGATCAATATGGAACCGTAAAAGGTAGTGGGCGAGAAAAACGAAGGTCCAAAAGAAGACTTGCCGCCAATAAACCCGGGTAGCGCTGAACCGGCATGGGCGATTGCCGGGATCAAAACCGGTAACAATAATATAAGCAGTATCAGCAGTTTTTTACGATCCCTGATGATGACCTGGGATGTCGCGATTTCCCACCGCGCGTGAGCCCTGGCCGCGTACATCAGGCTTTCGTACAGTGCTCTCATTGGCTTAACCCCCTTATAAACGGGTTGTTGAAATTTTCATCTCTGGTTAATTGACTTGTCTTTATTTATAGTTTTTCATTTAAATCTTTAAGAAACAGCCGGTTATGTTTTTGTTTTTTTGTGGTAAGAGTTAAAACTGTTACATTCCCCTTCCCCTTAACATAACTCCTTTTGGTAAGAACACGCCAGGTGACAAATAATTTAGTACTTATTTGGAGTGAAAGTAATAATATAGCCCGCGGAGATAGTGAAAGATTTCACTAATGTAATGACAAAAACCCCCTCATAAAACTCACCTCCTTAATTTGGTAATCAATTTATGACGGGCTACCCTTGATTAGCGTGGAAATTTGAATAATCCAGGGACCCGTTTCCCTTACATTAAGGATATTTTTTATTGAACCAGATGTCAATAGGTATTGTAAATTATTTCACAAATAAATTTCATGGTGATTATTGGCTGAAAACAGGTAACTTTTTCTAACTAAAGTGATAATAATTGACGTACTTGTTTAAAGTGAACTTATTTTTTGGGGGTTTTTGCCGCTTGTACCCTGTTGATCGACGGGGGAATAAAACCTATAATAAAAACCAAACACATGTTCGGGTGGTGGTTATGAAAAGGGTTATTTTGCTTGCCGATATGAACAGTTTTTTTGCCAGCTGTCACCAGGCTGTGCAGCCGGAGCTACGGGGTAAACAGGTGATCGTGGCCGGAGACCCCCGGAAGAGGACGGGTATAGTACTGGCGGCCTCTTACCCGGCCAAAACTGCGGGTGTCAAAACCGGCATGGCGCTGTGGGAAGCCAGGGCGTTGTGCCCGCAAGGGTATTTTCTCAGGCCGGACTACCGGCTTTACGTGGATATATCCACCCGCATCCTCAAGATAATGCGTGATTTTACAGACCTGGTTGAACCCTTTTCCATAGACGAGGCTTTTGCTGACCTCACCGGCGTGATTCATCTTTGGGGGCCGCCGGAACATATTGCGGCGATGCTTAAAGCACGTATCCGCTCCGAGGCCGGGGTGCCGTGCAGTGTGGGTATAGGGCCCAATAAGCTGGTTGCCAAGATGGCGGCGGGGGTGCAAAAACCCGACGGGCTTACCGTGCTGGAAACAGTTGATGATTTTAAACGGGTGTTCTGGCCCCGCCCGGTGCGGGAATTGTTCGGCATTGGACCCCGTTACGAAAAGCACTTGCGCTATTACAACGTGCGCACCATCGGGGATCTGGCCATGTTCCCCCGGGACGTGTTAAAAAGGCGGTGGGGCAAAAACGGAGAAATGTTATGGCTGTGCGCCAACGGTATTGACAACAGCCCGGTGGTGCCCACCACCCTGGACGTTTCCAAGAGCATCGGCCAGCAGAGGACTTTGCCCCGGGACATTCGGGGCTTCGATAAAATCAAGGTGGTAATCCTGGAACTGTGTGAGATGGTGGCACGCCGGGCGCGCCGGGGAGGATACGTGGGACGCACCGTCAGCCTGACTTTGCGGGATACCCAATTGCGGTTTTTTTCCAGTTCCCGCAGTATGGCCGATTACACCGATCTGCCCGACGAGATTTACCAAGCTGCCTGCCAGATAATGTACCGGTGCTGGAACGAGACCCGGGCAATCCGCCTGGTGGGGGTAACATTGAGTAACCTGGTAAAGCGAAAACACTTCCAGTGCGACATTTTCGGGGAACGGGTGCGCCTGTCCAGCCTGGCCCGGGCCTGCGACGCCATAAGGGACCGCTTCGGGGAGCGTGCCATAATGCGGGGTGTGTCCCTGTTGGAGGGGAGCATAAACCGTGGATAAAGGAAACGTGCTATGGGAAAAACACCGCATGATGCTGCCGGAGATGCGGGAAAAGGCCGTTCATCGCTGCGGGCAATGCCGGTTTTTTGTGGCCATCCGCGGGCGCCGGGAAACCCGTTACGGCTGTGTGGCGGGCGTCAAGGCGTACGGTAATCTGGAGAAAAGGATACCGGCTGTGGTGCCGGTAATGGAAATCATCAAGCGGGTGGGCCTGGAAGGACTGGAGCGCTGCCTGGAGAAGGGCGACCCCGAACGGCAAAGCTGCGGCCGGTTTCGCTTGAAGAGTTGAAGGAACACAGGGGGACGGTTAGTGTGAAAGTGCAGGAATAAATGGAAACTTTCATCCATTCTCCCGTGCCGGCTGGTCGTCATGGTTGTTCTTTTGTGTTGTCCGGGACTACAGAGAAAAGCATAAGGGGCAGTTATTGCCTGCCCCTTATGCCTGTGGGTAAAAATGATATTTCTACCTCTGGTACCTAAGCTAAAATCGCAACAACTCCAAATCGCAACACCCGGCACCAGGAACCCCAGTTGAAATGGAACTTAAAGGCCTTTTACAAATTCCCGGACTTGCTCCAGCATGCGCCTGCGGTCCTCGTCCGAAACCATGGGCACGGCATAGCAGTTCATGTACTTGGCGTCCTGGAACCCGCAGAACCTGAAGATACCATTTACGATGGAGGTATTGATTGACTCCATCATACCGGTTTGACGGGCGGTGTTTTCGTCGGCGCCGGAAGTAGTTATCACCGCCGCCCGCTTGCCTTCCAGCAAGCCCACCGGGCCGGTTTCCGTGTACTGGTAGGCGAAACCCTGGCTCATAACCCGGTCTATATACCCCTTTAACATGGCCGGCATCGAGTACCACCAAATGGGGCAAACCAGCACCAGCATGTCCGCCCAGGCCACATCAGCCTGTTCCCGGGCGATGTCCTCCGGCATTTTGCCGCCCAGCATCTGCTGGAAGTCGCTGGCGCTTAATACCGGGTTCCAGTTCATGGCGTACAGGTCTTTTACTTTTACTTCCGCACCCTTTTTGTTTAGTTCATCCTTTACTACCTCCAGTATCGCAGCGTTGAAACTGTTTGGGTTGGGGTGGGCGAAAATGACTAGTGTTTTCACCGGCACAACCTCCTTGCAAAGTGATGTTATGTTATTATACCTGAAAAGTGCTAATTTTACATTATAAAAAAGGAACTGGCCGGGTGTTGGTGGTATAATAACGGGAAGGGTTTTTCGACCTTCGGGTTATGCTTATGTACCCACAAATAAAGCAATTATTAAAGTACAAATTATAAAAAAGAAAGGTGAATAAAATGGGAAATTACAAAATTGCGGTACTGGCCGGGGATGGAATCGGCCCGGAAATAACCGGTGAAGCGGTCAAAGTTTTGAAGGAAGTAGGTCGCAAGTTCGGCCACGACTTTGTGTTTGAGGAAGGACTGGTGGGCGGTGCCGCTTACGATGCTGCAGGGCACCCGCTACCCCGGGAAACAATGGATCTCTGTCATGCCAGCGACGCCATATTGCTTGGCGCGGTGGGCGGTCCCAAGTGGGACGACCTACCCGTACACCTGCGCCCGGAAATCGGGGCTTTATTACCACTGCGCAAGGAACTGGGCCTGTACGCCAACCTGAGGCCGGCCAAGGTTTTTTCGGCCCTGGTTGACGCATCCACCCTAAAGCCCGAAGTGGTGGACGGGCTGGACCTACTGGTGGTAAGGGAGCTGACCGGCGGTCTTTATTTCGGCGAAAGGAAAAGAATTCCCATGGAGGGTGGCGCGCAGCGGGTCTACGATACCCTTGAATACACCACCCCGGAAATAGAGCGTATCACCCGGCTGGCCTTTGAAATGGCCATGAAGAGGCGTAAAAAGCTTACGTCGGTGGACAAGGCCAACGTGCTGGAAACATCCAGGCACTGGCGGGAAGTTGTGACCCGGGTGGCCGCCGACTATCCCGAAGTAGAACTGGAGCACATGTATGTGGACAACTGCGCCATGCAGCTGGTGAAAAACCCGCGCCAGTTCGACGTGCTGGTAACAGAAAACACCTTCGGGGACATCCTGAGCGACCAGGCATCCATGCTTACCGGTTCCCTGGGCATGCTCCCTTCGGCCAGCCTGGGCGGCAAAACAGGCCTTTACGAGCCCAGCCATGGCTCGGCACCGAAGTACGCGGGAATGGGCGTGGCCAACCCGCTGGCCACAATACTTACCGCGGCAATGTTGCTGCGCTACTCGCTGGGGCTGGAGGCCGAAGCCGACGCTGTGGAACGGGCGGTCGGCGACGCCCTGGCCGACGGCTTGCGCACCCGGGATATCATGCAGGAAGGGTGCAAGCAGGTTTCTACCTCCGAAATGGGTACGGCGGTTGCCGAACGCGTACAGCCGCTTTAATTTGAGGCCGGCCGGGAAGTGTCTTCGTATGTGCGGGCGCTTTATTATGACCGTGGATTTTGAAACGCTAAAAGCGGTATTCAGGTTGCGTGCCGGTCACTTTGACGTGAAACCCCGGTACAACATCGCCCCGGGTCAAAATATACCGGTGATAACCGGCTCCGCTGAAAACAGGGAAATAACCCCCATGCGCTGGGGGTTTATTCCTCACTGGGCCAGGGATAAAAAAGCCGGTTATAAAATGATCAATGCCCGGGCTGAAACTGTGGCTGAAAAACCCGCTTTTCGCGCTGCCTTCAGGCGCCGGCGTTGTCTTATCCCCGCCAGCGGGTTTTACGAGTGGAAAAAAGACGGCAAAATCAAAAAGCCTGTGTTGATTTCCCTGCCCGGGCAAAGGCTGTTTGCCTTTGCGGGTATTTGGGACCGCTGGGACGCGCCGGAAGGCGGCACGGTTTATTCGTGCTGCATAATTACCACTGCCGCCGCTCCGGGTTTAGCGGGTATTCACCACCGGATGCCCGTTATCTTCACCGGGGAACGGGAATATGACTTGTGGCTTTCCCCAAGCGATACAGAGGCGCTTGGTTACCTGATGCGTCCTTACCGTGGGCGAATGGAAGTTTACCCTGTTTCCACCCGGGTGAACTCTCCGCGGGAGGACGACCCCGGCCTGCTGAGAAGGGCGGAAGAAAAGGGTAAGGATTAAACTTGTTTAAACCACCCGGAAAACGCTCCTTAGTATAGGTATACCTGTTCCGTCTCGCTTTTTCCCAATAGGTGACGCATTACCAAAACGGCACCATTTAGAAGGATAAGAACATATCACGGGCGGCGGCGACCGTCACTGAGTTTAAAAACTCCCGCGCCGGCGGCACCAGCGTCTTATACGTTGGGGACATACCTCCGACCCAAAAGTTTCGACCCAAAAAGGGAGGTGTGTCCCCTGACTGCTTTCCGAAACCGGACCGCCATAAACTCACCGTCTGCGGTTCGGGAAAGGCTTTCGCGAACGTCCTGTTCGCTCGTCCGGTTTCGTAGCCTCGCTGCGCCGGGTGCCGTTACCGACGCTCCAGTACATCACTTGCGGGGAGCCACCAGCCCACCCCAGTGCTATTTTCATCTTACTGCTGGTGCCGCAGCGCGGCATGGAGGTCTATCCGGAAAATACTGCCCAGAAAATACTCTTGGGCATGGGTATACCTGTTCCGGTACAGCAGTAAAAGTATAGTTCAACATAACAGGTGATAACAAAGTCCCGGCACCTACACGGTTTGACCGGGACTTTTTATTATAGCGCATTGTCAAAAAAACGGTTTTAATGGCATCCCGGCGGTACTTAAATTGATGCCAGCGAATCGTCAAGTGCGCGTGAACGAAAGGATTGCTGCAAAAGGTAGAGAAAAGTAAAAAGTAGCCCGTCCCCCGGCTGTATGGTATAATAATGTGCGGTAAAAATATTTTATTTTTAGTGGAAAGGTGTCACAAATGAGCAAGTTTGAAGACATGTCGTACGAACCAGAAGACACAACCAGCGGGAACAAAAAGGGATTTAAGTGGAAACTGTTGTCCATCGTCACGTCCGCACTGGTGATTGTCTTATTGTTCGGTATGTGGTATGTCAACAATGAGCGAGCTTTTCTGGCGATAGAGAACAAAAAATTAAAAGTGGAGATCGAAAAACTTAATGAAGAAATTCAAGCTCTACAGGTCAGCATTGCTCAAAATGACAACCGGGTACAAAAAACCGGCGGGGAAAATCAAGCCCGGGAAGACGATGACGAAAATGGCGACGGGACAAGCGCAAGCAGTACAGGAACCGGCGCAGGCGGCTCCGAAACCCGAGGCGATTACACAAATTATGTTGTCAAACCAGGGGATACTTTGAACGGCATATCCCTATCCCTGTACGGCACGGAAAGCTACGCGTCTCAAATAGCCCAGTTAAATGGATTGACACTGGAATCGGTGTTGCAGGTGAATCAAACGCTTAAAGTTCCCAAAAAACCGGCGGAATAACTGGTATCACGCCCCTTTCACGGGAAGGGGCGTGTTTTGATTTTGATCGCATGCTATTACCGGTATTTTACATGTATCTACCCGGAAAATACTACCCAGAAAATACTTTTTTGTCTCTTGTGGGCTGGTGGTCCCCGCAGCGCTTTAGACTTCCGCGTCGACAGCACCAGCGGCTTATCCGTTGGGGACATACCTCCGACCCAAAAGATTTGACCCCAAAGGGGAGGTGTGTCCCCTGACCGCTTTCCGAAACCGGACCGCCATAAACTCACCGTCTGCGGTTCGGGAAAGGCTTTCGCGAACGTCCTGTTCGCTCGTCCGGTTTCGTAACCTCGCTACGCTGGGTGCCGTTACCGGCGCTCCCGCAAATCGCTCGACCGGAACAGGTATACCCATATGTGTTTATCTTTCTGCTGGTGTTGCGATAGCGGCATGGGAGTCTCGGTTTTTTTGGCCTTGCGGCATTATGCCATCTTTTCCCGCTGGATTTGTTTCAGTTTCTCCCATAATTCATCCACCTGTTTTTGTGTATCTTCAAGCGGGCCCGCGTTGTTGATGACAAAGTCGGCGTATCCTGTCTTCTCTTCAATGGGCAGCTGTGCCGCCAGCCTGTTCAGCGCCTCCTCGCGGCTAATCCCGTCGCGTTTCATCAACCGTTCGAGCTGAATCTCCCGGGGTACGTAGACCACCAGGGTTTTATGGAACATGTACTGCAGGTTGAGTTCGATCATCAGTGGTATGTCAACCATGATAATCGCGTTCGGGTCCCTGGATGTAATATCGCCCAGTTCCTTGACGAACTCCTCGTTTATCCTGGGGTGGGTGAAACTTTCCAGCTTCTTGCGCTTTTCCATATCCTTGAATACCAGGTCCGCCAGCTTCTTCCGGTCCAGTGCCCGGTCTTCCCGCAGGACTTGCTCCCCGAAATAAGCCACAATATCCTTCCAGGCCGGCTTACCGGGCTCTACCACTTTCCTGGCCAGCAAATCGAAATCGATGACGTAAGCGCCCTTTTGCCGGAGCATTTCCACCACGGTACTCTTGCCGGTGGCGATGCCCCCGGTAACTCCAAGCAACAGGCGGTTGTCACTACCCCGGATGAGTTCCAGCTGTCCCAGGCTGCTGTAAGAACCGGGGAAGGCACTTGTCAAGTCCTGCTCGGCACCGGCAAAGCTGATGGGATAGCGGATTCCCCTGCGGTAAAGGGCTTCCATGCCTTTCAATGCTTTCTCTACCATGTCCACCGGCACGGCCATCACCAGTTCATCGTCCTGGGCGTGCCCGTAGCGCCTTTCACCGTAACATGGTATGGTCAGGGACGGTTTACCGGTCAGGTAACACCGGGCGATGGCGTCGGAGCAGGAAGACTCGCCCACGCAGTAGAAATGCATGACCTCGTAATTTTCAAACTGGAGGGAATTGATCAAGAGCATCATCTGGGCCGGGTTGGCGTAAAATAACACGATATCGGGTTCAAAAGGGTTGTATACCAGCGGGGCCATGGCCACCGCCTGGTATTTCCCCAGGGGCAGCCGGGGAATGGAGGCCTCGTACTTTTTGCCGTCCTCCCGGTTTTTAACCCAGACGATGCTGCGGAAGGTGCCGTCCTTGTAAAAATCCGGGGTATCCGCCAAGCCCAGTATGGAAGCGCAGGTCGGGGAAAGGAAGTCGGACAGTTCGGCTCCCACCGTCCAGTCAAAGTTTCTGACCAGGGTGATTAGCTGGCAGAGGGTGACCTTCTTGTTCATACGGCGCATAAAGGGGATATTTTCCAGTTCATTTTTGTTTTCCAGCATTTTAAAAGCCACCGGAAAAGACTTGAGCCGCATCAACTGCTCCATTCTCCTGATAATCTTTTCCCAGTCTCTTTTGGCCTGCATAATTTTTCTCCTTTCATCTTGCCGTGGAGGCGCCGGCTATAACTAATTATTTATTCGCCTTTTGGGCAAATAATCAATTTTTTCTGAAAATGACGGGTGAGAAGCCGCCTTTTCTAAATGCTTCGATAAGATCACGCTCGTTTTCGATCCGGCAGGGGAACCGGGTGGCGTACAATCCTACCTCTCCGGGACCGTGAGCGTCGCTTCCGCCTGTGACCGGCAGGCCCAGGCCGCCCGCCACCTGTGCCGCAAAGCCGTTCTCCTCGCCTGAAACCTTGCTGTTCAGAACTTCCACAGCGTCCACCAGTTTAAAGACCGGCCTTTCCATGGCCTTTTCTTTCGTCAGGCCCAGGTAGTTCATGCCGAATGTTAAAAACCCTCTGAAAGGGTGGGCCGCAATCATAAATCCTCCCGCGCGCAAAACCTTTTGCCTGAGTTCTTCCAGCTTGATTACACCTGTAATTTCTTCCTCCAGGCCGAATACCAGTATGTCACCCTGTTCGGTGGTAATTTCGTTTCCCCTCAAGACCAGGAAGCCGTGTTTTTGCCGTAATTCTTCTACCTTGCGGGGTTCCCACAGGTGGTTGTGATCGGTAAGGCAAATCCCGCCCAAGCCAATTTCCCGGGCCTCTTTGATAATTTCGTCAACGGGTATGGTGCTACAGGGTGAAGCGGGAAGGGAGTGGACATGGATGTCAATTATTGTTTCACGGCCTGCTTTATTTTCTTGAGGGCGGTTTTCCGGCACGGTAATTTTGTTACTGGATGGTTTACCGCCGGGTGACTTGCCGAAAAGATTGTCGACCTCGATACCGGAGTGTTCCCGCTGCCGCTCATTTACCTGTATAATGCGGGCGGCATCCTTTGCGGCACTGCAGCATTCCAGGATCAAGTCGGCGAAATGCCGGCAGGCCTTGCGACCCAGCACCTTCTGTACCTTGCGGGTAAAATCTTCATCCAACCGGAACCCCACGGCCTCCTGCAAGAAAGGTATGGCCCGGGGGCAATGGGAATTTTCCATCCGGTTCCATTTTCCCCGGATGGACCTAATCTCCAGGTTAAACAAATCAATGTCCAGGTCTACTTCCAGGCCGTAAATATCGTCTTCCATAATACCGTGTACCGACAGAGTTTGCTTGTTTTTCCTGAAAACACTGGCCAGTTTGTTGCGGGTAAATTTAACCATTGTAACCTCCATTATTCAACTCTTGTCCTGTTCTAGTAACTCCATCAGGGGGCTGTCCGGCGCCAGGGCGGCGCAGCTGTTATACAAGCGGGGATTTGACCTGACCATGGCGGCAAAAAATTCCTTTTCGCCCTGCTTGTCCTTGGGCGCCTGGCTTAACACGTCCTTGGTAAAGGAAAGAATGACCCCGTTACAGCATTCATCCAGCATGGCTGCCACCTGTTCGGCATAGGGGGAGTGACCGATGGCGCCCCAGATGATTTTTTTAATACCCGGGCCCACCCGGGAGCCCACCAGTTTCTGAAGATCATCCCGGGCAACCAGGTTATCTACCTCGCGTGGTCTTGTACTTGTGCACTCCGCCTCGATGATTTCCAGGTCGGGAAGCCTGACCAAAATCTCAACGCAGGCGTCCACGAGGTTGTCCTGGGTCCGGCAGGTTGACCGCAGGGTCCGGTCATCCACCTGCTCCACGCTGTTGCACCGGTTTCTTGTAAAACACAGTATGTCCGGCATAATGTATCTCCTCTTCTTTAAAAATTCGGGGCAGTGCCCGGTAAAAGCACCGGGAGGAGAAGGGGGCTTTTGAAACCCAATTGCAACAGGCCGACCTGCCCCACTCCGGAAATAGCCTCCGTATTTATAGCTTAAAGCAATATCTGGGATTTGTCCAAACAATTTTGAACTATAGTTTGGATTAAATATGCTTTACTCCTGCCTTAAATATGGTAAAGTGATGTAAAGTAAAACAAGCGTTACCGGCGCAATATAAAAGTTTGTGCCTTAAAAGGATCCCTTGGTGCCGGGTGTTGAAATTTGAAATTTGTTGCGATCTGCAGGTAAAATATGGATATAAGGTGTTGGGTTTAAAAATAAAAGTCCCGCTGTCCTTCCTCGATCAGCTTCAACCGTTCCTCGGTCAACCGGCGCACTTTGGGGTTGCCAATCTCCCGCAGGTGTTCCGAGATGACTTTTTCGCCGGCCTCCCTTGTGGCGGGGGATGCGTAATCCACCAGGTATTCCTTGAATGTCAAGATGGCGTTGGGCTGGCAGACGTTTTGAATCTGGCCGCTTTTGGCTAAGGCCATGAACCGGTCCCCGGTTCGCCCGCTGCGGTAACAGGCGGTGCAGAAACTTGGAATATAGCCGGCCTGGCACACGCTGCGCAGTACCTCGTCGGGGCTGCGGCGATCTTCCACCTGGAACTGCATGGTTTCGTTGTAGTAATCCTCGCCCCTGCTTTTTTTCTCCTGTTCTTCCCTGTAACCGCCCACGCCCGTGCACGAACCGGCGCTTATTTGGGAAACTCCAACGGCCAGCAGTTCGTCCCTGAACCCGGCGCGCTCCCGGGTAGACAGGATGATACCCGTATAAGGAACGGCCAGGCGCAAGATGGCGATTATTTTTTTGAAGGCCGAGTCGTCCACTAGGTAGGGGAAGCTCTCGTAATTTACCCCCGTTGCGGGGCGTAAGCGGGGGACGGAAATGGTGTGCGGTCCCACACCGAATGCTTTCTCCAGGTGTAGGGCGTGCTGCAACAGTGCCAGCACTTCAAACTTGTAGTCGTACAGGCCAAACAAAACACCCACACCCACGTCGTCAATGCCGCCTTCCATGGCCCTGTCCATGGCGGTGGTATGGTAATCGTAGTCCCGTTTGGGGCCGGAGGGGTGCATGGCGGCGTAAGTTTCGCGGTGATAGGTTTCCTGGAACAGGATGTATGTGCCGATGCCGGCTTCCTTGAGCAACCGGTAATTATCCACTATGGTGGCTGCAATGTTGACGTTGATGCGCCTGATGCCGCCCTTTGCTTCTTTGACTTCGTAAATGTTTCTTATGGCTTCCAGTATGTAATCCATGGGGCAGTTGACGGGATCTTCCCCGGCTTCAAGGGCCAGCCTTTTGTGTCCCAGGGATTCCAGGATGGCCACTTCGTCCCGCAGCTCATCCATGGTCAGGCGCCTGCGGGGTATGTTGTTGTCGCGCCGGTAACCACAGTAAACACAGTTGTTTATACAGTGGTTGCTTATGTAAAGCGGGGCGAATAGCACCAGGCGCCGCCCGTAAATCTTTTCTTTGATGTGCCTGGCCGCGCTGTACATTTCGGCCAGCAGTTCATCGTCATCGATATGTAGTAGCACGGCGCACTCGTAAGGCGAAAGCCCCCGGGCCTGCCGGGAACGGCTTATTATTTCCGCCGCTTCGTCGCGACTTGCCTGGCGGGATTCCTCCAGCCAGCCAAGGATTTGCTGCTCGTCAATGAAGTCAGCTTTTACGGAAAACATTTATTAAACCTCCCATTTTTTTTTAAAGTAATCAGGAGCCGGGAGTCGGAATTCAGAATGCACAAGAATATACTTCCAGCCCGGTAATTCACCGGTTTCCTTATTCGGACCCCGCATCAGTTACTCCCTGCCCGTGATTTTTACCCCTGTGTTAGTCTACCAATAACAACCACAAACTACTGGCTACTGACTCCTGAATTCTGACTCCTGACAATGGCGTGCCCGTAACCAGTAGCCACGGGCCTGGCCAGGCTGGCCAGCAAGGCCTCAATGTTCATTCTGGCGCGTACCGGGTCATCCTTAATGCCGGCTTTTTGCGGGTAAATCAGGTACTTGCTCTTGACTTCCGGCGGGGTCAGGTTGGGCATTATTACGTTGGCACCGCTGCACAGGGCCAGCCTGTATCCGTTGGGGTCCAGCGTTCCCAGGGCGGTGGTGGCCGGCAGGTTGGCCAGCGGCAGGCACAGGCGGGTAACAGCCAGCGTGTTCAAAGTTGCCCCCAGCTTCCCGGGCGCGGCGTTTCCCAGTGGGGTGCCGGGATGGGGAATAAAGGGGCCGACACCCGCCATTTCCACTTCCATATTGCGCATCAGCATGATGTCCCGGGCTAAAGTGGCAGTGGTCTGGCCCGGTAATCCCACCATGTTGCCGGCACCGGTTTGGTAACCCAGTTCTTTTAACCAGCACAGGCATTGCAGCCGGTTGATCAGGGTGGTGTCCGGTTTTAAACGGTGGAAAATTTCCGGTTCCGCAGTTTCGTGTTTCAACAGGTACCGGTCGGCGCCCGCCTCGCGCCAGGTCTTGTAGTCATTCCTTGAATGCTCGCCCAGTGAAAGAGTTACCGCCATGTCATACCGCTTTTTTATTCGTTCCACCAGGCGCGCCACGTCCGCGGCGGTGAAGTACGGGTCTTCACCCGATTGTAGAACTACTGTGCGATAACCAAGGGCCGCCGCCCGCCCTGCGGCAATCAATATTTCTTCCGGTGACAGCCGGTACCGGGGAAGGGCGCGGTTATCCCGGCGCAGGCCGCAGTACAGGCAGTTTTTACGGCAGTAGTTGGAGAATTCAATTATAGCCCGCAGGTGAACGGCGTCCCCCACGTTTTTCCTGCGTACCCGGTCCGCCGCATCGTACAAAACCCTTGCTTGTTCCCCCCGGGCTGAAAGCAGGCACTCCAATTCTTCCTGTGCGAGCTTTTCTCCTTTCAGTGCTTTTTCCAGTGCGGCGGTAAAACCGCCCATGTCATTGCACCCCGCTTTCATCAAGCAGTGCCAGCACGTCGGGGAACGGTTCCAACGCCCGCCTCAGGATGCCGTGCATGTAAGCGATCAGAACGCCGTAATTGACAATGGGCACGCCGGCTGCCCGGGCCGCCATGATACGGCTCAGCATTTCACGCCGGTTAATCATACAACCGCCACAGTGTATAATTAGCTTGTAACGGTCCAGATCGCGTGGCAGTGTATGCCCGCTGGACCACGAGAATTTCAACTCCCCGCCCATGGCCTGGTGCAGCCAGCGGGGAATTTTCACTGTACCTATATCATCTTCCACCCGGTGGTGGGTGCAGGCTTCGGCGATCAGCACCCTATCGCCCGGCCGGAGTTTTTTAACCGCCAGGGCGCCGGATACCAGGGTGGCCAGATCGCCCTTGTACCTGGCAAATAAAATGGAGAACGATGTCAGGGGTACCCCCGGCGGCGTGTCGGTGTCTACTTGCGGAAATACCTGCGAGTCGGTAATCACCAGGGCGGGGGGGCTTGACAGTTTATCGAATGCCGCTTTCAGCTCTCGTTCTTTGACCACCATAACCAGGCAGTCATGGTCCAGAAGGTCGCGAACGGTCTGAACCTGGGGCAGGATCAACCTCCCCTTTGGGGCAGCCCGGTCTATAGGCACCACCAGCAGTGCCAGCTCGCCCGGGGGTACCAGGTCACCGGCAATGGTGGGCGCTGTCCAGTCCTTCGGGGCCAGCTTGATCATGGCCTGTTTCAGGTCGCTGATTCCCATGCCGGTTACCGCGCTAACCCTTACCACCGGTATACCGGGTATGTTTGTTAACCCGGGGCCCAGTGAGGTTACGCGTGTATCCGGTACGATTTCACCTCTTTGTTCCCCGTTCGACTGGGCGGTACCCGTTTCGTAAACCAGGTCGGATTTATTGATAACACCCAGCACCGGCACCTTTTTTTTGGCGGCAGCGTCCACCACTTGCTGTTCAACGTCACCGAATCCCCGCAGCGGGTCGATCACCAGCAGTATCAGGTCGGTTTTGTCCAGTACGGCCATGCTCTTGGCCACCCGCTTTTGCCCCAGTTCGCCGGTATCGTCCAGTCCGGCGGTGTCAATTAGAACCACCGGTCCTAAAGGGAGTATTTCCATGGATTTGTATACCGGGTCCGCTGTGGTTCCGGCAATTGGCGAGACTATGGCCAGGTCCTGATTGGTGAGGGCGTTAATCAGGCTGGACTTGCCTGCGTTACGCCGCCCGAATAGTGCGATGTGCAGCCTGCTGCCCCTGGGGGTGTCTTGCATATCACTCAACTCCTTTTACAGTATTGCCGGGTGTTGAAAGTTAATCTTATTACCAGTTCAACCGGCTTGGTGGTGTTATAAAAGCGAGGCGGGTAAAAAACATGAAAAGACATTAAACCAGCGTGTGACCTGCGCTTTAACTTAAGTTGAAGTACTGCCCGGTTGCCGGTCGGGCTCAGCGAGTGACCAGCGCGCTTTTTACCCGCACGCCACCCACCTGCCCGAGTTTCCCGGTCAATGCACCGATTTCGTCTGTATTTCCGTCTACAATTATTGAAATCACAAACAGACCCCTTTCCCGGTAGGGAATGCCCATTCGTCCCACAATTACTTCAGCGTACTTGCTAAGTATATTGTTTATTACCGGGGCCTGCTCCCGGTCCTCAACCACGATGCCGATAACCCCAATGCGCCTTTCCGTGTTCAACTGCCTTACCCCTTTCGTGATTGGCGATTCATATAAAAGCGGCCTGTTTCCTCGAACCGGTAAAACAGGCCGCAAAAAGGCAAGCACAACTTTTGCCCCCTTGACCGCAGCCCGCGTGAGCCTGTTTGCCTCAGGGTATGAATAATAAACACCTGCCCTTCCGCCCGGGGGTTACACGGCGCGGTCAGGCTTGATTATGCTTGTATTTTTTGTGCTATTATATTCCTCCTTTACACCACTGGCAAGTTCAAAATTAAGTTAAAAATCAGAAAAAAATAAAATTTTCATAATTAGTTATTGATTTTTGAGTATATAATGGCTAATATATAAAAAAATTGAATCAATAATGATAAATAGCACTTATTATTATGGATGGTTATTAATTAAATTTTTTTATTAATTTGGTATTAAATCTTTTTTCATAATACAAAAACAATAAAAGGGAGGGTTAAAAGATGTTTAATGGCCTGTTCCAACCTTCGCACCTGCTTCTCATCCTGGTTGTGGTTCTTATTGTATTTGGCCCTGGTAAACTGCCCGAAGTGGGAAAAGCACTGGGTAAAACCATGCGGGATATGAGAAGCGCCTTTTCCGGCAATGATGACGATGAAAAGGCAGACCGGAACAGTACCGCCCAAAAAGGTACTGATGACAGTGTTGCAGCCGCCTCTGTTTCCAAGAATACCAGTTTAACCAATTAATTAAATCAATTGGCGGTTAAGGGGGGCGGTAAAAATAGCTCATGAAACGGAAATGACTGTTGTACAACACCTGGAAGAGTTGAGACGCATCATAATCGTTTCCTTTGCCTCCACCTGTGTTGCGGCGTTGGTATGCTGGTTTTTCAGCGACCCGGTGCTCAAGGTGCTTTTGGAACCGGTGACCGGCGCGGGGCACGATGTGATATACATCGGCGTTACAGAAGCGGTAATGACCAGAATCAAGCTCTCGTTTTTCCTTGGTTTTCTTGTTTCGTTGCCCGTCACCCTGTGGCAATTTTGGGGATTCATAATACCTGCCCTACGCCAAATAGAAAGAATTTACTTTACATTGTTTGTACTGTTCTCGTTTGTTCTTTTTATAGGCGGCGTGGCATTTGGCTTCCTGGTGGTTTTTAAGCTTTGCGTGGCTTTTTTGCTACAGCATGGAGGAAGTCAACTCATTCCTATGCTGACCATTGGCAAGTATGTATCTTTTACCCTTAATTTTCTGTTGCCCTTCGGGCTTGTTTTCGAAATGCCCCTGGCCAGTTTCTTTCTGGCCAGGCTTGGCGTGATTTCCTACCGGTCCATGGTTAAATTACGCAAGATAGCCATTGTGGCCGCGGTTGTAATTGCTTCAGCGCTTGTCAGCTCACCGGACATATTTACCGTGCTTTTGTTTGCCGCTCCCATTTATTTTTTATACGAGGTGAGCGCTACGATAGTACGCCTGGTGGAGTGGGCCAGCTACCGTAAAAATGCCGGTATAACCTTAAAAGATTCTTTTATGAGGATGGTGCAAAGGTTTAAGGGTATCAGGGTTCTATCAAGGTAATTAATACACCAACCGGCAATATTTTATGATTTAGCTTACCATTTGGGCTGGACCGGTGATTTACCGGCTGTTCAGCCAGGCTGTGTTTTTATTATTAAACCGTTGCGTGGAGTATGTTGGAAGCGCTAAGGAGGAACCGATATGACAGACCGCTTGCATTGTGGCGGACATGATGACGACCATATAAAAGACCAGTTTATATTGGAAAAAAAAGTAACCAGGCGAGCCTTTATGAAGATGATGGGCGGCCTCGGGCTGGTGGGCATTACTGCCAGCCTGGCCGGGTGCGGGGCGGCCGGTGTAACCGGCAGCGCCGGTGGTGAGGGGTGGTTGCCCCACCAGTACCAGGGAACCGGAACCTGGCCGGCCCAGGTGCGCGGCAGGGTACCCATTGACGATAACAACCCGTCCATTGTAAGGGATGATGAAAAGTGCGTGCTCTGCGGCCAGTGCCTGGAAGTGTGCAAAAACACCCAAACGGTATATGGATATTATGGTTTTCCCCTTATGGATGAAATCGTATGCATCAATTGCGGGCAATGCGCTTTGTGGTGCCCCACCGCGGCGATAACCGAGAGGGACGATACCGGCGTGGTTTTAGACGCCCTGCATGACCCGAACAAGATAGTGGTCGTGCAGACTGCTCCGGCCACAAGGGTATCCCTGGGCGAGGAGTTCGGGCTGCCGCCGGGAACCTGGGTAATGGGGCAACAGGTTGCCGCCTTAAAGCGCCTGGGTTTCGACGCCGTATTTGACACCAATTTCACCGCCGACCTGACAATCATGGAAGAGGCCACCGAACTGATTAAGAGGATCAAGGGAGACATCGACAAGCCTCTACCCCAGTTCACTTCGTGCAGCCCGGGTTGGGTCAAGTTCTGCGAGTATTTTTATCCCGATTTGTTCCCCAACCTTTCCACCTGCAAGTCTCCGCAGCAGATGCTGGGGGCGCTGGTGAAAACATATTACGCCAAGGTCAAAGGCATAGACCCGGAAAAAATTTTTGTAGTATCCATCATGCCCTGTACCGCAAAGAAGTTTGAAGCGGGGCGGCCGGAAATGAACGGAAGCGCTCATTACTGGAACAAGCCGTCATTGCGGGACGTGGATGCCGTGCTTACCACCAGGGAACTGGCCCGGCTGTTAAAAAAACAGGGTATCGATTTGATTTCTCTTCCTGAGGAGAATTACGACCCCCTGCTAGGCATGAGTACCGGCGGCGCACTCATCTTCGGTGCCACCGGTGGGGTTATGGAAGCGGCGGTGCGGACGGCGTATTATTTTATTACTCAAAAAGAGCCTCCGGCCGGTCTTTTGTCACTGACACCGGTCCGTGGCCTGGAAGGAGTAAAGGAAGCGGCGGTGGATATCCCCGGAGTGGGAACACTTCGCGTTGCCGTTTGTCACGGAATGAGCAATGGCAGGCAGGTATTGGAAACAGTGCGCAGCGGCAAGGCACCATGGCATTTTGTTGAGTTCATGTCCTGCCCGGGTGGTTGTATAAGCGGCGGAGGCCAACCCAGATCCTCGGTACCGCCCAGTGATGAGGTGCGGAAAATGAGGATTGACAGTCTGTACAAGGTAGATTCCAAAATGGTTTTACGAGAAAGCCATGAAAATGCGGAAGTGCTGGCCCTGTACAAGAATTTCCTGCAACACCCGATGAGCGAGCTGGCTGAAGAGCTGTTGCATACCAGCTACGTCGATCGCAGCAAAAAATACAAGCCGCTGGCAGCTGAAGAAAAGCTGCAACGGGTGGTTTGATGGGAGGTGACCGGCGGTGGCAAAAGGTGTGCTTGTCGATATAACCAAGTGCGTGGGGTGCGGCAGCTGCGTGGTGGCCTGTAAAATGTGGAACGGCCTGAAACACGAAAAGAACCAGCCGTCCACCGGTAAAGATGCCGTGCTGGCGTCCGAAAACTGGACGGTTGTAAGTTTGGTGGAAGCCGGCAATGAGAAAGAACGCGCCTGGCGGTTTGCGAAAAACCAGTGCTTGCATTGCCTCGAACCGGCCTGCGCTTCGGCCTGTTTTTCCAGGGCGATAGTAAAAACACCTGAAGGGCCGGTTGTTTACAACGTGGATCTTTGTGTGGGATGCCGCTACTGCATGCTGGCCTGCCCGTTCAATATTCCCAAGTACGAGTGGGACAAAGCATTCCCACGGGTACGCAAGTGTCAGATGTGCCCGGATCGTATTAAAAGCGGCGACATGCCGGCCTGCATGGGAGTTTGCCCGGCGGGTGCGCTGGAATTTGGTGAACGTGAAGAACTGCTTAAAGAAGCACGCAATAGAATAAGCAGCGGCAACTACATAAAACACATATACGGCGAAAAGGAAGCCGGAGGGACAACCTGGATGTATATTTCCGATGTTCCTTTTGAACAGCTTGGATTCCGCACCGGCATCACCACCACGCCGCTGCCTCACTACAGTGAGAGCATTCTGAGATTGACACCGGCAGTTGGACTCGGCTGGGGTGCCCTGTTGACGGGGTTGTACGTTTATAACCGGCGGCGCAATGAAATAGCCCGGGAAGAAAAGATTCTGAAAGAAGAAAAGATAAAGAAAAGCGGCAAGAAGAAGAAAAATTAACAGCGGTTAAACATATGACTGGCCGCCGGGCAATTGTTTTGAATATATGGCCGGTACAAAACCGGTGGTTATATCATGTTGGGAGGTAAATGTCTGATGTCTGCTACAAATAGGTGGAGTTTCAAAATTACCCCGTTTAGGGTGGCGCTAATGGGCATGGCCGGGTTGACTGTGATGCTCATGATTTACAGGTTGATTTTCGGCCTGGGCAGCGCGACAAATCTTAACGACCAGTGGCCCTGGGGTTTGTGGATCGGCTTCGATGTTCTTGTCGGTGTTGCGCTGGCCGGTGGGGGATATGGAACGGCACTTCTGGTGCACGTGCTGCATATAAAGAAATTCTCGCCAATAGCCAGAAGCGCTATGCTTACATCACTAATCGGTTACTTACTGGTCATGGCCGGCCTGTTTATGGACATCGGCCGCTGGTTCAATTTCTGGAGGCCGTTTGTATCCTGGGGTTACCACAGTGTTTTGTTCGAAGTGTTCTGGTGTGTTTCACTTTACACCATGGTTCAGCTCCTGGAGTTCGGCGAAGTGGCTACGGAAAAGGTGAAAAAGAAATGGCACGGGTTTTTCAAGAAAATTATGCCCATACTGCTCATTATTGGTATAGTGCTTCCCACGCTGCACCAGTCTTCCCTGGGTTCCCTTTACGTGATTGAGGTGGGCAAGTTGTACCCGTTGTGGTGGTCCATGCTGTTACCACTATTTTTCCTGCTGTCTTCATTTTTTGTGGGTCCGGCCATGGTTACCCTCGAATCGTTGCTGGGTAGCAGGGCGCATGGTCACAGGCCTGAATACGATATCCTGCAGAAAATGGCTAAGATTTCGGGATATATGTTGCTGGTTTATCTCGGGCTCAAGATCGGGGACCTGTTTTACCGCGGGGCTGCCGGGTTGGTATTCCAGGGCAACCTGGAAGGAAACATGTTCCTGCTGGAAATGGTGCTGGGCGTTATCATTCCTCTGGTAATTTGTTTCATCCCGGGGCTTCTATCCACCAAAACCGGGCTTACCGCCTTCAGTTTGCTGGTGGTGGGCGGGGTTGTGCTCAACCGCATGAACGTCGTATTCACCGGCATGTCCCGGTCCATGGGCGGTTCATATTTCCCGTCCTTGGTTGAATGGGGAATCAGCATCGGGCTTGTGTGCATCGGGGTTCTGGTATACCTGTTTGTTGTGGAAAACTTTAACATCATGCATGGACATAAGAAAGAAGACGTACTGGTGGCAAGTGAGAGAGAGTACGTCAAGCAGTCGGCATAACACGGAACAATTCCCATATTAAACTACCCATGACTTCCGCCGCCAAAGGCGGCGGATAGTAAGTATTTCTCCTCTCGGCGGCGAAAGAGGTTGTGCCAGACCAACCTTTTCGCCGGTTTTTCTTGTGCGGGTTAAAAACAAAATAATGCTCATTTTTAAGCTTACAGTAAATAAAAAACTAAAGGAATAACTGTAGACTTGCATAATTAATAAATAAACAATACGGATAGCGGTGATTACTTTGAATATAAAACAGCTTGAAGCCTTTCTACTGGTTGCCCAGCTGAAAAATTTCACTCGCGCGGCGGCACAGCTTGATATGAGCCAGCCTGCCATCAGCTTTCAAATTAAGTCACTGGAAGAGGAACTGGACATAACTTTGTTCGAGCGCACAGATAAAAAGGTGGTTCTTACCGAGGCGGGCAGGTTGCTATACCCCAACGCTCTGCAAATGGTAAGAATGTATAATAAGATCAAGGCTGGTATAGATGCCCTGCGGGAGGTAAAGGCGGGGCACCTGGCGCTGGGTGCTGTGCCGGTGGCGGGGGAATGCCTGCTGCCCATGGCCATCGGCGGTTTTCGGGAACAATTCCCCGGGGTTACCGTAAGCCTGCAGGTGGGTGGCAGTGCACAGGTGGCTCACTGGCTGAAAGAACGTGAAATCGAAATTGGAGTTACGGGGTATCCCGTTAAAGCCGAAGGAGTGGAGTGCGAGCCATGGATAACCGACCAAATGGTGGTGGTCACCCCTCCCTGGTACCCGCTGAAGGGGGAGGAGGTTCCCCTGGCGGCTCTGACCAATGAGTCCATCATCGTACGGGAAGCGGGTTCCGGCAGCAGGCAGGCCCTGGAGCGTGAACTATTCAAACACAATATTTCTCTGGACCAGTTTGCGGGGGTGTTAGAAATGGGCAGTACCCAGGCAGTAATCAACGCCGTCCGTCTGGGCCTGGGCTTCGGGGTGGTTTCCCGCTGGGCGGTGGCGGAGCTGTTGGAAAAGGACGCCCTAGGAGAGATAACCGTCCCGGGGGTGAAATTCAGTTACGAGCTTTACCTGGCCTGGAACCGTCCCGGCAAGGAAAGCCTGGTTTCCAAAGCCTTTCGCACTTTCATCACTGACGAGGAGATTGTGGGCCGGTTTACCAAAAATTTCGGGGACACCATGCTGAATTGTTGACTGAATACGTTACGAAAGCAGGTTTAGATATTGATTCACCAAGATATTTATCTCAACAACGGGCTTTAGGAATAGAAATAAAAGGGAAGATTTAAATATTGGAGATGTTTTATTCTTTGAGGGATTCAGCAAGGTGCTACTACCGATATTGTATATTGGGAGTGAGCAGTTTATCATTATAACAGAGTCCGAAGGTGTAGCAATTCGTGACCTTAATATCTCAGATAGTCATTGGAGTCCACTATATGTTGGAGCAAGACGATATGCTCAATGAGCAGTTGGATTAAATGACCAAAAAGGCCCTCAAGCGAGGGCTTCTTAAGTTTAATAAGCACTTGTTAGTGGAGGAAAGAAATGAATATAAGAAGGCAAGTTACATTAATTAATGTATTTACTTTATTATTTTTTTTATTGTTAGGTTATTTAGGTTATGTAAAATACGAAAGTGCAAAATTGGAAGATAAGAATAAGGCACTAGAAAAACAATTGGATATCGCTAATGAAAAAATAAAAGCACAAAAAAATGAAATTAATGATTTAAAAAGATTGTTGGATTTTCAAACGAGTGTGGATGTTGATTATGAAATTGAAGCTAATGTAACCGATTCTAATGTTGCAGTTGTGGCTATTCATGGAGGTAAAATTGAAAAAGGCACTACCGAATTAGCTTATGCCTTAGCTTCCCATAATAATTACAACTATTATTCATTTCAGGGCTTAAAAAGCACAGATAATTTTTCATTACATGTCCCCTCAGACAAATTTGCCGAAGCAGCTGCACTGCAAATGGTTTCCGAATCTAAAATTACATTATCAATCCACGGGTGTGACGGCGAAAAGGAATTCACATATATCGGAGGACGGGATACTGAATTGGCAAACAGAATAAAAGAATCTCTCACGAAGTATGGTTTTACTGTGAAAGATGCTCCGAAGAATCTGGACGGCATGTCGCCGGATAACATAGTGAATAAAAATATAGACGGACAAGGAGTACAGATAGAAATATCGAAGGGTTTAAGGAAAAAGTTTTTGTCAACTAATAAAGATACCTTGAATAGCTATGTTCTCGCAATAAGTGAAGCAGTCAACAATAAATAAACTTATTTGTACTACTAAGCTTCTCCCGTAACAAATTAACTGGTAAAATTACGTTATGGGAGGAGTTGATAAAGTGGATCCATCCGAAAAAGTCGCCCGTCAACGTTTAAGCGTGTTGCAACTGGCTGAAGCCTTGGGAAATGTCTCCCAGGCATGTAAACAACGCGGTATGACAAGGACACAGTTTTACGAGTACAAGCGTCGTTTTCAAACTCACGGGCTTGAAGGTTTAAAAGATCTCCCGCCTATTCACAAAAGCCATCCCCAGACCACACCACCCGAGGTGGTGGAAAAGATACTGTCCTTAAGCCTTCAGCACCCTGGTTGGGGTTGTGTAAAGCTTAGCGATATGCTAAAGCTGCAGGGAATAAACGTTAGTTCTCCGACCATACAGAATATCTTGATTAAAAATAACATGGGCACAAAGTACGAACGGCTCTTAAAACTTGAAGAGAAAGCCGCCAAAGAGCCTATCGAACTTACAGCTGAGCAAATCGCACTTATTGAAAAAGCAAATCCCTGCTTTCGTGAACGCCATATTGAAAGCAGCCGACCTGGTGAATTACTGGCTCAGGACACCTTTTACGTAGGTAGCTTAAAAGGTGTAGGCAGAGTATACATGCAAGCCGTGGTTGATACCTATGGCAGCTATGCTTTTGGATTCCTTCATACAGGCAAATTGCCGGAGTGCGCTGTAGCGGTTCTTCACAATGATGTTCTACCCTTTTATGAAGACAGGGGTATTACCGTATCGGTAGTACTTACGGATAATGGTCGTGAATACTGTGGAACACAAGCACATCCATACGAGATATACCTGGCTTTAAACGACATTGAACATCGCAGAACCAGAGTTGGTAGACCTCAAACCAATGGTTTCGTTGAGCGTTTCAATAAGACAGCCCTGGAAGAGTTTTTTAGGGTTGTTTTCCGTGAAAAACTCTTTGAGAGCGTTGAATCCTTACAAAACGACTTTGATCAATGGCTATACCACTATAATAATGAACGTCCCCACCGCGGATATCGAAATATGGGTAGAAGACCTATCGAAACCATCAACCAGTATATGGAACAGATGGAAACTAAGCGTTCAAAAAGTGTCAGGAGAGAAGCTTAGTTGTACAACTTAATAAAGATATAGGCGGGCCAAGCTATCTTGTCAGCTTGTCCCGCCTATTTTTAAATATTTTTTCAGATTACTCTTCCGTTACTTTTTTAACATTATCAATTAATTGATCGGGGTTATTGGCGCCTTTCTCTAATACTTTTTTAATTTTCTTATCGAAGTTGGGCTTGTCAGGGTTAAATCTATTTAAAAACCCTTGACCTTTATCAGCATTGACCTTATTCATGAGTTTAACTATTGTTGGCCAGCTTTGACTAAGGGCTTGATCAATGGCGCCCGAATAATTATTTAACGTGTCGGGTTCAGCCACGAGCTTATCCCTTAGCCCTTTGGAAATAGCGATCTGAACGCCGCCGAGCTTATAACTGCCTTTAAACAATTTATTCTTATTCACTATATTGCTGTCCATAACCCCGGCAATGCGATCAGGAATACTTAAAGTTTTTACATTATATCCCTCAGTGGTAAGGTGTAACCTCACCAATTCTGCCAGTAACTTATTCTGACCGCCAACATAAGTAACTTCGTCGTCGCCGGCGGCTCCGATAACAGAAACAGTGTAATCTGATTGATTAACTAAGCTAACGGCTTTTGGTTCGTCAAAATTAATAGCCTTTATAAATAGGCTCCCATTATCGGTTGCTTTAAGTCCTTCAAATAAATAAGTGTTATATTTACCGGTCCTGCCCAGTGCCTCAACTACTTCTGAAGTGCCCCTTTCAATACCGCCTCCGTGTATAGCCAAAATTGTTGTATTGCTTCCGACAACATTGGTTTTAATGTTATAGTTTGAAGGATCTTCAGCTGCAGCTAGTTCAGCAAAACTACTATAACCTGATGTGAAGGCATATGCGCTAAAACCAATACCAAATGTTAACAACGTAACTAAAGCCGCAATTTTGAGAAATTGTTTTTTCATACTTATCCCGCTCCTTTCTTGCATATACATGGTAAAAGTTCACCCGCTAGAAGATGAGATATGGTAGCCACCCCCTTTACCCATTTTTTTAAAGAATCATGGTAACAGATAATCCGCTGTAATAATCATTAGAATTAATCCCATGAGCCAAAGTGCATGAATAACGGTATTTCTCTTGCTGATTTTAACGAGATACAGGCATTTTTCTTTAAATGTTAGTGTACTAAAAACCGTAACAACCTCAGGCTTACTTTTTGCTCTGATAGTTTCCGGTGTGTTCACGTATTGTTTGTTATTTATCGGTTCGTGTAAAATGTTCATTTTACACCTCCTTTCTCATATATTGATATTTAACAGTAATGTGCCGCCATAAGTCATTGCACACAACAATACAGTGCTTAAAAGCGTTATTGCTATACCTTGACGCTGAATCGTGTTTGCTAATAATCCGGGCACAATAAGACCAACTGCTGCCAATCCGGAGATATAATGATAATCTAAGGGTAGTGTTGCATATAAAATAAGCTGCAACACTACTGCAACTGCTATCATTGCTACGAATTTTCTTTTGCCGTATAGAATTGTAATTTTGCTCACTCCGAAAGCAACTATAAAATAAGTTAAGATACCAATTAAAAATGTTAAAAGTATAGCCTGGGGCGTTTCCACAAGCAAAACTAAATATCCTGGCACGATCAGGCCGGCAGGCAAGATTCCGGTAATTTCCGTAAATAACAAGCTCAAAACAACACCCAAAATGATGACTGTGGCAACAGTGGTAACAAGCAACTGCTTACCCTCCTTTAATGGCTAAATTTCCTTTGGTACTTGGTTGCACCTGACCTGTTTCCTTGTTGAAGCGGGTTCTTAATTCAGTGGGGAAGTCGTGAATTATCAATTCAACTAATTCCTCGCCACCGCCATGAATATTGCCAATCCCATAAGTAACTCTGTTCTTAAGAAAATCCTTGATTGTTTCATAAACCTCATGGGGAGACAAACCTTCAGCATTTACATATTTCCTAGGAGATATTTTTTTACTATTTACCCTTTCGGTAATTGGATTTACTATCTGACCCATTGCAACAAGAATATCTATATCCATGTTTGGTAAGACCTCTTCCGCTAACTGTAATGTCCTGTCAACCCTATCAGGCCTGCAATTTACAATTACCATGGGGTTTTTTGTCGGGTAACCAAGAGTTGTTATATGCTCCCAAATCATTCGTGTGGAATTGGGATCATTGGCGGCAAAACCATTGACAAAATATGTAGGGCTTTTCTTGTCCAGGGTATAAATCATTAAAGCACCCGGGTCGGGATTGGCTTTTAGCATTCCCCTTAACGCAGTATCTTTGTTAATGTTCAGCGCTTTAGCAACAGCCAACGCAATGGCAACATTTTCCGGAAAAATTACATATTTAAATTTCTCCAGGTAACCATCCGGGATTTCATGCACATTTGCAATTAATACCCGGCAGTTTCTTTTCTTTGCTTCTTCAGTAAAATAGTCATTATATTCGCTATCATTAATAATAAGAGTTCCGTTTTTCGGTATTGTTGCCGTAAAGGACTCTGCAATAAAATCCAAAGTTGGGCCGCACACATCCATATGATCTTCACGAACATTAACAATAACGCCAATATTAGCTTTAACAAGCTTTTCCTGAAAAATAATCTGGTAATCGGGATTTACGGCCATACATTCCGTTACAAATGCAGTTGCACCAAGCTTGGCTGCTTTTTTAACGACCGCTTTCTGTTCAATAATATTTGGACCCAAGGGGCCTCGTTTGATCGGTTCTTCCTCTTCCTTGTTCCAATAAATAATTCTCGCACTGGTTCCCGTTGTTTTTCCAACAACCTTAGCTCCTGCTTCCTTTAAAATAGCGGTAATTAATCTTGTAGCAGTTGATTTGCCCCTGGTGCCGTTTACATTGATCCTAATATTGATCCGGTTTAAGTTTTTATTATGGTTTATCTGTTCATAAACACCCAAGATGAAAAGAAAAATAATAAGCGCAATAGCAAACCGCACATTTATCCTATCCTTTCTTAATAGAGATCCATTACATTAAACCTCCATCTCTGCGCCCTTACCTCTCGGGCAGTTTGCCAAATGTTAAATTTAAAAGAAAGGCTTGTCCACTTTTGTATTAAAGGAATATTTAACCAGTACACCTCCTTTACAGGACAATTATAATGAAAGAATGTGAAGCATCTTTTTCCAAGAGATGAACATGTTTTACATAATTGTGAACAATTGTTATAGACCGGTTTCTAACGCTACCAGTACAATGTTAGATACCAAGGGATATGAATATGCTATTGGACGATTCCTATCATGTGTTGTAGAAATATGTAAAACCAAAAAAGTAAAGTTATTGCTCCCCGCTAGTTTGGTGTGATATAATCGTTGCGGTAAACAACCTTTCATATTTAATTGAGTTGCTGGGCGATATCATGTATATAATTCCTTAATTGATTGCTTAACGCTTCGGCACTGCCCAAAATGCCCGTGCTCCTAGCGGGTGTTTGTTGTTTATCATACAAAACCTCCGGTTATGGCTCGGTAAAATTTTGAATATGGTACAGGAAATCAAGAAGATGCCGGATGAATTAATGTGAACTTGATCGCTTCAAATTTCGCTGAGGGGGGAACTGGGGGGAGATGATGCCGTATTTGGGCAAGGTTTTGGTAGTTGATGATGACCAAACCGTACTGGAACTTATCAAGTTGTACGGTGAAAGGGAAGGTTTTGAAATTATTGGGGTAGACGACGGTAACCTGGTACTGCCCGCATTTCACCGGGAGAATCCTGATGTGGTAATACTGGATATCATGCTTCCGGGTAAGGATGGGCTTACACTATGTCGCAATTTAAGGGAGATCCGCATGGTTCCCATCATCATGCTTACAGCCAAAGGGGAAGAAGCGGACCGTGTTCTAGGATTGGAAATGGGAGCTGATGACTATGTTGCCAAGCCTTTTAGCCCCAGGGAGCTGGTTGCCAGAATCAAAGCTGTATTGCGTCGTACCCAACCGATTAACTCGCCGGCGAACTGGAAAATAAAATACCCGGGGTTGGAAATCCGGGCCGAAAATAGGAGTGTTTTGGTTGACGGTAAAAAAACAGAAGTTACTCCCAGAGAATTCGATTTACTATATTACCTGGCCCAGAATCCCCGGCGGGTTTTCACCAGGCAAGAACTATTAACGGCTGTTTGGGAACATGATTACTTCGGTGACCAGCGTACGGTGGATGTACATATTCGTAGGCTGAGGGCAAAGCTAGCATCCTTGCCCCATGAATACCTGACAACTGTCTGGGGTGTGGGATACCAGTTTACACCTCCTGTCAAGTAGGGAGAGATCACATTGTGAGTTCTTATCTCCAACAGGGTAGAGAAAGCCTTTACTTCGTAATCCGTGCCGCAAGCGGGCTCTTCCTTGCTCTCAAACGCTTGCTGCGGGAACAAATAAGCAAAAGTATTTACACCAGGATACTGTTTACCAATATGACAACCTTTATTTTCGGTCTGATTGCCCTAACGATGTTTTCCGGTTATGTAGTGCAACAAATAGTCTATGACCAAGTCCAGCAGGATCTGTTGCGCAAGGCCAAGCGGGTAAACTTTGCCTTGCTCCAGCAAAGTGACCAGGCATTGGGTGGAATATCTACCGGGCAGGCAAGTGAAAAGGCTAATAGTAGGCAGGAAATGTTACAATTTTTGGCCAGCACCTTCGATACCAGGATTACGGTCTTTGACAGGCAAGGAAATATTATTGACACTTCTGCGCAGCAGGAAGTGGTCCCCGGTAACCAGGTGGATGCAAAATTCGTCGAATTGCTCAACAAGGGTGAAACCGAGATTGCCCGGGCGGTTGATCGGGAAACGGGTCAGATTATTTTTGTTGCTGTTGTCCCCATGGGTAATAACGATAACAGGGACGACATCGAAAATGGCATTATGTTGGAAACGAACCCGGTTAATCTCAACCATGCTTTAAACAAACAGCGTTTGTATCTGGTTATCGGAGGCATGGCCATGTTGGTGGCTTTTTTGTTTATTTCCGCCTATCTGGCCCAATCGATATCCAGGCCGATTTCCAGTTTGGCTAACGCTGTGGCGGAGTTTAACCGGGGGAATTATGTTTTAAGCGCTGGGGAACGACCTCCGGAGGAAATGAAAGCCCTTGCCGGCCAGCTCAGCCATTTGGCGGTGAGACTGCGGGAGATGCATGCCGAAAGCCGCAGGATGGAAGAAGAAAAAGCCCGGTTGTTTGCGGAGATATCGCATGAGTTACGTACCCCTCTAACTGCTGTTCAGGGATTTGTAGAGGCTATTCGCGACGGTATGGTTCAGGATGAAGCTTTGCTGAAGAGGTACCTGGATACAATTTATACCCAGACGATTCATATTACCAGGCTGGTAGATGACATGTTTGCGCTAAGCCGCCTGGAAAGCGGCGATGTCACTGTGGAAAAACTGCCGGTAGACTTGGTTCCCTTAGCCCAGGGAGTGGTTATATCTATGGAGGCAATGGCAAACAGTAAGAATACCTCGATTCTGTTCGAGAAGAAAACGGAAAATGCGGTGGTGCTCGGTGATGTTGACCGGATGGAACAGATTATCAGGAATTTGCTTAAAAATGCTATCCGGGCCACCGAAAACGGCACCGTCAGGGTTGAGGTGGAGGCCCGCCGGGGTGAGGTGGTGCTGAGCATTGAGGATGATGGTATTGGTATAGCCCCCGAAGACCTGCCGCACATTTGGGACAGGTTTTACCGGGTGAGGAACCAGCGTGATGGTTACCTGCAGGAAAAAGGGAGCGGCCTGGGGTTGGCAATTGTGAAAAAGCTGGTTCAGTTACAGGGCGGTAACATAAATGCCACGAGTCAGCTAGGGAAGGGAACGATTTTTACAGTAATTTTCCCATCTTATAACAAGAATTAAAAGGGTACCTTACTAAATTATTTGACTGATAACCAGATTACTCTTAAGCTTTGGGTGTGGCAAGGATAGCGAGAGTAGTAGTTTCCGGCGTTCCCCATCACGGTATACAACGGGGGGGTATCGTCGATTTCAAACATTTTTAATGACCGTGATTATGAAATATACAAAGACCTGATGGCCTAAATGGTTCTCCCACAGGGGAGTGGATATATGGGCTTATTGTTTCATGCCCAACCATGTGCACTTTATAGCGGTGCCTTCGTCGGAAAATGCTCTGGTGCGTGCCATAGGGGAAGCACACCGTCGTTATACCTGCCGGATTAGCCTGCGCGAAACCTGGCGCGGGCATTTGTGGCAGGATCGATTTATATCGTATCCCGTGGACGAGGCGTATCTTATTGCCTGTGTTAAATATGAGGAACTCGATCCCGTTCGGGCCGGGTTGGTAAAACTATAAAACCGCAAAAGCGCAGGCCCAAAGGGCCGAAAAAAAAGGGGGATAGAAGCATCCGGTAATTATGTAAGATGTCACTGTAATTTAGTATGGTGTCCCTGAAATCTTTACCCGGGCGTTTTCCTTCAGGTCAAGGTTTCCGTCGCGGATGATTATTTCACCTGCCTTCAACCCCTCTGTTATCTCCATGTTTTCCCTGTCGCCGGTACCCGTCTGCACCGGCCTGTGCTCAACCCGGTTGTTTTTTACCACCATTACCATTTTGTCGCCGTCCTTGACGGTGCGCACGGACTCCCGGGGGACAATTACCACATCCCGGGCGGTGGCCGTTTCAATGGCCACTCTTACCTCGTAACCGGGCTTCAGGTTGGCGGGTTCCGCCAGAGAGATGATCACCGGCACACGCCTCTGGATTACTCCCAGTGCGGATTGTTTTTCCTCGGCCCGGGGATATATTTTCTTTACTTCACCGTACAGTATTTTGCCGCCCAGGACCGGGGCGGTGATCCGCACCCTCTGGCCCAGGTCTACTTCACCCAGATCGTCGCTCAGTATATCGGCTTTGATTTCCAGCTTGCCGGGCACCGCCACGGTGGCCAGCAACGTGCCTGGAGCCACCACCTGTTCCTGCTTGGCCGGCAAGCTAAGTACTATACCATCCACCGGGCTCTGCAGGGTAAGCTGTAGCTCCTTGCGGTTCAGGTTCTGCAGCGATTTGTGTAAACCCGCCTCTTGTGCCCGGGCGCTCTCCAGCAGTGCGGTTTGTTCCTGCAGGCTTTGCTCCAGACCGGCCACTTTTAATGCCGCTGCTTCATATTCCACCGTGGGCACGGCTCCAGCTTCATGCAGCGCGCGAATACGCTCCAGGTTGGCGGCGGCGTTTTGCAATTCCAATTCCATGCGCTGTACCGCCGCCTGGCCGGCTTCGATGGAGGCCGCAATTTGCGACAACCGGGAGCGGGTGTCCTCTATTTGCAAGGTCAAATCCAGGTTTTCAAGCGCCACCAGGGTTTGTCCCGCTTTAACCTGCTGGCCCGTGGTCACGGCTACCCGGATCACCCTGGCGTTTTGTGCGGCGTGCAGGTCGTAACTGGTGGCGGGCTGGACGTAACCGGTGTCCTCAACAGCCCTGGTAATGTTACCTGTTTTGACCGTCACGGTCTCTACCTCGGTGCCGCCGGTTAAAACCGCGGCCGCGGTGATCGCGCTTAGTAGTAACACGACCCCCGTTAGCAGCAAGAGCCTCTTACTTTGCTTAGCAACCGGTTTCATGTCAAAACCCCTTTTTTTAAGTAAATATGGAAATGCGTTCGCCAAAAACTTTTATGTTCATTTTTTATTACCTGGCTAATCTTTATATTTCAGTACCTCAACCAGCTCAAGCTGCCGGATGCTCCGGGCTGCCAGCAGGTGGCCCACCATGATGAATAGAACAGCACCCAGCGCGGCATATATGTAAGTGGTTGGATAAATAATCACCGGGATAGTAAAAAGGTCGGTGCTTGCCGCGCTGATGTAACCCCTGGCCATCAAGTACCCAAAGGGCAGGCCCAGGATTACCCCCAGCAGTGACTGCAGCAGGTTTTCCTTAAGCAGAATGCCCGAGACCTCCTGTACCGAAAAGCCCAGCACCCGTAGCGTCGCCAGTTCCCGCTGCCGTTCCGAAAAACTGATTACCGAGGAATTGTACACGATGGCAAAGCCCAGTAGCAGGGCAAAGAAGACCAGGATGGAAATGGAGTAGAGCATGGCACCCATGTGCTGGTTGAAATTGTCCAGTTCCTTCTGGCGGCTGGAAATGGAAGACACGCCGGTCATATCCTCCAACTTCTCTTCCAATTGGGCGGCAAAGGCCGGGTCCACTTTCAGCATCACGCCCGAGGCCAGCTGCCTCTCCTGCAGTATGCGGTTGGCCTGCTCCAGGGAGACAAAGGAACCTCCCCCCACCAGCTGTGTGTTCATGCCCACGATTTTGACGACGGCGTGCCTGGCGGGGCCGATGCCCAGCAAGGTTTCCACTTCCACCATGTCGCCCACACCGGCTCCCAATTTGTTCGCCGTGCGCTGGCTGATGAGCAGGCCTTCTTCGGGCACCCGGACGGGTTGCTGCCGGTGGTCGAAGAGCTTCTTCATGGACGTTTGGGGACTCATACCGGTTACAACGTCCTCTTCACTGCGGCCGTTAAATCTTATTTTGACCGGTATTTCCAACAGGGGCTCGGATTTTTGCACCCCCGCCAGGCGGGTTATGTTCAGTATTTCGCTTTCCTTTACCGGCGCGGCGAACCGGACCAGGTAATCATAACGCTGGTTCTGGTAAAAGTGCGATTCAATCATGTAGTCCACGGCATCAATGGTAAACAGGGACACCACCAGCATGCCCACGGCGAAAACAACGCCCACCACGGTGATGGCAAAACGGCCTCGGTTGCGGGAGGCAGACCTGATGCTCATCTTCCATGCGGTATCCAGCCTGCGCCACAGCCAGGACAGGTTTTCCAGCATGGTTTTACCGCCGCTCTTGGGCGGCTCGGGGCGCATGGCCTCGGCGGGGCTGATGGCGGTGACGCTACGGCAGGCGGTAAGGCCGGCCAGGGTACTCACGCCCAGGCTGAGCAGGAAACCATACAGGATGGCCCGGGTGTTTACGGCGCCGATGGTGGCCGGCAGGTTGAAATACATGGCGTAGGCCTGGGACATCACCCCGGCCAGGGCTAGGCCCAGCAGCGCGCCCAGCAGTGAGCCGCACAGGGCCACCAGTATTGAGTAACCGGTGTAGTGCAGTATTACCTGCCGGCTGTTGTACCCTATTGCTTTCATGACCCCGATTTGCAGGCGCTGGGAGCGCACCATGCGGGACAGGATGACGAACTGGATGGTGGCCGCGATGCCCAGGAAAATAGCGGGCATGAAGCGGGCAGCGGCTTTCAGGCCTTCCAGTTCCCCCTCCAGCATGGCGTTGCTGAGCTGCTGCTTGCGGGGGTAGGAGGCCAGGTTGCCGTATGGCTCCAGGATGCTTTTTACCTGTGCTGCCACCTTTTCCTCGTCGGCGCCGGGCGCCAGGGTCACCAGCACCTGGTTCACCTGCCCCGGCAGGTTCAATAGCTGCTGGGCCCTTTCCAGGGACATGGCGATGATGCCAAAGGATTTGGGGTCGGGCAGCAAGGTGGATGCGTCTTTCATCAAGTAGACAAACTCGGGTCCGGTGACGGTGCCCACCATGGTTAGGGGTACCGTCTTGCCCTCGGCCACGATGGTTACGGTGTCATTGAAGTCCAGTTCGTTGGCGGCGGCATACTGGGGATCAACCAGGATCTCGATGTCCCCGGTCCGGGTTGCCGCTGTCCCGGACTCGAACCACCGGCCGGTGAGAAGCCGCAAGCTGTTGACTTCGCGTTCCATGGGAAGGGAATAGCCCGTCAGGCGGGCGGTGGCCCGTTTATTATATTCATTGACCAGGGTCACGTCTTTTTGAATGCGCCCGGTAACTCCAGTGACCCCGGGCAGGTTTTCAATCTGCTTGACCACTTGTTGCGGGGCCTTGACCACGTGGAAGTAGTAGTCGGCAAAATTATGTTCCCGGTAAAAATGTTCCTTTGATTGGTTCAGGTTAAAGTAAGCGGTGGCCATACCTATGGATACCGCAACGCCCACCGTAACCACCGCGGTTACGGCTATAAACTGTCCCCTGGTTTTGCCGATGGTGCGCCATAGTTTTTTATACAGCGCTCCCATTACCACTCGATCCTTTCCGGCGGCAGGGGAGAGGGGTTTTCCTTGATTTCCACTATCACACCGTCACGCATGCGGATTACCCGGTGGGCCATATCTCCAATGGGGGTGTTGTGGGTGACGATGACCACGGTGCTGCCCCGGTCCCGGTTGATTTTCACCAGCAGGGCCAGGATCAGCTTCCCGGTCTGGTAATCCAGGGCGCCGGTGGGCTCGTCACAAAGCAGCAGGCGGGGGTTTTTAACCACTGCCCGGGCGATGGACACCCGCTGCTGTTCACCGCCGCTCATTTGGGAGGGAAAGTGGTCCATCCTGTCGGCCAGGCCCACGTCCTTCAATACTTCCGTTACTTCCAGCGGTTCGTCCACCAGGTCGGCAGCCAGTTCCACGTTCTCCCTGGCCGTCAGGTCGGGAATCAGGTTATAAAACTGGAACACAAAACCAACTTCTTTCCTTCGATAACGGGTTAACTGTTTATCTCCGCCCAGGGCCAGGTTTTGCCCGTCGAAAAACACCTCTCCAGTGGTGGGCAGGTCTATACCCCCCATGATATTGAGCAGGGTGCTTTTCCCGGACCCGCTGGGTCCCAGGATAACCAGTATTTCACCCCGGTGGATGTCCAGGGTGGTTTCACCCAGGGCATTGACCGTCACTTCACCCATGTGGTAAGTTTTGGTAACCCGCTCCAAGCGCATCAGTGTACTGTTGGTCATATCCGCACGCCTTTCAAGGTTTACCCGATTTTGCGTTTATCTCACCCTTTGTCCAGCGCTGGTATTGAACCGTAATATCCGACAAGTACCAGTTGATGAAACTAAAATAGTCTTTCAGTAGGATCAAGTTTTCCCTGGCTTCCCGGTTTTGGACCGGCACGGTGCCCAGCCCCCGGTCGATTACCCGTTCCCAAAGCTGCACGGAGGATGCCTTTTTCATGGAGGCTTTAATCCAGGATTGTATGTTGGCTCGGTAGCGGGCTTTGCGCTGGCCGGGAATGCTCACTTTTTCAAATATTTGCATTAACAGCCCCTGGCGAATGGTGAGGGAGGCCGTGGCCTTGCTAAACATCAAGTCCCCGGCTATCTCGTCCATGGTTTTGGGTTGCCCGGCCAGCAGCAGGTAACCGAATGTACGACCCAGGGTTTTGGTGGCGCCGGCATTTTCCATTAACATACCCAGTTCCTCTATGAATTGAAGTTGCTCCTCGTTTATGACCGACCACCTCCTTGGAATGATTATATTATTTAGTTTGTTTAATTACAACTAAACAAATTAGATCTTTTTGTCCCGGCTTGGTTTCCAGGCGGTAATGATTTGATGGTCTTTAAGGCACCTGCGGTGTTCGCCACGCCGCCTATTCTTTAATACTTCAGCAAAATACTGTTTTCCGGCGGCAAAACGGTGGGGGGTGGATCTGCTGGTGGTGTACGAAGCCCGCTGTGCGGCCCAGTGGGACCACGGTTTTCAGCCGGACTACCTGTGGATTCATAACTCATATCAATTTCCGGCTTCGACATGGCGGCATGGATACTTACCAGGTTTGCAAAGTAACCCCTGTGCATAAGATTTGGTATATTTGCAGAAAATAGAAATAAAACAGGGGTGGGGCAGATGAAAAAGATTACGGTTTTTATTTTAGTCCTGCTAACGGTAACTGTTTTGGGCTGTAACGCGCAGAGAAAGCCGGCTCCGGAAAACCCGCAGACAAAACTGGTTCCCCGGGAATCCACGATAGGGTTCAGCCAGATTGACATTGACCAGGCGCCCGCGTCCATCCGGAAAATGGCTGCCGAATTGGATAATACGCCCATGGTGATCTGGGCGCATGACAATAATAACAGCTACATTCTGATGAACACCGGCGAGGAAGACGAAATTGTAGAAGTAAGCAAGGTAATTCAAAGGGTTCCCGCGCAGGATTTTGTCTGGCTGGATGTGAAACTTAATTATAAAGATGTGGCCAGGGATAGCGGTAATAATCCCGATTTGGTGGTTGTTAAGCTGGAAAACGCCGATCAGGACATTGATGGGGTCGGCTTTGAGTTGATTGAAATTGAAGATGAGGAAAAAGGTGCCAAGGAAGTAAAACAACAAGCCGCGCCGGCGCCGGCCCCAACACCGGCACCTGCGGCCAAGGAACAGGTCAAAGAGCCCGCTCCGGCACAGGAAACCCCGGTCCGGGAAACCAGGCCTGAAGAAAGACAACCACAAAACCAAACGCCGGATGAAAACGAAAGAAGAAACGTTGAACAACAGGGCGTTCCCAATCCGCCCAATGGAGAATAATGCCTGGCAAAAACCCCTGAGCACTGGCTCAGGGGTTTCATTACGGGGGAAGAAGTAAGTTTTCGGGTCTTGTTTCAAATTCAGCACCGGTGGTCCGGTTGAATGCTGGTTAAATCTTCAATATTCACTTTATTGTACTTTCATAAAGAGCATCTCCTCGAAAATATTTAGTTCTTTTCTTTGGCAGGCTGCTCCTTGTCGTACGGCCAGGCGTTTATCCCGCCGGTGAGGTTATAAACGTTGTCAAACCCCTTGCTGCTGAGGAATTCGGCCACGTCGGCGCTTCTGCGCCCGGAGCGGCAGTATATAACCAGCTTGCCGGTTTGGGGAAGACTGCCAAAGTCCTGCTTAATCTTACCTACTGGTATGTTGACCGCCCCGGAGATAAAACCTGTTGCTAGCAATTCTTCGGGTTCCCGTACGTCCACCAAATAGTAGTTCTGTTCCTCCCGGATGATACCGGCCAGTTCACCGGGGCTGATGTTTTGGTAAGCCGGGGCGGTGTCTTTGGCACAACCGGTCAAAGCCGCGGCAATCAATACCACCAGTAATAAGGTAATACATAAACGCAATGCTATATCTCCGCGGGTGCGGAACTTCACGGGCGCACCTCCTGTTTAATTAAACTTGGCGGCCTGCCTGTTTAAGCCGTTCCTTATACGCATTCAACTCCCGGGCGGCGGCCAGGTATTTTTCACTTAACTGTTTTTTTTCATCCTCGTCCATGATTTCATTTAACCTGGCGCCCAGAAAAGCCAGTTCGCATTCCAACCGCCTGATGTTATCCGCCAGGTGCCCGTAACCGGCGCCAATGGTGTCCCGGGCTTCTTGCTCCCGGCATTTGGCCAGGTAGTAGTCATAATTACCGTCGTAGCAGATTAATTTACCTTTCTCGATGGTGAAAATTCTGTTGGCCACCCGGTGAATTAAGTACCTGTCGTGGCTAACTAGTAAAAGAACGCCTTTGAAATCATCTAGCACCGCTTCTATTTTTTCCTTGGCTTCGATATCCATGAAATTGGTGGGTTCATCCAGGGCAAGTATATCGGCGCCTGACAGTATGAGCCTGGCAAAGGCCACCCGGCCTTTTTCACCCATGCTCAGGTCGGCGATTCTTTTATAGACGTCATCGCTTCTAAATAGCAAACAGGCAAGCAGCAGCCTGGCTTCGGTGGCGGTGATTCCTTCTTGCAGGACGTTATCCAGTATAGTGGCCCCGTCTCGCAGGTGGCTGAACTCCTGGGAATAATAACCAATTTTAACCGAGGGATTGACGGTAACAGTACCCTGGTATTCCTTGTCCAGCCCGCAGATTATTTTCAGCAGAGTGGTCTTGCCGGCACCGTTGTCCCCCAGCAGCGCGATTTTGTCCCCGCGCTTGATATCAAAGGTAACATCCTGCAGGACTGTATGCCGGGCAAAACTTTTATTCAGGTTTTTCACCTGCACCAGGTACCGGGGATATTTTTTACCCACAACACTTTTATTGATTATTTCAAAGGCCGGGGAGACCGGTGCGGGTGGTTTGTCAATCCCCTCCTTCTCCAACCTGGCCAGTTCTTTACGCTTGGCCTTCAGCACTCCGGCGTGCTTTTTAGCTTTGGAACGGTAAAAATCGTTTTGCCCCGCAGCTTTGTGGGCGCTTCGATACCAGTTGGCCCTTTCGTTGATCACCTGTCGCAAATGCTGAATCCTGCTTTGTTGTTTGTCATATTCCCGGGTCAGGTTCTTTGTTTCAATTTCCTTTTGCTTTCGGTAAGCCGAGTAATTGCCTTCGTAGGCTGCCAGCCCCCGGGTGGACAGTTCCCAAATCTTATTAACAGTGCGGTCAAGGAAAAAACGGTCGTGGGAAATAATCAACATGGGACAATCAAGACGGTCCAGCAGTTCCTCCAGTTGCTGGCAGCTTTTGGTATCCAGGTGGCTGGTGGGCTCGTCAAGGATAAGTAAATCAAAATCTGTAACCATCACGCTGCACAGGGCCAGTTTAGTTTTTTCCCCGCCGCTTAAACAGGCTGCGGGTTGCTGCCATTGGTCTTTATGCAACCCAATTTGGTGCAGGGATTTGCGCACTTTGGCATCGATATCTCCGGCCGGCTGGCTTTGCGTCGCCAGGTCAAAAACCGTTTCATAAACCGATTTGCCGGGGCTGAAGTGAGGGTGCTGATCGAGATAAAGTATCTTAAGCCCGGAGGGCGAGCGGGTGATTTGCCCGGTATCACAGTTTTCCCGGCCCGCCAGCAGCTTGGCCAGGGTTGTTTTACCAATGCCGTTTTGCCCCACCAGGCCTATTCTGTCGCCCCGGTTTATTTCCCCGCTGATATTTTTAAATACCGTTTTACCATTGTAACTCTTACCAAGTTCTTTAAAACGCACCTGCATCAAATCATCCCCTCTGTCAAAAGATGAAATCGCAAGGGATGACAGTAAAAAAACAAAACTGCAGCAAAACACCGCGGTGTCATACTGCAGGTCATCGTATCAACAGGCAAGCCCGGGCCAAACCGGCACTTACCATCAATTTCAGTTTATGTTTTTCCGGTCAGTGTTTTTTAACTATCATCCCTCAAAAAGGCACACTACCCCCTGGGTAAGCAGGCCTTTTTAAGAAAATATTAAATTGGTCTAGTTAAAAAACACTTTCTTCACCGGGCACCTCGAATTGTCTTTTACATAATCATATTACTCAACATATCTTATGGTAACATAAAAGAGAACTAATCTCAACACACCCGTAATTTCAATCCACTTCGCGTAGCATTTTTTCAATGGAAACAATGCGGGTTCGCATATCTGACAAATCCTCGGATATTTTCTTCTGTAAGGATATGGCTTCCTCCGCCAGTTTGCGATACGCTTCTTCCCTGGCAATTTGAGCCATGCTTATGGTTTTGGCCCGCGCGGTTTTTAATGCTTGTTTTATCACAACCACAGCTATTATGGTAACCAGTGTCAGAATAACAAGCACGAACAACATTCCGGCATACTCTATTGGAAAACTGTTCACCAGGTATCCCCCTTTCCAATGTTAGTTTTCTGAATCGGTGTCACCGGGCTTTTTAATGGTCAGCGTTTTCACCGCCTCGGCGATGCTCTCCGGGCTTAACTGGATGGCAAAGGGCGTTGCTTCATAATAATTCATTGCCTTGCCGTCCTCCGACAATTCCATTTGGCTGGTCACCAGCCCGGCGTTCTCCAGGCGTTTCAAGTGCATGTACAGCAGCGGCCGGCTGATTTTAACTTCACGGGCCAGCTGGCTAACATGAATACGCCTGTCTGCCAGCAAGGCAATAATCCTTAACCGGTGCGGGTTTGCTAATGCCTCCAGTATTTTAATCAATTCATCCCCGGAGGGTGGTATGATTTTTAAATTACTGTGATCATTTATTTTCTGTTCCCCCCTTTTGCCAGTATATCTACGCCTGAGGCCATATTTCTTGTTTAAAAATAACACGACACCAATAAGAATCCGCTTTAACGAATTATTATCTTACACCTGTAATAAATATATTACAGGTGTAAGATATGTGTCAAGTAGTACGAAGTTATAAAAGGTAATTAAAGGGGCACCATGCTAAATTATTTGACTGGTAAACAAATTGTGGCAATGGTTACGGAAAAAGTAACAATTGCCACCACCACAATTGAAAATTATTACAGAGAATATATAATTTAATTCATAAGTTTTTATTTGGGGCAAAATACCCCTTTATTCCAACCGGTGCTTTTTTGCAAACTTATCATCATACTAAATTATTGACTGGAAATTAAATTGCTCTTAAACTTTGGGTATGGTTAAAAATAGCGTGAGTAGTGGTTTCTGGCGTTCTCCACTGCGTTATACAACAGGGGAATCGCCGGCTTCAAGTAGAACTATAAAACCACAAAGATAAAACAACAAAAACGCGGGCCCAAAGGGCTAAGTAAAAATAAGGGGATAGAAGCATCTGACAATTAAGCAATATGTCCCCGTAATTTTTTTCGAGGGCAGATAAAAATGAATGAGACTACAGCGAGGTTGTGGACCAAGGACTTCATCATTTTTGCAACGGCAAATTTTTTTATTGCTTTGACATTTTTATTATTGATGACCAACATGGCCGTATATGCCATTGAAGAATTCAAGGCTTCACAAAGCAATGCGGGCCTTGCTTCCAGCATATTTATTATCGGTACGCTGGTTTTCCGTATTTTTGCCGGGAGATACATTGAAAAAATTGGACGTAAAAGATTGCTTTTCGGGGGATTATTTCTATTTTTGATTGCCACGTTGTTGTATTTTGTGGTTAAAAGCCTGGGCCTTTTGCTGCTGGTTCGCTTTATGCACGGAGGGGCATTTGGCATAGCTGCCACGGCGATGGCAACCATTGTCATGAGTATTATCCCGAGAAAGAGACTGGGTGAAGGAGCAAGTTACTTTTCAATGAGCGGAACCCTGGCTATGGCCATTGGGCCTTTTATGGGTGTTTTCATCAGCCAGCATGCGGGTTTCTCGATGGTATTTGCAGCATGTACTCTTTTTTCTGTAACCAGCATTATAATATCTTTGTTTGCATATGTTCCCGAAGTAAACTTAAACAAGGAACAGCTGGAAGCCATGAATGGTTTCAAATTGAGCAATTTCATTGAAGCAAAGGCTGTTCCCATTTCAATCATAATCGCCATCATAGGTTTCTCATATTCGAGCATTCTCTCTTTTCTTACTTCTTACACAAAAGAAATAAATCTGATTGATGCGGCCAGTATCTTTTTTATTATCTATTCCGTGTTTATTTTGATCTCAAGGCCGTTTACCGGCCGCCTATTCGATGTTAAAGGGGCCAATATAGTAATTTATCCTTCACTGGTATTATTTGCACTGGGTTTGGCGCTGGTTAGTCAAGCTCATTACAGTTACACTCTTCTTGTGGCGGGAGCGATTATCGGCCTTGGATATGGTACAATCATATCCTGTTCCCAGGTTATTGCCGTGAAGGAATCACCCCGGCATCGCATCGGGCTTGCCACGTCAACCTTTTTCATCTGCCTTGATGGGGGAATAGGAATCGGCCCTTTCCTGCTGGGATATATAATTCCCATAGTCGGCTTTCGCGGGTTGTATATGATGTTGGCAGTTGTTGTGCTATCGTGTATCTTGCTGTATTATTTGTTGCATGGCAGGATGGAGTCAAACAGGAAACAGTATTCCATCGCCGGTTAAATCCGGCTTAAATAACCCGTAATTTAAAAAAATCGATGCATTTAATATTTATAGCGCACAGGCAAAAGCCAGGGTTTTTATCCCTGGCTTTTACCATTGGCGTTAGACAGGTTGCTTTTATGCTATCCTGCCTCTTTAATCCCTGAGGGATAGGGGAGGGGCTGTTAACCGTTATAATGCTTCGTTTTTCTGTACCTTAATATAATTATATGCTTGCCCTATTTTTAGCGCGCTGGGGCCGTACAAAAGCGTATATTGAGTAAAACCGGCCGGTATTAATACTTGCTTCGCTGGATGTAATGGGTATGCAGCAGTTCATGCGACCGGTGGCCCAGGGGTTCACCCAGGAACTCCTGATATAACTTCTGTACCGCCGGGTTTTCATGGGATTTGCGCAAGGGCAGCTCCCTGTCGGCATCATATATGCCCGCGGCTCGTTTTTCCCGGATTTCCCTGGTGGTTGGGATGGGCTGACCGCCGCCGCCGATACAGCCGCCGGGGCAACACATTATTTCAATAAAGTGGTACTGCGCGCCGCTGTTAACCCGTTCCAGTATTTCCCGGGCGTTGCCCAGTCCGTGGGCGACCGCTACGTTCAGTGTTGCACCGTTAAGGTTTACTGATGCTTCCTTTATACCCTGCAGACCACGCACCTCTTTAAAATCCAAGGTGGGCAGGGTTTCCCCGGTTACAATTTCGTAAGCTGTGCGCAGGGCGGCCTCCATGACGCCCCCAGTGGCGCCGAAAATCACACCGGCACCGGTGGAAATGCCGAACGGGTCGTCATAATTATCGTCCGCCAGGGCGCCGAAGTCGATACCGGCTTCTTTAAACATCTTACCCAGCTCGCGGGTGGTCAGCACCACGTCCACGTCCCTGTACCCGCTGGCGTTCATTTCTTCCCGCGCGGCCTCAAATTTTTTGGCCGTGCAGGGCATGATGGATACCACGAAAATGTTGGCCGGATCAATACCTGCTTTTTCTGCGTAGTAGGTCTTGGCCAGGGCGCCAAACATTTGTTGCGGAGATTTGCACGTGGATAGATGCGGAAGCAAATCGGGGTAGAAATGCTCGATGTATTTAATCCAGCCCGGGCTGCACGAAGTAATCAGCGGCAGCTTTCCACCTTCCTTCAGGCGTTTCAGTAACTCGTTGCCTTCTTCCATAATGGTCAGGTCCGCTGTAAAGTCGGTGTCAAATACCCGGTCAAAGCCAAGTCTTCTTAAAGCTGACACCAGTTTACCGGTAGTCACACTGCCCGGTTCCATGCCGAATATTTCTCCAATGCTAACTCTTACAGCGGGTGCAGTTTGTACCACCACGTGTTTGCCGGGATCGGCCAGGGCGGCCCATACTTCTTGTGTCTGATCCTTTTCGTGAATGGCGGCAGTGGGGCAAACCAGAGCACACTGCCCGCAGTTTACGCAACTGACGTCGCCCAGCGGTTCCAGGAATGCCGGAGCGATTACTGTATCAAAACCGCGTTCCTGGGGGGCAATGGCGCTAACACGCTGCACATTTTCGCATACACTTACGCAGCGCCGGCAGAGTATGCATTTCCGGGGGTCCCTAACCAGGGATTTGCTGGAATAGTCCGGTTCATAAGGGGGCATGGCGCCGGAAAACCGGAGTTCAGTCAAACCAAGTTCCGCGGCCAGTTGCTGAAGTTCGCAGTTGGTGCTGCGGGGGCAGGTCAGGCACTCCTGCGGGTGAGTGGACATGATCAATTCAAGGTTCAGCTTCCTCGCCTGTCGTACCGCCGGAGTGTTGGTGCGTACCACCATACCTTCGCTAACGGGTGTTACGCAGGAGGCCTGAAGGGTACGCGCACCCTGGACTTCCACCAGGCAGATCCTGCATGCGCCGGTATTGCTGATTTCCTCCAGGTAGCACAGGGTCGGGATTTTTATACCTGCTTTTTTGGCAGCCTCTAGGACGGTGGTGCCTGGCTTCGCCTCAACTTTTATTCCATCTATGGTCAACGTGATCATGGACATAAGTGATTCCTCCATTTATCAATTAAACAGTGATAACGGCACCGAACTTGCACTTATCCTTACAAGTGCCGCACTTGATGCAATTGGTGGTATCGATTACGTGGGGTTTTTTCTTTTCCCCGGTGATGGCTTCGGCTGGGCATACCTTGGCGCACAGACCACAGCCTTGGCAGGCACTGGCGTCAATGGAATAGGTAAGCAGAGCCTGGCAGGCGCCCGCCGGGCATTTCTTGTCCCTGATATGGGCTTCGTATTCATGCCGGAAGTAACGCAGGGTGCTCATTACCGGGTTGGGCGCGGTTTGGCCCAGCCCGCAAAGGGCCGAGTTTTTAATTCCATGGCTTAATTCTTCCAGCAATTCAATGTCGCCTTCGCGCCCGTTGCCTGCAATAATCCGTTCCATGATTTCCAGCATGCGCTTTGTTCCTACACGGCAAGGCGCGCATTTGCCGCAGGATTCCTCCTGAACAAACTCCAGGAAGAACTTGGCCAGGTCCACCATGCATGTATCCTCGTCCACTATGATCATTCCGCCGGAACCCATGATGGTGCCCAGGCTGTTCAGTGACTCGTAGTCCACCGGTGTGTCCAGGTAATCAGCGGGAATGCAGCCCCCGGAAGGGCCACCGGTTTGCACGGCTTTGAACTTTTTGCCACCGGGAATGCCCCCGCCAATATCGAATATTATTTCCCGCAAGGTAGTGCCCATGGGCACTTCCACAAGACCGGTATTGTTTATTTTACCGGCCAGCGCGAACACTTTTGTGCCCTTGCTTTTTTCGGTGCCGATGGAAGCATACCATTGCGCGCCATTTAATATAATAGGGGGCACGTTGGCAAACGTTTCCACGTTATTAATCACGGTTGGCTTGCCCCAGAGCCCTTCTTGTGCCGGGAATGGCGGTTTGGGCCTGGGTTCACCCCGCTGTCCTTCTATCGATGCCAGTAGTGCGGTTTCTTCGCCACAGACAAACGCTCCCGCGCCGACGCGGATTTCTATATCAAAATTGAAGCCGGTACCAAAAATATTTTCTCCCAGCAAACCGTATTCCCGGGCTTTATTGATGGCTATTTCCAGTCTTTCCACGGCCAGGGGGTATTCCGCCCGGACATATATGTAGCCCTTTTCGGCTCCAATGGCATAACCGCAAATAGCCATGGCCTCCAGTACCGAGTGGGGGTCTCCTTCCAGGATGCTCCGGTCCATGAATGCACCGGGATCTCCCTCGTCGGCATTGCAGACGACATACTTGGGTCGCCCGGGCGCACGGGCCGTAAATTCCCATTTTAAACCGGTGGGAAAGCCCGCCCCGCCTCTCCCGCGCAGGCCGGACTCCTTGATGGTCTGTACTACTTGTTCAGGACTCATCTGTGAAAGCGCTTTGCCCAGCGCCCGGTAACCGTCACGGGCTATGTATTCTTCTACAGATTCCGGGTTTATCAATCCGGTATTGCGTAGGGCTATGCGCGTCTGGCGGTTAAAGAAAGCCAACTGGTCAAAACTTGTACCTGGCTTTTCATTATCGGGCTGGTGCAGCAGGCGTGTTACTACTTTGCCCTTCAATAAGTGTTCGCTAACAATTTCAGCCGCATCTTCCGATTTAAGCTTGCGGTAAAGTACCCCGTCGGGGAAGATCGTTACCACCGGGCCGAGGTCGCAGGGACCCATGCAGCCTGTTTCCACAACTTTAACTTCTTCTGCCAACCCGTACTTGTCTATATTATCAACAAGAGCCTTTTGTACTGACTTGCAGTCCGAGGATATGCAACCCGCTCCAGCGCAAACCAGCACATGAGACCTGTGCATTTCCATGGCTTGTCCTCCTTGTCGTACTCCATTTAATTATTAGGGGTGGTCCATTCTTTTATTACATTGCCTTCCACCAGGTGTTTTCTTACAATTTCCCTTGCTTTGTTCTGGTCCACCTTGATATAAGTTGTTTTTTCATTATCCTTGTTTACTTCCAGCAACGGCTCATACTCGCACAAACCAACGCAGCTTGTTTGCCTCAGGGCCACATCATTCAAACCCTGTTCTTTTAATTCATCCAAAATCGCCTTTACTATTTCCCTGGCGCCGGCCGCGATGCCGCAGGTACCCATGCTGACGTTTAACGTAACACTGTGTTCTTTTTGCCGTACTTTCATTTCCTGTTGCAGTTTTTCCCGCAGCTTATCCAGCTCTTCCAAGCTCTTCACTTTTTGCTACCCTCCTAATCTTCAATATGTTTTCGTTTAAGTACCTTTCCAGGATAACCAGCGCCCGGGGCGTTCGCACGACTTCGCCCGGTGTGCCAAGCTCTCTGGTATCAAAAGAAAAGGTCCTTCCGTTATATGAGTGAGTGTATTTCAGGTCCAGTGGGCTGTTTCCCGCCAGTAAAGAAATAATGGTTCCCGCCATGTCTCCCAGGGGAGCGCGGTCAATGTGGTTGTGGGGGAAAGTCGCCCTGACCATGGTTCCCTGTTTGGGCAGCGCCTCTATTAGAAATGCGCCATGACACCTTTCTACGGCCTCATGTAACAGCGGTATGCCAAGCCCCACCCGTTTGTGCTTTTTAGTTGTATAAAACGGGTCAAGCACTTTTTGAATATCCGCATCGCTTATACCGGGACCGTTATCAACCACTTTTAAATCAAGAATATTGGACCGGGTATTCTCAAAGATCGTAATTCCCAAAAAAGTTGCTCCCGCTTCCAGTGAATTAGAAGCAATATCCAGGATATGCTGGGCCAAGTCCTCCAATTAACTATCCCTCCGCGTATTTGGATAAAATACTTTGCAATTTTTCCTTATGTACCCGCCCGTAAACTTCATCATCCACTGTTACCACAGGGCCAAGGCCGCAAGCACCCAGGCAACGGACTACATCAAGGGAAAACCGGCCGTCATCGCTGGTCTGCCCCTGCTTAATTTTTAAATCACTGGCAAGCTGGTCAATTAACTGGCTGGCTCCACGCACATAACATGCGGTACCGGCGCAAATGCAAATTTTATGTTTACCCCTTGGTTTGGTGGTGAAGAAAGAATAAAATGAAACAACTCCGTAAACTTTGGACAGGGATACGTTTAAGCTATCGGCTACCTTTACCTGCACTTCCCTTGGCAGGTATCCCACCGCATTTTGAACCTTGTGCAACGCTTGAATCAGGTTGCCGGGTTCCTCGCGGTATGGTTCCAGGATTTTTTCAACTTCGTCAAGTTGTTCCCGGGTAATTTCTGTGTGGCATGCGCAGTCACTGGACATACATAGAACCTCCTTGATTGTGTATTTTTATTTGAAAGAATGATAATTACAAATGTTTTTATTATTTAGAAAGTGATAACCTCGAAAGTATATTGTACAATCTACCGGAGGCCTGAAAGTTATCGAGCGGGGTGGTGAACAGTGGAATATTCTCCCTTAGGGTGTATTCCAGGGTATCGGTGTCTGGTTTTCTGTTGCCGGTGATAATAATGCCGGCCAGGTTTATCAGAACTGCCACCGCAATAATATTACGGTGCCTGTGTATGGTTATCCATAGGTTGCCCGGGGAGGCGTTGGCCAGCACGTCGCTAAGCAGGTCACCGCAGTATGCCCCCGTTATCCGGCGCCTGGTAGCCTGGAAGTTGTTATGCGCGGTCAATTCCAGTTTGTTGACAATTTCATCCCAGAGGTTCATTTTTTTGCATTCCCCTTGCTGGTGTTTGCTTTCTCCCGTCCCATGGCCGGCGGCTGCATATGGGAAAGGTCTACAATCTCACGTGCCAGGATCTGTAATTTTTCTCTTAGTTTAAAAATGCAATAGGATGTTTCCGCGTACCCCCGGACTATGTCTTCAGCCAAGGCGCGGCAACTGGGTGAACCACATGAACCGCAGTCAAGGCCGGGTAGATCGGCTGTTATCTTTTCGATCGATTCCAGCATACTTATTGCCTGGTCGATATCATCGCTCAATTTTTGTGCCGGGCGTGGCGTAAAAGGTTTTGATAGCAGGTAAAATCCCGGTTCGGCTGGAAAATCAGGCAGCTGTGTTTTTTCTGCGGCTAGCTTTTTTAAAAGGTTTTCCATGCGAACCCTGGACACGTACGGGTTTTGCGGTACCAAGGGTCCCCCGATGCAGCCCCCGGTGCATGCCTGAGCTTCAATGTAGTCAATATCTTTCAATCCCCCGCGTTCGATCTCTTCCAACAGGCAGATCACATTGTGGATGCCATCCACGGCCAGGAGAGAATGTTCTTTGATGGCGTGGTTTTCCCCGCCTGTCTTGCCCCAGCCCACACCACGAACCGGCGCCAGGCAGTTTACTTTGGTGTTAACCCGCGAGTTTAAGCGATTGATCATTTCCCCGTAAATTGCCGACATGGAGATAGCCCCGTCCACGAAGGAACGCTCGCCGAAAGGTTGCTTGATGGCGGTAACCTTGGCCGGACAAGGTGTTATAAAAAATATTCCTATATCCTCATCCTTGAGGGAGTGCTCGCGCATAGCTCTTTTTCTAGCCATACGGGCGGACAATTCCATGGGCGTTTCAACCGGCACGATGTTTTCCAGCAAGCCCGGGAAACGTACCTGCATCAACCTGACCACCGCCGGGCAAGCCGAAGATATCATTGGCTTGTTATGTGGCTGTTGAAGATATTTGTATAAAAACTGGGAAACCGCTTCAGCTCCCACTGCCACTTCGAAAAAATCATCAAAACCAAGTTCCAGCAGTACGCCAAGTATATGATGCGGCATGACCTGTGACCCGAACTGGGCATAAAAAGAGGGTGCCGGCAGGGCGATGGTGTATTTAAAATCGCCAAGGCGATCAAGCGTATCTGTGATGGCGAGCTTTGCCCGGTTGGGACAAATGCGGATACATTCACCGCAATCAATGCAGATTTGTTCAATGATCCGGGCGCGCCCCTCGCGAACGCGTATAGCTTCAGTTGGGCAATGTTTAATGCAATTGGTACATCCCTTGCACTTGTCACGGTCTAGCATAACCGAGTGGATGTATTCGGACATTCTATTCACCACTTATTTGGTTGAAAATTATTGCTTTAAGACGCGTGCCTGAACCCACCTCGGATTCAATATGCAATTTGTCGGAACACCGGTTGATGTTGGGCAATCCCATTCCAGCCCCAAAACCCATTTCCCTTATGTGGGGGGGAGCGGTGGAATACCCTTCCTGCAGGGCCAGCTCGATATCAGGGATTCCCGGTCCTTCGTCAACGGCCAGTATTTCCACCCGGTCGGGGTGCACTTTTGCGGTAAGGATTCCATGCCTGGCATGGATAACGATGTTTAATTCCGCCTCGTAAGCCACAATAATAGTCCTTCTTATGGTCTTAACTTCCATTCCTACCAGTTGAAGGGCTTTTTTTATCTTGGCGGAAGCTTCACCGGCCCGGGTGAAATCCATACCTATTACCTCATATTCAAGCCTCAATACCAACACTCTCCAGTGCAGTTAAAAACTCCGCAGTCCATGTTGATATAATAGCCCGCAGCTTTCAAACAAAAAACGTTTTGTCACCAGTAAAGGCAAATGCTTTTCATTAGCAAGTTTGATGATTTCTCCAGCCGGCCTTTTACCTCTTACAAAGAGTATGGCTTTGGCTTCGATCATATCCGCGACTCGGATTATCTGGATGTTGGTCAAACCTGTGAGCAGCAGGCAACCGGGCTTTGAAAAACAAAGTGAATCGCTAATCAGATCGCACCCGAACCCGGAACTTATTTCGGTATCCAACAAATCCTGTCCGCTAATGATCTCAGCGTCAAGTATTTTTTGGACATCTAGCAGTTTAATGTTACTCACCTGCCATAAGTTATTTTTATTAAATAATAATTAATTTAATAAGTTGATTTTATAAAAATTAATAAAAAAATTATATTCATATATTAATAAAAATATTTTAAAAAATCAATCATTAAGTGTTAGATCAGGACAAAAAAATTTCTATAATATTTTGTTGTTCTTTCGCCTTGGTTTTAGCCCCAAGGGTATGCCAGCCACGATCATCTATTTACCTGGATATGCTGAACGGTATCAGTGCTGTTTTTTATAACCTGTGGCGCATTGCCATTTAAGGATCAGGCGTAATTAAGCTTGCAAAAAGAAGGGCCGGTGCATCTTATTGGATGTTACCGGTCCTTGGCCCAATACAACTGTGGAACTTGAAATTAAATAAACAGGTTTAGGTCTGAATTCAGCGCCCTTTTTATGTAACCCGCGGCATCTGAAACTTCGACCCCGTCGATTAAATCTTCTTTTTTAATATTCATCATTTGCATAGTCATAAGGCACGCGTGAAATTTTACACCTTCAAGCTGGCACATTTCCAGTAATGTTTCAATGTTTGGAACCCCGGCTTTCTTTTCTGCCATACCAGTCATTGCCTTACCGAAGACCGAGGGCACCCCGGGGATGGCTCCCAATAACCCGTTAGGGAAATATTTAATTGCTTTTGCACCGTTTTTACGTATGACATTGATTCCGTCAAAGGTAAAGAATACCATTGTTTCGGCCCCCGCCCTTCGGGCCTGGAGGGCTAGAATAAGCGAGGGGTATACTCCGTCCGCAGTGTTGCGGGAACATATAAAGTTGGCACTTTTTGAGTTAATGTTTTTAGGGCCTGTTGTCATTTAAAACATCTCCTTATTTAACAAACTTAATATATAGATATAACAATAATATGAAAATGTCAATAAATTAAATATATAAAAAAGAACCGGTTTCAACAGGCCGGTTTATTCCACTTAAAGTTAAAGTTTGTATTTGTTCGTTCAAAATAAACTTTCTGGTATAAAAATTAAAGAAAAATGGAAATAATTCTATTATAAAAGATATATTTAATAAAATTTTCATCCCAGGGTACTTGCTTTTAAGTGCCTGTTTGGGTACTATTTTTCTTGGTATTAGCACTCGATAAAGGTGAGTGCTAACAGAAGCAAAAAACCATTCTTACATAATAAAAGGAGGGTTTTTAATGATTAGACCGCTGGGTGACAGGATAGTGGTAAAACCGATTCCCAGGGAAGAAAAGACAAAGGGTGGTATCTTTTTGCCTGACACCGCCAAGGAGAAGCCACAAGAAGGCGAAGTAGTAGCTGTGGGACAGGGTAGACTCCTGGAAAGCGGTCAAAGGGTACCCATTGATGTAAAGGTGGGGGACCGCGTGCTTTACTCCAAGTATGGCGGCAACGAAGTAAAGATTAACGATGTGGAGTATGTCATTTTGCGTGAAATGGACGTTTGGGGAGTACTTGAATAGTCTTAAACTCGATAAACATTAAATGTCCAAAATGGAGGGTGAAGCAAAATGGCAGGCAAGGAGATTATTTATGGTGAACAGGCCCGCCACGCCCTTGAGAGAGGTGTGAACGCGCTGGCGGAAGCCGTACGGATTACTCTTGGTCCCAAAGGACGCAACGTGGTCCTGGAAAAGAAATTCGGTTCTCCCATCATCATTAACGACGGTGTGACCATTGCCAAGGAAATTGAACTGGAAAACCCGTTTGAAAACATGGGTGCCCAGCTGGTCAAAGAAGTGGCTACCAAAACCAACGACGTGGCCGGCGACGGCACCACCACTGCTGCCGTGCTGGCTCATGCTATGGTACGCGAGGGCATGAAAAACGTAACGGCCGGTGCAAACCCCATGCTGGTGAAGCGCGGTATTGAAAAAGCCGTGGAGAAGACCGTGGAAACGGTGAAAGCCAGCTCCCGGAACGTGGAAACCAAGGAAGCCATTGCCCAGGTGGCGGCAATTTCCGCCAATGATGCTTCCATTGGCCAGTTAATTGCCGACGCCATGGAAAAAGTGGGCAAGGACGGTGTCATTACCGTCGAGGAATCCAAGGGTATGAGCACCACCCTGGAAGTTGTGGAAGGTATGAATTTTGACCGGGGTTATATTTCGCCTTACATGGTGACCGACTCCGACAAAATGGAAGCGGTCCTGGAGGACCCCTATATCCTGATTACCGATAAAAAAATCTCATCGGTGGCCGATATTCTGCCCGTACTGGAAAAAATCGCCCAGTCCGGCAAGGGCCTAGTGGTAATTGCCGAAGACGTCGAGGGCGAGGCGCTGGCCACCCTGGTGTTGAACAAGCTGCGCGGTACTCTGAGGTGCGTGGCTGTCAAGGCGCCCGGTTTCGGTGACCGCCGCAAGGCCATGTTGCAGGATATCGCCATCCTTACCGGTGGCACCGTAATTTCCGAAGAAGTCGGCCTGAAGATGGAAAACGCTACCATTGATATGTGCGGCCGGGCTACCACGGTGCGGGTGAAAAAAGAGGAAACCATCATCGTGGGCGGCCAGGGCAAGCAGGAAGAAATCGAGAAGCGTATTGCCTCCATTAAAGTACAAATTGAAGAAACCACTTCGGATTATGACCGCGAAAAACTGCAGGAACGCCTTGCCAAGTTGTCCGGCGGCGTGGCAGTTATAAAGGTCGGTGCGGCCACCGAAACCGAAATGAAAGACAAGAAACTGCGCATCGAGGACGCATTGAACGCCACCCGGGCTGCTGTTGAAGAAGGCATTGTGTCCGGCGGCGGCGTGGCCTACGTGCAGGCGGTTAAGGAGCTGGAAAATATACAGGCTGATAACCCGGACGAAAAAGTGGGTATCGACATCGTGCGCCGGGCCCTAGAAGAGCCGCTGCGGCAAATTGCTTGCAACGCCGGCCTGGAAGGTTCCGTGGTGGTGGAAAAAGTCAAGAGCTCCGAGCCCGGTATCGGCTTTGACGCCCTGTCCGGCCAGTACGTGAACATGATTGAGAAAGGTATCATTGACCCCACCAAGGTCAACCGTACTGCACTGCAAAACGCTGCCAGCATCGCGGCTATGATCTTGACCACCGAGACCCTGGTGGCCGAGAAGCCGGAGAAGAAGAAAAACAACAACATGCCCGGCATGGACCCGGGGATGTACGACTAAATAAAAAATAGCTTGAAAATTGCTGGCGGGAACCTTGCATAAGGTTCCCGCCAGCTGCAAACCCCAGGCGCCACCTGGGGTATCAGTGTTATTATAAGGCAAAGGAGGGAGCGTGCTGATGAGCGTGGGGGCGGATGGAAAACTCCAAACCATGGAATTTCAGGCGGAAGTAAAAGAACTGCTAAATATTGTGATTAACTCGCTTTACACCGACCGGGAAATATTCCTGCGCGAACTGATCTCCAACTCTTCCGACGCGCTGGAAAAGTACCGCTATATCAGTATCACCAATAAAGATGTCACAGACCCGGATTTACCCCTTGAAATAACCATTGAAGTTGACGACAAAAACAATACCATCACCGTGGCCGACACGGGCATAGGGATGACCAGGGAAGAACTGGTGGAAAACCTGGGTACCATTGCCCATTCCGGGTCAAGGTCGTTTTTGCGCCGGATGACCGAATCCGAACGCAACGACCTGAAACTGATCGGCCAGTTCGGGGTTGGTTTCTATTCGGCTTTTATGGTGGCCAAAAAAGTACGTGTACTGACCCGTTCATACCGTCCCGGTTCAGAAGGCGTGGAGTGGGTTTCGGACGGTATGGGGGCCTATTCCATCGGCCCGGCGGAAGGGTTGCGCCGGGGAACAAAAATTATTCTTGAATTGAAAGACGATGCAAAAGAGTTTGCCAGCGCCGCCACCATCAGGGAAATTATCAAGAAATATTCAAACTTTGTGCCTTTCCCAATCAAGCTTGGCGGTGATAAAGTTAATACCATCCAGGCCATATGGACGCGGAACAAGAACGAGATCAAGGAAGAAGAATATAACGAGTTTTACAAGTTTATCGCCAATGCCTACAGCGAGCCCATGTACCGGTTGCACTTTTCCTCCGACGCGCCGCTGTCCATCAACGCGCTGCTGTTTGTGCCGGGTGAAAACCTGGAACGCTTCGGCTTTGGCAAACTGGATCCCGGGGTGCACCTTTACTGCCGCAAGGTGATGATCCAGCAAAACGCGGAGGGGCTCCTGCCTGACTGGCTGCGTTTCCTCAAGGGTGTGGTGGATAGCGAGGACATCCCGCTGAACATTTCCCGGGAAACCATGCAGGACAGCGCGCTGGTGGCCAGGTTGCGCAAGGTGATCACGGGGCGGTTCCTGAAATTCCTGGGTGAGCAGGCCAAGGCCGACCCTGAAAAATATGCTCGGTTCTGGCAAACATTCGGTATTTTCCTCAAAGAAGGAGCGGCCTCGGACTTTAATCATTACAAGGATATCGCGCCCCTGCTCAGGTTTGAATCCTCAAAGTCGGAACCGGGCAAGTACGTGTCTCTGGACGAATACGTGGAACGGGTGAAAGAAAACCAGAAAAACATATACTACATCAACGGCCCCAGCCGTGAAGCCATTGAAGCCGGCCCGTACCTGGAAGCTTTCCGTATGCGGGACATAGAAGTGCTTTACACCCATGAGCCGGTGGACGATTTCGTGCTCAGCAAGCTTGCCGAATACCGCGATAAAAAACTCGTTTCTGCGGACCAGGCTGATTTGGACCTACCGGAACCTGAAGACGATAAGACACCGGAGGGCGAAAAGCTGGAAGGAATGGAGCTGAGAAACCTGATGGCCTGGATGAAACAAACCCTGGGCGACAGGATAAGCGAGGTCCGTGAATCCAAACGCCTGGTGGAAAGCCCCGCCGTGTTGATTAACCTGGATAAGAACTTTACCAGCAGCATGCAGCGAATCATACAGGTAATGAACAAGGACTCTGCTTCCATAGGGCGCAAGGCGCTGGAGATCAACCCCGCTCACAAGCTGATCAAAAACCTGGCCGCCCTGAGACAAAAAGACGAGGAATTCGCCAAGATGGCGGTGGAACAAATTTACGACAACGCCCTTATTGCCGCCGGGCTGGTGGTGGATCCCAGGGGCATAGTGGACCGCATGTATCAAATCCTGGAGCGGGCGCTGGGGGACAAGGGTTAAATAATGAAATCCTCCGGCGCGGGCAAGCGAGCAGGGAGGAACCGGGTGGCTTTTATTTAGTATTTAGGGGAGTGAATTGACTTGCCAATTACCCGGCGGCAACTTGCCGCCATGATTGACCATACGCTGTTAAAACCCACCGCTACAAGCGAAGAAATTTCCCGCCTCTGCCGGGAAGCCCGGCAACATGGATTTGCGGCCGTGTGCGTCAATTCCTGCTATGTTTCTCTGGCCCGGAAACTACTGGCCGGGACGGGAGTGAAAATATGCGCCGTTGCAGGGTTCCCCTTGGGGGCTGTGGCCACGGCCGCAAAAGCATTCGAAGCGGCCGAAGCCGTAAAGGCCGGTGCTTCGGAGATAGATATGGTCATTAATATAGGTGCATTGAAAGAGGGCAAGCCGGATGCGGTCCTAAATGACATTCGCTCCGTGGTCGACGCCACCACTGCCGTAAACCCGCAAGCCCTGGTTAAAGTAATCATAGAGACCTGTTATCTCACCGGTGAAGAGAAAGTAGCCGCCTGCCGGCTCGCCCGCGATGCGGGGGCCTGTTTTGTCAAGACAAGCACCGGCTTTGGCGGGGGCGGGGCCATCGTGGAAGACGTGGCCTTGATGCGGGCCGCGGTGGGGCCTGAAATGGGGGTTAAGGCCTCGGGCGGCATCAAGACGGCCGAACAGGCCCTGGCCATGATCGAAGCCGGGGCCAGCCGCATAGGCACCAGTTCCGGCGTGCAGATACTGGAGAGTTTTCCGGGCTAGACCCCCATGCCGCCGCGCTCCGGCACCGGCGGAATATAATCTCCGGTAAACTGGGTATCCTAAAATTCACAAAAACACTCCGGCCTCAAAAGGCCGGTTTTACCGGAGGACGATATGGCCCGGAGGCAGTTCAAAAGATTACCCAGGCACGTGGGCATTATTCCCGACGGAAACAGGCGATGGGCGGAAAAAAAAGGGATGCCCAAGCAGGACGGCTACCAGAGCGGCCTGGAGCCCGGCATGATGCTGTACGAAATGTGTCTTGAACTGGGTATCCCCGAGCTCACTTTTTATGGCTTTACCCAGGACAATACCAAGCGCCCGGCGGTACAGACGGCTGCTTTCCGCAAAGCCTGCGTGGACGCCGTGCGCATGTTGTCCCGCCGGGACGCTTCGCTTTTGGTTGTCGGTGACCACACTTCCCCCATGTTTCCGCGTGAACTGGTCGAGTTTACCACTAGAAAAACCTTTGGCAAGGGTTTAATAAAAATTAATTTCCTTGTCAATTACGGTTGGAGGTGGGACTTGAGTCATCTTGTCAGGGCGTCCGGCTATAATACCGGGTGTAAAACCGGGCCCGCCGGCATAGACAGGTCCGTAGCCTCGTCGGGTGTTTCCCGGGTGGACCTGATTGTACGGTGGGGGGGAAGGCGAAGGTTAAGCGGTTTTTTGCCTGTTCAGTCGATATATGCCGACTTCTACGTGGTTGACGACCTGTGGCCCGATTTTAAAAGAGAACATTTTTACGAAGCCCTCAAATGGTATGAGGAACAGGACGTCACCCTGGGCGGGTGACATGTTATCCCGGCGCGATACAACGCTAATAACGACAAACTGCGCGGGAGACACTACCCGCGCAGTTGCAAGCAGGGTTTTTGGCTTGTTAAAGGGGCATGTGAGCGGTGCTAAAAGTATTGATAATCGACCAGTGGTTATTTTTTATCTGCTGCGGCTGCTATCTCTTTCACCTTGCCTCCTTGTTTTTGCAACTTGGCCTTTTCTTCCTCCACCAGGACGCGGCGCAAGATTTTGCCCACCATGGTTTTGGGCAGCTCGTCGCGGAATTCGATCAGTTTGGGCACTTTATAACGGGCCAGGTTTTTGCGGCAAAATTCTATTATTTCATCCGCTGTGGCTGTTTCTCCATCACGCAGGACAATATACGCTTTAAGGGTTTCCCCGCGGTATGGATCCGGCACACCGGCAACCACGGCCTCTTTTACTTTCGGGTGTTCATATAATACTTCTTCCACCTCGCGCGGGTATATATTGTACCCGCCGGCAATAACCATATCTTTTTTACGGTCTACTATGTAAGTGAATCCATCTTCATCCAGCTTAGCCATGTCTCCGGTATACAGCCACCCGTCTCTCAAGGTGCGGGCGGATTCTTCCGGCATATTCCAGTAACCTTTCATGACCTGGGGCCCCTGGATGCACAACTCGCCTACTTCACCAACCGGCATTTCATCGGTTCCGGTATCGGGGTCCATAATTTTCACTTTTGTATTAGGTAAAGGTAGCCCGATGGAACCAGACACTCTTTTACCGTAAATCGGGTTACAGTGCGTAACGGGTGATGATTCGGTGAGCCCGTACCCCTCAACCAGCTTGCCCCCTGTAAGGGTCTCAAACTTTTCCTGCACTTCCACCGGGAGGGGGGCTGCACCACTGATACATGCCTTTATGGTTGAAATATCGTAATTTTTAACTTCCGGGTGAGATAGCACGGCTACGTACATGGTCGGTGCTCCGGGGAACAGTGTGGGCTTGTACTTGTTGATTTGTTGCAAGACTGAGGCAATTTCAAAGCGAGGAATCAAAATGATTAAAGAACGGGTATAAATGGCAAAGTTCATCACCACGGTCATGCCGAACACGTGGAAAAAGGGTAGTGCCCCGAGTATACGCTCTTCGCCTTCCTGGCATTCGGTAAACCAAGCTCTAACTTGCATCACGTTTGCTACCAGGTTTTTATGCGTTAGCATCGCACCTTTGGAAAGGCCGGTGGTCCCACCCGTGTACTGTAGCAAAGCCAGGTCGTTTTCCGTGTCCAATTGCACCGCCGGCGGGTTTGGAGGGTGTTTTTTAATCAGGTCGGTAAAGCGCAAAATACCTTTATCCTTGGGAACATCCAGGCTTTGCCCCTGTTTTTTCACCTTGTAAGGGTAAAGGAAATTCAGCGGAAATGGCAAGTAATCCTGGATTCCCGTGACAATAAAGTTTTTCAATTTGGTATCCGGTGCTACTTTCAATACTTTACCATGCAACTGGTCCATGAAAATTATGGTCTCGGCCCCGGAGTCGCGCATTTGGTGTGAAAGTTCCCGCTCCATGTACAGCGGGTTGGTCATTACCGCCACGGCACCCAGCCGGATAATGGCATAATAAGCGATAACTGTTTGCGGGCAGTTTGGCAGCATGACGGCTACCCGGTCGCCTTTTTTCACGCCCAGTGCGTGCAGGGCGGCAGCAAACCGGTCAACGCTGTCTTTTAACTGGCTGTAATTGATTTTTTTGCCCATGAATATTAGTGCGGTGTTAGACGGGCTTTTGCTGGCGGCCTGTTCAAGAAAATGAAATAACGGCACGTCCGGGATGTCCAAATGGCGGGGCACACCTTCAGGGTAATGCTTAAACCAGAGGAATTCTTGCTTGCTCAAAAGATCGCCTCCAGATAAAATTTTATTGAAAAAAATTAAATGATTGATTATTCATTCACTTTAATAGCTGACAATTCGTTCATTTTTTTATTTACTAAAAACTCTAACACATTTTCTGCATTCTTTCAACAAATTTTTGCCGATTAGTGTTGGTTGTAGCACTATTTCCGTGCAACACCCATGTTCTTTTGGCCCTTATTAAGCAAAGAATCAATAAACTTTAGCAATTCCGGAAAATCGATTGGTTTGGTAAAATATCCCTCCACACCGATTTTATAACCCCGCTCCCGGTCTTCGATGATGGAGACAATGACGATGGGAATATCGCTGGTGCGGGGATTGTGTTTGAGGGCTGCAGCCACGTCAAAGCCGCTGATCTTAGGCATCATAATATCTAACAGGATTAAGTCAGGCTTTACTTGTTCTGCTAATTCCAAAGCCCTGATGCCGTCATAGGCCGTTAAAGTGAGGTAACCTTTTTCCTGTAGCACTTGTGTTAGGAGCTGTTGAATATGCTTTTCATCATCTACAATAAGTATGCTTTTTCCGCCAGGTGTTTTCCTGCCCAGGAAGGCATTGGGAATCACCGAATCTTGAGGACTACCATCGGCGCTTTCCTGCTGGGGCTTTTGTAAAGGTAGAGTGAAAGAAAAGGTGCTTCCTTTTCCTAATTCACTGGTAACCCATATGGTGCCCCCGTGGTATTCCACAATTTGTCTGCAGATGGATAAACCCAGACCGGTTCCTTTGGGCTTGTCGGTAAGAGTATCACCTACTTGTTTGAATTTTTCAAATACCAACGGTAAATCTTCCTGGGCGATGCCAATTCCTTGATCGGAAATGCTGATGATAATTTCCTCCTGGTTATTCTCCACTTGACAGGTAATTCTACCCTGTTCCGTGAATTTGACGGCATTGGAAAGTAAATTGATCATCACTTGAATGATCCGGTCGTGATCACAGTACACTTCAGGCAGCTCTTCAGGAATATTAACTGCCAGATCTAACCTTTTAGCGTCGAACAGGGCTTTAGTGGCAGCTATGCTTTTTTCCACAATTGAAGTAATGCTGTTTTGGGCAAAATGCCATTCGATTTTACCCGCTTCCATTTTGGAAAGATCTAATACATCATTGATTAGATTGGTTAGTCGCTCTCCCTCGGATACGATGATTTTAATGTTTTCTTCAATTTGCTGTTTAGCCCGGAGGACTTTTCTGTCCTCGGTATGCAAATGCGGAAAAATAGACTGGCTTAGTTTTTTTTCCACAATTTTAGCAAATCCCAGTACCGAGGTTAGAGGTGTCCTTAACTCGTGGGAAACGGTGGAAAGAAAGTTTGATTTCATTTCATCCAGTTCCTTGAGACGCTTGTTGCTCTCTTCCAATTCCTTGCTTTTCATTTCCAGTAAATCCCGTTCCGCCGACATTTTATGGTTGTAATCAACACAATTATTCTTGTGGTTGCAACCGTTGTAAATAGCCCGAGCCATTAAACTGCAGCTGGCGTAACCACAGGAGTAACAATTGACCTCTCTGGATTCCGGCGTGGTTTTCCGCATGTCCAAGAATATTTGTTCCAGTTCTTGCGGGCCGGGTTCCAAAAACGGGGCAGTTTTGATGGCGGTATATTGTCTTTTAAAATCCTCCACATTCAATTTTGCAGATAGCTTTTCCCTTAATTCTTGGGCAGTAGGTTTGTCTTTCGCCTGCAGTCGCCGTACCTTCAAATCATGGGATATTCTTTCCAAATCCGTTAAATCAATGTTTTTACAAGTGCCTGAACCGCCGTTACAGCCGTGGATACAATTCAGCACATCCACCAGCTGGGGCAGCGATTTGTTTGCTACTTTTCGCCGGGCGTATTCCTTAATGTATTCGTAAGCGGCACTGCTGTGACTGTCAAGTAACTTTGAACAAATTTACGCAAATAATTTTTAACACCT
>CBETWA010000001.1:0-185101 GCA_965539975.1 uncultured bacterium | reverse complement strand
GAGGCTGCGAAACCGGACGAGCGAACAGGACGTTCGCGAAAGCCTTTCCCGAACCGCAGACGGTGAGTTTATGGCGGTCCGGTTTCGGACAGCGGTCAGGGGACACACTTCCCCTTTGGGGTCAAATCTTTTGGGTCGGAAGTATGTCCCCAACGTATAAGCCGTTGGTGCCGTCGGCGCGGGAGTTTTTAAACACAATGGTGGTTGCTTCCTGTAATATGCTCTTATCCCTCCTAATGGTGCCGTTTAGGTAATGAGTCACCTGTTTAGAAAAAGCGAGACGGAACAGGTATACCCATAACCAAGAGTATTTTCCGGGTAGGGTACTTGAAAGGGGTGAATTGATGGATAATATCACCAGACAGATACTTGAATTACTCGAGGACAATGCCAGGCTCACGGCCGGTGAAATCGCGGTGATGCTTGACATGGATCCGGAGGAAGTTCAAGCGATTATACATGAGCTTGAGAAAAAAAAGGTTATCTTGAAGTACATGACCCTGGTTAATTACGAAAAACTGGGCGAGGAAAAGGTAAGCGCCCTGATTGAAGTTCGTATTACACCGCAGCGTGATGTGGGTTTCGACGGAGTGGCCGAGCGGGTGTACCGCTTTCCCGAAGTGCGAAGCATGCGCTTGATGAGCGGCACTTACGATCTGGCGGTATTCATTGAGGGACGCAGCATGAAGGAAATATCCAATTTTGTATCCACCAAGCTGTCTACCATTGAAGGTGTAATCAGCACAACCACCCATTTTGTCCTGAAAACATACAAGCAGGACGGGGTGATTCTGGAAGACGGCGAGGAAGACAGGAGGCTGATGATTTCACCATGACCCGCAAGGACTGGACTGGAAAAATAAACCCCGCGGTGCGTAATATCCCGCCTTCGGGTATAAGAAAATTCTTTGACATGGTGGCCGAAATCAAGGGAGTGATTTCACTGGGTGTGGGCGAGCCCGATTTCGTTACCCCGTGGCATATTCGCGAGGCTTGCATATACTCTCTGGAAAAGGGCTACACAATGTATACATCTAACTCCGGGCTATTGGAATTGCGCGAGGCCATTGCCGCCGACCTTGAGCACACTTACAATGTCAAATACAATCCCCGGAACGAGATCCTGGTAACCGTGGGTGTTAGCGAGGCGCTGGATTTGGCTATGCGGGCCTTGCTACAGCCCGGGGATGAGGTGCTGATTCCCGAACCTTCATACGTGTCGTATGCTCCTTGTACGACGCTGGCCGGGGGCGTGCCCGTGTTCATGCCCACCAGCATAGAAAACGGGTTTCGCATTTCCGCGGAACAGGTTCAGAAATCAATTACCCCCCGGACCAAGCTGCTGTTGCTTTGTTATCCCAACAACCCCACCGGAGCCGTGATGGACCGCCGTGAACTACAAAAAATTGCCGAGGTGGCGGTGGAAAACGACCTGGTGGTTATTTCAGATGAAATATACGACCGGCTGACTTACTTGGAGCGGCATACCTGCATGGCTTCGCTGCCGGGCATGCGCGAGCGCACCGTTTTGTTGAACGGTTTCAGCAAGGCGTACGCTATGACCGGCTGGCGGGTGGGTTACGCGGCCGGCAACCCCGATTTTATTGCCGCCATGACCAAGATCCACCAGTATTCCATGCTGTGTGCCCCCATTACCGGGCAAATGGCGGCTTTGGAGGCCCTGAAAAACGGCAAGCCCGGCATGCGCCGCATGGTGGAACACTACAACCGGCGCCGGAACATGTTGATTCAGGCATTTCGCGACATGGGGGTGCCATGTTTCGAGCCCGGCGGAGCTTTTTACGCCTTTCCGCAGGTATCCGTCAGCGGCCTGGGTTCCGAAGAGTTTGCCGAAGAGTTGTTAAAAGAAGAGCGAGTGGCGGTGGTGCCCGGTAACGCTTTCGGGCCGTCCGGCGAGGGATTTGCGCGGGTGTCTTACGCCGCTTCCCTGGACGATCTTAGCGAAGCCTTGCGCCGCATGGGCCGGTTCATGCGCAAGCGCGGCGTGCGTTCCCGGGTGGTATCCGCGCCGGTAAAAATTCAGCGCGCGGTAGGGGGAGGAATTCGTTAATTAGTATAGAATTTACTACAATTGTGTTATAATTAATAGAAATAATCCAAGTATTTTTCCGCTGTTGTATTTACTGGCGACGCGGGCAAGGTAGGATGGGGTTTCGGTTTATCCGGGCTTTGGATTGTGCTCGGCAACGCGCTGGTGGGAAGCTTGCTGGCCTGGGTTTTGCGCGCCAAACGCACCCGGGTAATGACAGTGAAGCTGAACACCATGACCATGCCCGAGTTCCTGGAAGCCCGGTTTAAAAGCCGGGGTATCAAGGTTTTTACCACCCTGGTTATTTTTATTTTCTTTAATATGTGCCCCGCTCAGGTTTACACGGTCCTTGGTTAACTGTTTAGCAAAAATTCGAAGCGCCTGTGGGCTTGATGCAGCCATCACCACGATAACAGGTTGCCTGGTAAACCGAACTGCACATAAACACGAAAGGAAGGTTACATATAAATGATTTGGGATTCTCGACATGAATGCATGGACAGGGAGGAACTGCGCTCCCTTCAGCTGGAAAGGTTACAACAAACAGTTGCCCGGGTGTACGAGCGGGTGCCCTTTTACAGGAAAGCCATGGATGAGATTGGCGTCGAGCCCGGGGATATTCGCACACTGGAAGACATTACTGCACTGCCGTTTACCGATAAAACGGTTCTGCGCGACAATTATCCTTACGGGCTTTTTGCTGCGCCCCGGAAGGAAGTCCTGCGCCTGCACGCTTCTTCCGGCACCACCGGCAAGCCCACCGTGGTTGGGTACACCCGCCAGGACCTGGAAACCTGGTCCGAACTGGTGGCCCGCATTGCTACCATGGCTGGTGTTACGGATGAAGACGTGGTGCAGATAACTTTCGGGTACGGGCTGTTTACCGGCGCTTTCGGGCTGCATTACGGGCTGGAAAAGGTGGGCGCCACCGTCGTGCCCGCATCCGCGGGCAACACCAGCCGGCAAATCATGCTCATGCAGGATTTTGGCGTCACCGCCCTTGTGGGCACGCCATCTTACGCGTTGCACCTGGCCGACACCGCCCGGGCCATGGACGTGGACCCCAAGAACTTGGGTGTCCGCAAGGGTATGTTCGGCGGCGAGGGCTGGACCGAAAGCATGCGCGCCGAAATTGAACGCACCTGGAAAATGGACGCCACCGACAACTACGGCCTCAGTGAAGTGATGGGGCCCGGCGTATCCGGGGAGTGTCTTTGTAAATCGGGCATGCATATAAATGAGGATCATTTCCTGGTGGAAATAATCGACCCGGAGACAGGTAAACCGGTGGAACCCGGCCAGGAAGGCGAGGTCGTAATAACCACGCTGACCAAGGAAGCGCTGCCCATACTGCGTTACCGCACCAGGGATATCAGCCTGGTTTTCGAGGACAAGTGTGACTGCGGCCGCACCACAGCCCGAATGCGCAAAGTGCGCGGGCGCACCGACGATATGCTGATCATATCGGGGGTCAACGTGTTCCCGTCACAGATAGAAACCGTGCTCATGAACATTGACGGGCTGTCGCCCCATTACCAGATAATTGTAAGCAAAAAAGGTTACCTGGATCAGCTGGAAGTGCAGGTTGAGCTTAACGACGAAATGTTCACCGGCCAGTTCCGCGACCTGGAAGCGCTGGAGGAAAAAATCCGGCAGAAAATGTTCAGCGTCCTTTCACTGAACTGCCGTGTCCGCCTGCTGGAACCCCGGTCCCTGGCCCGCAGCGAGGGGAAAATCAAGCGGGTAATCGATACCAGGTAATTGTCAATCCACTTAAACAAAAAAATGAGCCTAATTGCCATAAAGGCACTGAAAACGGGGGGAATAATTTTGAAAGAATTGCTTTCCGGTAACGACGCAATTGCCCGGGGAGCCTACGAAGCGGGCGTAACCCTGGCCGCCGGTTACCCCGGCACGCCAAGCACCGAGATACTGGAAAACCTGTCCCGCTACCAGGAAATATACAGTGAATGGGCCCCCAACGAGAAGGTGGCCCTGGAGGTGGGCATAGGCGCCGCCATGGCCGGTGCCAGAGTGCTGGTGGCCATGAAACACGTGGGGGTTAACGTGGCCGCCGACCCGCTGTTTACGGCGGCTTATACCGGTGTCAACGGCGGGTTGATTCTGGTTTCCGCGGATGACCCGGGCATGCACAGCTCCCAGAACGAGCAGGACAACCGCTACTACGCCCGGTTTGCGAAGGTGGCCATGCTGGAACCCTCTGACAGCCAGGAAGCCAAAGACATGGTGATTCTGGGCCTGGAAATCAGCGAAAAGTTTGATATTCCGGTAATGCTACGCATTACTACCCGGGTGGCCCACTCCCAGGGAATGGTGGAGCTGGGCGAACCGGGCCCGCGGGAAATCAAGCCGTACAACAAAGATATTAAAAAATACCTGATGGTGCCCGCATTCGGGCGCCTGCGCCGGTTAAGCCTGGAAGAAAGGCTGGCCAGGCTGGCGGAATACAGCGAAACCGCGCCGGTGAACTTTATCGTGCCGGGAGATAACGAGATTGGGGTGATTACCAGCGGTGTCAGCTACCAGTACGTGCGGGAAGTGCTGCCCGGTGCATCGGTGCTAAAAATTGGCATGACCAACCCCATCCCCGTTCAGTTGATTAAACAGTTTGCCGCGCGGGTCAAAAAGCTGTACGTGGTGGAAGAGCTGGAGCCCTACCTGGAGGAACAGGTCCGCATGCTGGGCATTAGCGTGACGGGCAAGGAATTGTTCCCGGTCACCGGAGAACTAGACCAGGGCTTGCTGCGGCGCAAGTTTGCCGCAGCGGGTGTTTTGCCGTCCCAGCCCGCCAGCCAACCGGACGCGGGACTGCCCCAGGCCCCGCTCCGGCCACCGGTGCTCTGCCCGGGCTGCCCGCACCGCGGCGTGTTCTATACATTGCGTTCCATGAAACTGGCGGTAACCGGCGACATCGGCTGTTACACCCTGGGCGGCCTGCCGCCCCTGGATGGCATAGACAGCTGCGTTTGCATGGGAGCCAGCATCAGCATGGCCCACGGGATAGATAAAGCCGTGCCAGAAATGAAGGGCCGCACCGTGGCTGTCATCGGCGATTCCACATTCCTGCACTCTGGCATCACAAGCCTTTTAAACGCCGTGTACAACGGTAGCGACATAACGGTGCTCATACTGGACAACCGCACCACCGCCATGACCGGGCACCAGGATCACCCGGCCACCGGGCGCACCCTGATGGGTAAAGAAGCCCCGGAGGTTGACCTGGAAGCACTTTGCCGCGCCCTGGGCGTTAAACACGTGCAGGCGGTGGACCCGCTGGATATGGCGGCGGTAAAAGAAGCCATCAAAGCGGGGTTGTCCGCCAAAGGCCCGTCGGTGATTATCGCCAGGCGCCCCTGCGTGCTGCTGACCAGGGAATCTGGGCCCCCGGTCACGGTAGATCAGGAAGCCTGCAACGGTTGTAAATTGTGCCTCAGGCTCAGTTGCCCGGCCATATCGGTCAAAGACAACAAATCCTCGGTGGACGAAATCCTGTGCGTGGGATGCAACCTGTGCGTGCAGGTGTGCAAAACCGGGGCCATGAAAGGTGGGAATACCGGTGCTTGAACCCGTTAACGTATTGCTGGTGGGTGTGGGTGGCCAGGGTACCATCCTGGCCAGCAAGGTGCTAGCTGCCGCAGCCCGGGCGGTGGGATACGACGTAAAAGTATCCGAAATCCACGGCATGGCCCAGCGGGGTGGCAGCGTGGTCACCCAGGTGCGCCTGGGGGAAAAAGTGTACTCCCCTGTCATATCTGAAGGTGAAGCCGACGTAATACTGGCTTTTGAGGAACTGGAAGCCCTGCGCTGGTTAACCTGCCTGAAACCGGGCGGCACCATAATTATCAACAACCAGCAGATTTACCCGGTGCCCGTGCTGGCCGGGGCGGCGGAATACCCGGAAAATATCACCGGTATGATAAAGGAACGGGCTGCCAACGTGCAGGTGCTGGACGCCCTGGGCATCGCCCAAGAATGCGGTAACCCCAAGGCCGCCAACGTCGTGCTTTTGGGCGCCCTGGCCCGCAAGCTACCCATAGAAGAAAAAACCTGGCGCGAAGCCCTGGCGGCCACCGTCCCGCCCAAATTCCTCGCCGTCAACAACGCCGCCTTCACCGCCGGTTTTGGTGCCGGGTGTTGAAATTCTAAATTTGTTGCGATCTGCTAGAAAATTATTCCAATGACTACCTATCCCGGGGAGGCACATCACCCGCATCACCCGTGGACAATTTGTCCATTGTCCTGGTTACCAGAGAACGGTGTTTGTTTAAAAACTCCGCCACCCTGCTACGCTTGATACCCGCCTCCCCGACTGCTATTTTTATAAATAGATCCCTGGCCAGGACCACGTGACCTTGTTTGCTGTTACTCCTCATTTGCGCCAGATCGACCCCGGTTTTCTTTTTCACCCATTCTGCTATTTCATGCATATTAATTGACTCGTTAATAGAATTTTTACTCATTTCAATATTACATAAACCTAGATCATCACTGGACGGCACGTGTTGCCGTTTTTCTTTTTGGCACTGCCGGGAAGGTCCCAGATGCCTTTGCTTTTTGGCGGAGGCACCGTCAGGCCGGCTTTCTTGTGCAGGTACTTTAGGTGACTTCCCCGTTCCGGGGTGGATATCCGCAAGCTTTTCTTTCCGCCCAATTCCTTCCAGGGTGAAACTGATAAATTTCTGCCGTGCTTTATCCATATCCCGGCCGTAATATTCCAACAGGAAAGAGGTGTTTAGAAACCCGTCTTCCCGCCCGCAGTAAACGGGAAAACTGCTCCACGGGTAATGATGGACATCTTGAACAAGCCCCGCCCTGACGGGGTTTAAATGTATGTACCGCGCCAGCACCAGCAGGTAACTGTCGGTGTCGCAAACAAATGATTTGTACCGGCCTTGAAACAGGTGCCCGGTGCGCTCGTGCCTGTGGTTGAACCAGCGTGCATAAGTACTGTGCATGCGGTGTATTATTTCCGGCAAAGGAGTTGTCCCGGTTTTAAGCAACCAGTGCACATGGTTGGGCATGAGCACGTAGGCGTACACGTCGAAGTCCAGCTCGCCCCTGTACTTGCGCCACAATTCAAGGTACCTGAAATAATCACGGTGATCCAAAAAAATTTCTTGCCGGTTATTCCCACGGCAGATAACATGGTATACTGTATTTGGTGTTGGGAAATCGCGAAGAGGACGTCCCACTGAACATCCCTCCCTTTAGAAAACCGGTATTGATGGGATTTGTCGATAATATTTTACATATTTATCCTGCAGATCGCAACAAATGCAACATTTCAACACCTGGCACCAAAGGAGGACTACTATGAGCAACATTGTTGAGAATATGCGTAACGGGTTGAGGCGGGCGCTGGAGCAGGCGCTGGAAAGTGCCGTGGCGGCCGGCCGGCTGCCGCAGGTGGAAACGCCGGATTTCGTGGTGGAGGTGCCCCGGGAACGGGAGCACGGGGATTTTGCCACCAACCTGGCCATGCTGCTGCCCAGGCAAGCCCGCATGGCACCCCGTAAAATTGCTGATATACTGGTGGAGAATTTACCTCCCGGGCCAAAGGGTGGCCAGGGATTGCACCCTGCCGGTGAAAAGTTCCTTTCTGCAATGGATAACCGCGAGCTGGTTCATTATCGCCCGCTGCAGTGGGTGCAGCGCGTGGAAGTGGCCGGCCCCGGCTTTATTAATTTTCACCTGGATCCCCGGTGGGTGCTGGAAGCGCTGCCCCTGGCCGTGGAAATGGGGGATGATTACGGCCGGGTACCCCTGGGTGAGGGCAAAAAGGTGCAGGTGGAGTTTGTCAGCGCCAACCCCACCGGCCTGCTGCACATGGGTAACGCCCGGGGCGCGGCCCTTGGCGACAGCATCGCCTCCATCCTGGATTTTGCCGGCTGGCAGGTAACCCGGGAATACTACATAAACGACGCCGGCAACCAGATCGAAAACTTTGCCTTATCCCTGGAAGCGCGCTATTTCCAGTTGCTGGGCCGGCATGGGGAAATTCCCGAAGGGGGCTATCACGGCCAAGACATCATAGACACCGTGCGCCGCTTTATTGACCAGCACGGGGACGGGTTGCTGGAGGCCGATGGCCGCACCAGGCTGGATACCCTGGCCCGTTATGCCCTGGCGGAAAAAATCGAAGGCATTCGCCGGGCTCTGGAGGAATTCGGTGTACAATACGATGTATGGTTCTCGGAGCAGTCCCTGCACGACAGCGGCAAGGTGGACGATGCCATAAACCGCCTCCGGGAGCGGGGTTACATATACGAGCACGAGGGGGCGCTGTGGTTTAAGGCCACCGCCTTTGGCATGGAGAAGGACGAAGTGGTGGTGCGTAAAAACGGAATACCTACTTATTTTGCCGCCGACATCGCCTACCACATGGACAAATTTGAGCGGGGATTCGACTGGGTAATTAATATCTGGGGGGCCGACCACCACGGGCACGTGCCGCGGATGAAGGGTGTCTTGTCCGCTCTTGGTTACGACCCCGATGCTTTGCACGTTATATTGATGCAGCTGGTACGCCTTTTCCGGGGCGGGGAAATTGTTCGCATGTCCAAGCGCACCGGGCAGTTCGTGACCCTGGAGGAGCTGGTAGAGGAAGTGGGCCGGGACGCCGCCCGTTATTTCTTCGTCACGCGCAGCGCCGACAGCCACCTGGATTTCGACCTGGACCTGGCCCGGACCCAGTCCAACGACAACCCGGTTTATTACGTCCAGTACGCCCACGCCCGCATATGCAGCATTTTCCGGCAGCTGGCGGAACAGGGCCGGGCCAAACCCGAGCCCGGCTCGGTGAACCTGGAACTGCTGCAAGAGGAAGCCGAACTGGCCCTGGCCCGCAGGGTGGCGGATTTTCCCGAAGAAGTAGCCCTGGCGGCCAGGCAGCTGGCTCCCCACCGCATAGCCCGCTACGTACACGAGCTGGCCGGCTTGCTGCACAGTTTTTACAACGCCTACCGGGTGATTACGAGCGACCTGGAGTTGAGCAACGCCCGCCTGCTGCTGGTGGAAGCCACCCGGGTGGCGTTGAAAAACGCCCTCACGCTACTGGGCGTGCACGCTCCGGAGAAAATGTAAAACCATTGATGGGGGGATACCCTTGCGCGATGTCATTTTGTCCACCCTGGCCGGGCTGGTGGTGGGCATGTTATTTGCCCGCCTGAAACTGCCCGTTCCCGCGCCGCCAAACCTGGCTGGGGTCATGGGCATTGTAGGTATTTTTATTGGTTATTACGTGGTTACTCGCTGGCTGGGCGGGAACTGACATTATTCACTATTTACCTTTGACTTTCTCCTTTACGGGTCGAAACGCATCACTGAACCTCATGTTGACATGCAGTCCAAGCATGGTAGAATAGTTAAGGATTTTTAAAGCGACTTATGACAAGAATTTTTGACAACAGGAGGCACCTATATGGCCAAATTCATTTTTGTCACCGGCGGCGTGGTATCGTCCCTGGGCAAGGGTATAACCGCCGCTTCCCTGGGCCGGCTGCTGAAAAGCCGCGGGCTGAAAGTGGCCATTCAAAAGCTGGACCCGTACATCAACATAGATCCCGGTACCATGAGCCCGTACCAGCACGGCGAAGTATTTGTAACGGACGACGGGGCTGAGACCGACCTGGACCTGGGGCACTATGAAAGGTTTATAGACGTCAGCCTGGGTAAGAGCAGTAACGTTACCACGGGCGGTGTATACTGGTCGGTAATTAACAAGGAAAGGCGGGGCGATTACCTGGGGGCCACGGTGCAAGTCATCCCCCATATAACCAACGAAATAAAGGATTGTGTACACCGCATTGCCAGGGAATTGAACCCCGACGTGGTTATCGTCGAGATCGGCGGCACGGTGGGCGATATCGAGTCGCTTCCCTTCCTGGAAGCCATCCGCCAGCTTAAAAGCGACCTGGGCAGGGAAAACGTGATGTACATACACGTTACCCTTATTCCTTACTTGAGGGTAGCCAACGAGTTAAAGACCAAACCCACCCAGCACAGTGTAAAGGAACTGCGCAGTATCGGTATTCAGCCCGACGTGCTGGTTTGCCGTACCGAAAAACCCCTTTCCAAGGAAATGATAGATAAACTGGCACTGTTTAGCGACACCGATCCCGAAGCGGTGGTACAGGCTGTTGACGCTTCGCACATTTACGAGGTCCCGCTCATGCTGGAGGAGGAAGGGCTGGGCAACCTGGCGGTGCGCCGCCTGGGACTGAAGTGTGCTTCCCAGCCTGATCTTACCAAGTGGCGGGACATGGTAGAAAGAATGAAAAACCTGCACCGAAAAGTTACCGTTGCACTGGTGGGCAAGTACGTGGCTTTGCCCGACGCTTACCTCAGCGTTGTCGAGGCACTGCGCCACGCCGGGCTGTACCACGACGTGGCGGTGGATATCCGCTGGATTAATTCCGAGCAACTGGAAGACGAACCGGTGGAGAAATACCTTGACGGGGCGGACGGGATAATTGTACCCGGTGGCTTTGGCGACCGGGGCATAGAGGGTAAGATTAACGCTATTAATTACGCCCGGTTGAACAAAGTTCCGTTCCTGGGCCTGTGCCTCGGTATGCAGCTGGCGGTGGTGGAGTACGCCCGGAATGTACTTGGCTGGCGGGATGCCAACAGCACCGAGTTCAACCCCGCCACGCCATACCCGGTAATAGACCTGCTGCCCGAACAGAAGGAACTTGACAAAATGGGCGGGACTATGCGGCTTGGCAAGTACCCCTGCCGGCTGACCAAAGGTACCCTGGCCCACCGGGCTTACGGCGAAGAAATTATTTACGAAAGGCACCGTCACCGCTATGAGCTAAACAACAAGTACCGGGACGACCTGGCCCGCGCGGGCATTGTATTCAGCGGCACCCTGCCGGACAAGTACCTGGTGGAGATAATGGAATTGCGCGGCCACCCGTGGTTCCTGGCTACCCAGTTCCATCCCGAGTTCAAATCCCGGCCTTACAGGCCGCACCCGCTGTTCCGGGAATTTATCGGTGCTGCTTTGAAATAAAAATATTACCTTATTTATTTTGGTACAAACCGGGCAGGAAAATTTGGTGGCATGAAAGAAGTATAACAGGTTAAAGTTATTAAAAGCTTTGGTTGAAGCCAAAGCTTTTTCTTTAACACGAAAGGTTGTGATCTGTTTGTGAAAAAGAAGGTTGTGGCCGCTGTAGTAATTGGCGTAGCCCTGTTATCGCTGGTGGTGGCCGCCGTGTACCAGCAACGGGGCGGTGTTGACGCCAGGGGCGGGGTGGTTTCCGGCGGGGACGCAATAGGCGTCATACATATAAACGGTACCATAGTTTCCGGCTCCGGTTCAGGGGGGCTGCTCGGTTATTACACCGGGTCCGACACTGTGATTGAACAGTTGCGCCGGGCTGCGGAGGACCCGGCCATAAAGGCGGTAGTACTGCGGTTGAACACGCCCGGCGGCACGTCGGCGGCTTCCCAGGAAATCGCCCTGGAGGTGGACCGGTTGCGCCAAACCGGTAAAAAGGTGGTGGTTTCCATGGGTGACGTGGCCGCGTCCGGCGGGTACTGGATCGCCTCCCGTTGCGACAGGATCGTGGCCAACCCGGGCAGCATAACCGGCAGCATAGGCGTGATCATGGAAACAACCGATATGCAGGGTTTGTATGAAAAAATCGGCCTGGAACCCGAAGTATTCAAAAGTGGCCCCCACAAGGACATGGGCTCGCCCGCCCGGGACATTCAACCTGAGGAACGAGCCATTTTTCAGAGCATGGTGGACGACATCTACCAGCAGTTTATCAATACTGTTTCCAGCGGCCGGGGAATGGACCGGGAACAGGTGGAAAAACTGGCGGACGGGCGCGTTTTCACCGGCAGCCAGGCTGTAAAAAACGGCCTTGTGGATGAACTGGGCAACTTTTACGATGCCGTGCGGGTGGCCACCGAACTGGCGGGCTTGAAAAAGGGTGTCAGGGTTGTGGACATGACGCCCAGGCTTCCCTGGTGGGAAAGGCTGGGCGGGATAAACCTGGGTTTAGGCGGCCCCGCATCGTACCCGGCTGCCTGGCTGGTATACGTACCCGCGTCAAAATGAACCTGTGCACCGGGCCCGGTATACCGGCCCTTGTGCCGTTAAAGCAGGCCGGACAAGGAGGAATGCTATTTTGGAACGCCAGGATGAAAATGTATATCCAAAGCCGGAAGGGGATAATATCGATCATGTAAGCATATACGGGCCGGTGAACCACCCGGGCCACGGGCCGGGGGACCCGCCGCCGGAAGGACCAAACCGCGAAAAAAAAGAGGGGATTCTTGAACTGGTATACGGGGTTCTCTTCGAACCCGTGCGGACCTTTGCCGGTATGGCGGTCAACCCACCCGTGCTAATGGCGCTGGGCTTGGTGGTGGCGCTGAACCTGGCCGAGGCGTTGATGGGTCTTTTCACAACACCTCTGTATTTTCGTGAGCTAAATTTGCCTCACATTCCGGGGTTTGACCTTGCCCGTTCTTTGTTGTCCTTGGTTGTGGCCGGTGGTTTTGTGCTGGGGATTGTTAAACTGTTTTTCATGGCCGGGCTCTTGCACTTGCTGGCCGAATTGTACGGCGGAAAAGGAAACGCCCGGAGTGTCCTTGCTGCATACGCGCTGGCCGGCTTGCCGGCCGCGTTCATGATCCCCGTGCAGTTACTGGCATCCCTGCTTGCACCCGGCATGGCGATAGGCGTTATTACAGGTTTATTAAGCTTTGGCGTATATGTGTGGTCTGTGGTGTTGCTGGTAATCGGTATCCGGGAAGTACATGGTTTCAGTACGGGTAAAGCGGCGCTTACCGTTTTCACTCCTCCAGCAGCGTTTATTGTACTGGGTATCATCGGCTTGAGCATGCTCGGTTCCATTGTTTTAAGGTACATACCAGAAGGGATAATGTATTAAAAATCCAAATTGAATGGATATTAAACAACCAGCGGGGGAAGGGAATTTCGCCCTGCCGGCGAAGTATCTTTGTAGAAAATATCTAAACATTTCAAGGGGGTGGATAGGAGAGTGTCCGGAGAAACTGCCCAATTGCTTGTCGTTGACGACCAGCCTGGTGTGCTTAGAATGATTTGCGAGGTCCTGCGGGAAAGCGGGTACCAGGTGGACCAGGCTACCAACGGTAACCAAGCCCTGAGCTTGGTAAGAAAGAAAAAATATCACCTAGTTATTCTGGATGTCCGGATGCCCGGCCTGAGCGGCATTGAAACGCTGCGGGAAATGCGGAAAATAGACCCCGGGGTTCCGGTGATATTAATGACGGCATACGAGGAACTAGATGACATGGAAGAAGCGAACAGGCTCGGGGTGGTCAATTACCTGCGTAAGCCCTTTGACCTGAACGAACTTCGTACCATGGCCGGTCAGCACTCCTTGTCATCCACCCGTACCATGGCTGTTAGTCAAAGTTCTTGAAACTGTAGGACAGCGGCAAAAAGGGATTTCAACTAAAACGTCGAATTGCGATAAGATAAATTTTTTTGACCCTGTTGCCTAGACTGGCAATATTAAAGCAGGAGGTTAACAATGATTATTGAGACTGGTGTGCTGCTGGCCATGCGGTGCCCTGATTGCGGCAAACTGGGATACCATAAACTGTCACGTTTTGAAATGGGCTTGCGCAACAAGATGGAGATTCCATGTGCCTGCGGGTTTACCAAGCTGGTTGTAAATACAAGGAACCGCAAGGAATACATTTTGCAAATTCCCTGTGTCGTCTGTGAATCCAAGCACCTGCTTTCAATTAGCGCAAAAAGATTCTGGTCCGGGGATGTAAATTACCTTTTTTGCCAGGAAACGGGCCTGGAACTGGGGTACCTGGGGGCGGACGGCGAAGTAAGGGCGCTGGCGGAAGCGCAGGAAGAAAGCATCGAATCTCTTGCCAGCGAAATTGACGGTGAAGACCGTTACTTTAACAATTCGGAAATAATGTACGAGGTACTCAACTGCCTGCATGATATTGCGGAACAAGGCGCTTTGTATTGCCAGTGCGGCAACCTGGACGTGGAAGTGGATATATTTCCCGACCGCCTGGAACTCCACTGCAAGGAATGCGACAGCGTGAACATCATCTACGCTGAAACCGAGGACGACCTGCGAGTTATACGGGACGTTGATTCCATAGAATTAAGCCGCAGCGGCTTCGGTTTCCTGGATAGCCTGGCCAATGCCGATAAAACCAGCAAGAAAACCAGGCGTAAAAGAAAATAGCTGGTTTCAATTTACACCCCTAAGGACGGGGTGTATGATACTTTTATATGACATGTAATCCAAGGGGGATTCGGGTAATGGGCTTGGTTCCGGTAAGCGATCTATTAAGAGAAGCTGAAGCCGGCGGTTACGCCGTCGGTGCCTTTAACTGCAACAACATGGAAATAGTGCAGGCCATTGCAACTGCGGCCCAGGCGGAGCGGGCGCCAGTTATCATGCAAGCCAGCCAGGGCGCCATCAAATACGCGGGCATAGAATACATCACCGCCATGGCCAGCGTTGCTGCCTCCCTGGTGGATGTGCCGGTTGCCCTGCACCTGGATCATGGTACCAGTTTTGAACAGGTAATGAGGTGTATCCGTAGCGGTTTTTCGTCCGTTATGATCGACGGCTCAAAATTGCCGCTGGAAGACAACATTGCCCTTACCAGGCAGGTTGTGGCCGCAGCCCGGCCGGTGGGAGTTTCGGTGGAAGCGGAACTGGGCAAAATCGGTGGTACCGAAGACGACATCCACGTTGACGATGCCGACGTCTATTTCACCGATCCCGACGAGGCCCGGCGTTTTGTGGAAGAAACCGGCGTCGACTCCCTGGCTGTGGCCATTGGCACAGCTCACGGCCGCTACAAGGGCGAGCCCAAGCTCGACTTTGCCCGGCTGGAGAAGATCCGCTCGCTGGTTAATATTCCCATTGTGCTGCACGGCTCGTCCGGCGTGCCGGATGCCGCCATTCGCGAGGCCGTGCGCCTGGGTGTGCGCAAGATCAATATTGATACCAATATCCGCGAAGCATTCGTGGACCGCTGCCGCGAAGTGATAGCGGCCAACCCGGACGAGATCGACCCCCGCAAGATACTTGGTCCCGCCCGGGAAGCAGCGGTGGAACTGATCCGGGAAAAAATCAGGCTCTTCGGCAGTGCCGGAAAGGCGTAGAAGGTTTTGTGTTTATTGGAGGTGATTATCATAAAACTTTTCATTGATACCGCCAATGTGGATGAAATAAGAACCGCCGCGGAATGGGGCGTAATCAGCGGCGTAACAACCAACCCTTCCCTTATCGCCAAAGAGGGCCGCGACTTTATTGAAGTGGTGCGGGAAATCACTTCCATTATCGACGGTCCTGTAAGCGCCGAGGCGGTTAGCACCGAAGCCGGGCCCATGATCGATGAGGCCCGGGAACTGGCAGCCATACACCCCAACGTGGTGGTTAAAATACCCATGACGGCGGAAGGGTTGAAAGCCGTTTCCGCCCTGTCTAAAGAAAAAATTAAGACTAACGTAACTCTGGTGTTTTCAGCCAACCAGGCATTGATGGCCGCCTTGGCCGGAGCGACATATGTCAGCCCCTTCGTGGGACGCCTTGACGACATAGGCCATAATGGTATGGCGTTAATTGAGGAGATTGTAAATATTTTCGACATCCACGGCCTGGAATCTGAAATTATTTCCGCCAGCATCAGGCACCCGCTGCACGTTACCCAATCCGCTCTGGCGGGTGCACACATTGCCACCGTTCCCTATAAGGTACTGGTACAAATGCTAAAGCATCCCCTTACGGATTTGGGCATCGAGAAGTTTTTGGCCGACTGGGCGAAAGTGCCCGGCCGGCAAGGAGGCAAAAGCTAATTGAACATTACGGGGCGCATTAAAAGGTATTACACACGGGTAATGGAAATACCCGACGCGCCCGGTAAAATAGCCAAGGGTGCAGCACTGGGGCTGGCCCTGGATTTTTTGCCCATCCCTCTTATCAGTATTCCCATTGCTTATGTCATTGCCAGGCTGGCCGGCGGCAACGGGCTTGCCGCCGCCCTTACGGCCGCTTTCTTCAAATGGGCGGTTCCCTTTTTCTACATGCTGAACATGGCTACCGGCAGCATATTGCTGGGGTATAACGAGTTGGAAAGCGTGGACGAGGTCAAGGCAATTTTTACGGATCCCGGCTCGAGCACCCTGGAGAAATTCACCATGCTGGGTTACCCGTTTCTTGCCGGCGCGTTGTTAAACTCGGTTGTAGCTTTTACCGCAATCTACCTGCTGCTGCGCAAGTTGCTGTATAACAAGCTAAAGCATATGGATGGTATCGTAAAGAAAGAGCGGGCTGGCAAGCGCAACCTGAAATGAACCGTTTTAACGTGCCCGTTGAGTTGATTTATTAAGTATCACAGGTATTAATTGCCTTGCCCGTGGCAATAAAAATAAGTAGTGTAAAATAAAGGGGGGTTGCCATTGAACCCTGCGGAACTTGAAAGCAAAACCCTGGCCGAGCTTTACGCGCTGGCCAAGGAACTGGAATTGACCGGGTATTCGCGCCTGCGGAAAAAAGAACTCATAGCCGAGATTACCAAAGCCCAAGCGGAAAAAAGCGGCCTGCAATACTCAAGCGGTGTACTGGAAATTCTTCCTGACGGGTACGGGTTTTTAAGACCGTTTCACTTCCTGCCCAGTTACGACGACATTTATGTATCTTCCTCCCAGATCAGGCGATTCGACCTCCGCACCGGCGACCTGGTGGCAGGACAGGTCCGGGGCCCCAAGGACAGTGAGCGTTATTCAGCGTTACTTCGCGTGGAACAGGTCAACGGATCGGACCCCGAGGAATCCCCAAAAAGACTGCATTTTGAAGGCCTCACCCCCCTGTTTCCCCGAGAAAGGATTAACCTGGAGACAGAAAAGGATAAACTGTCCACAAGGATTATCGACCTGATAGCTCCCATAGGCAAAGGGCAAAGAGGATTGATCGTATCACCTCCCAAGGCGGGTAAAACAGTTCTGCTGAAGGACATAGCCAACAGCATTACCGCGAACCACCCGGAAATAGAACTCATTGTATTGCTGATTGACGAGCGGCCCGAAGAAGTTACCGACATGGAAAGATCGGTCCGCGGCACGGTGGTGAGCTCCACATTTGACGAGCCGCCGGAAAACCACGTCCGGGTGGCGGATTTAGTGCTGGAGCGGGCCAAGCGGCTGGTGGAACACAGGCGCGACGTGGTTATCTTGCTGGACAGCATCACCCGCCTGGCCAGGGCGCACAACCTGGTGGTCCCACCCAGCGGGCGCACCCTCAGCGGCGGCGTGGACCCGGCATCGCTACACAAACCGAAACGGTTTTTTGGCGCGGCCCGCAACCTGGAAGAAGGTGGCTCGCTTACCATTTTGGCCACCGCCTTGGTGGAAACGGGCAGCAGGATGGACGACGTCATATTCGAGGAATTCAAGGGCACGGGTAACATGGAATTAATCCTGGACCGCCGCCTGGCCGAAAGGCGCATGTTCCCCGCCGTGGACGTGCTGCGATCGGGCACCAGGCGCGAGGACCTGCTTCTTAGCAAGGAGGAAATGGAGCTAAACTGGTACTTCCGGCGGGCCACGGCGGGCCTGAGCACGGCCGAGGCACTGGAATATATACTGGAGCGGCTGAAAAAGACCCCTTCCAATGCCGATCTGGTGCAGGCCTACCGCAACGCCAAACAACGGGTGCCGGGTGTTGAAATTTGATTTTTGTTGCGATCTAGTTCCAAAATATACCTGCATAACGCACAATTGCCATTTTTTGTTAATCAAACCAGAATATTATGTGGGTATATAGCCACCAATTGCGGGGACCACCGGTCCACTAAGGTTTTCTGATTAGTCCAAAAAAGCAAAGGGGCGGGAAAGTAACTTAGCCAAAAATCTCCCACCCCTTTTTTTGTTGTTTCTACCTGCCGGAGAGGTGCTCATTTATATAATGGGCAAATTCCAAAAAGTCCCCCAGTCTCTCCTGCAGTATTTGGTGTACCAGTGTTACATTCAAAGAAATATAACCGTGTACTAGTACATTGCGCAAACCGGCCATCCCACGTATGTTGCGAGCGAAATCCACCGGGATGACGCCTTTTTTGCCCAACTGATCTATAATTTCGGTGTAATCTCCTGCCTTTATGCCCAGGTCGGAGAGTATATGATTGCCTACATCTAGAACAATCTGTATGCAAAGTTGCAGCCCGTGGGCAACTGTCCACAGGTTGGAAAGGTTTTGTGCCAGATCCTCCAAGGAATAATTTTGTAAAGACTTTAATTCCTGCACGTAAGTCTCCAGTACGGCGAGCCTGGCGTGGATCATTTCAGTATCTATAACCATGTTTTACCCCCGGTTGTAAGCGTAAAGCTAGATTTAGAAATATTTCTATTCTTAAGAATGCTTGGCCCTGCCGGCCAGTCGCTGCACCATGTAACGGTGTTGAACTGCCAGCATGGGTTTGAAATCCTGGTACTCGTTGAAGGCACGCACATGAAAGTCCAGCATTTCGCTTCTGGAGCGGTAGTAAATAACCTCACCCCGGTTAATGACCTGGAACTTCAACAGCGGGGGTGCTTCGTTCAGGATAACTACGTCCAGTTCGGCGGTACCAAGAATACGCATTAGTTCGGTAAGCAGAAAAGCCTGGTACCCGTACCGGTATTGTTTGTCATCGTACCCGGCGGGATCCACCAATACGGCCAGGTCGAAATCACTTAAAGGACCCGCTTTGCCTGTAGCCCGGGAACCAAAAAGGTATACCGCTATGATTTCAGGCCGTTTTCTCATGAAATCAACAATCTTTTTTTGCTGTTGAGTGTACAGCTGCATATTCACCACCGCTGGTTGGAAATAGCTGCTTTTATATTAACACGAAAAATTAACACGAAAAAGGACAATCTTTCAATTCGCCGGCAAAGCCAGCATTGCGCGGAATTTTTTGGGTATAAATCTCTTCTCCGGCGGGTAAACTTAATGGTGGGACTTACTGTTTAAATATGCCAGGAGAGGATATCATGAGCAAATCAAAGGGGCATAAAAACGGCCGAATCAAAACGGCCATGAATAAAATAGCGGTACTTGCCACAGCCCTGGCCCTGCTGGCCGGCTGGGGGTTTGGTACACCAGGCCCGGCCCAGGCCAGGCTGGACGAGCTTGTGCGCCCCGACGACCCGTACCCGGTACCAACAGTTGGTGTGGGGCTTGCGGAAAAAAGCGAACCCGCCATCGAAGCCACACCGCGCCTTTATATCGTGCGCAAGGGAGACACCCTCGGTTCCATAGCCCGTAGGTACGGCGTGGATGAAGAAAAGCTGGCGGAAATTAACTTTTTGCGTGACCGTAACCATATATTTGAAGGGCAGGCGTTGATGCTTCCGGGTACGGTTTTTCACTACCGGGTGCGCAGCGGGGAAACCCTGGGCGCCATAGCCCGCAGGTTTGGGCTGACACCCGCCGAACTGGCGGAAATTAACGGCCTAACCGACCCTGATCACTTGCTGGAGGGACAGCAACTGGCCATTCCCGCCGGGCAGGGAGGTGGCGTACAAGTTTCCCGTGCTTTACCCTTGGGCCAGCTTACCTGGCCCGTTCAAGGCTGGATCAGTTCCCGCTACGGTTTACGTAACGGAGCCATGCACGAAGGAATCGATATTGCCGCCGACCACGGGCAAATTGTTCGTGCCGCCAAGGACGGCCGGGTGGTTTTTTCCGGCCCGCGCGGAACTTACGGCGAAACAGTGATCATTGACCACGGCGGCGGGTTGCGTACTCTGTATGCCCACAACTCTAAATTGCTGGTTCGCGAGGGACAGCGCGTGCTGGCCGGCCAGCCCATTGCCCATGTGGGCAGCACCGGGCGGTCCACGGGGCCGCACCTGCACTTTGAGGTTCTGCTGAACGGTGTTCCTTTCGACCCGCTTCTCTGCCTCCAGCGCACCTATGCCTGAGAACGGGCTCATATTTGCGGCAATGACAAAAGACAAAAAGCATAACGTAAACATAACGGGCGTCCACCCGGCTCCCATCACCCGGTTGGACGCTTGTTTTTTATTTTCATTCTCTATATAAGACATTTATAAGGTAGGGTTAGTAAGTAAAAAGTGTCAGCGCTCGACTTTTTTGCGAAACCGGCGCTGTTCCCAAAGTACCCGGGATGGTAAAATGTTATGGATGTTCTGGTTTTGGGAGTGTGCCGGCAAATGTACCACTTGCTATACGCCGATGAAAAAGGAAATATGTTTGATCATTCCCTGGGAGCGGTCGGCCGCACCGCGGACCGCCTGGTGGAGATACTGGACGGGGATGTTATTCCGCTGCCGGCAGGCGCTTCTCTGGTTCTGCTGCCGGAAAGTGCACCGGTGGGTTTGGGAAAAGACGGGTTCAAACTTCTGGAAAAAAGCACTGGCGGGGGACCGGCCCGGGCGGTAGGCGCCCTGCTGCCCCAGGGCTATACGCGCACCCTGCTGCCCGGTTACCGGCGGCGTGGGGGCAGGCCATTGCCGCTGCTGGGTTACGCCGCGGTTGCCTGGCGCGGCGGCAAGGTTTACGTTGCCGCCGCCCGCACCGATAATCCCGATCCGTGGAACCCGAGGCACTATAATTCAAGCAATTTACCTGCGCTGGTGGAACGGAGACTGGGCGCATCGCCCGGCAACAGACTGCTGGCCCATCTGGGGCACTGCGCCCTTTATTACAGCTGTTTTACGGCGCAAAACATTTTTTACGCCCGCTGGGAGGGGGGCCTGCCCCTTTCGCCGGCCTGCAACGCCCGCTGTCTGGGGTGTATATCGGAACAGCCGGCGGAATGCTGCCCGTCGCCCCAATCACGGCTGGAATTTTCCCCGGATGCGGCGGAAGCGGTGGAGGTGGCCCTGTACCACATGGAACACGCGTCAGACGCCATAATCAGTTTCGGCCAGGGGTGCGAGGGGGAACCCGCCCTTGCCGCCGGTAAAGTGGCGGAGGTTGTGGCGAAGGTCCGCCGGCAAACGGCACGGGGCACCATAAACATGAACAGCAACGCAGGTTATACGGAAGGAGTGAAACGAATCTGCGACGCCGGCCTGGATTCCATCCGGGTTAGCCTGGTCAGCGCCAGGGAAGAGGTGTACAACGCGTACCACCGCCCCCGCAATTACCGCTTGTCCGACGTTGCCCGTTCCATCCGGGAGGCAAGAAACCGGGGAGTATACGTATCCCTGAACCTGCTGGTGTTGCCGGGGCTGAATGATCGGGACGCGGAAATGGAAGCCCTGGCTGAATTTATCGCGGGTAACGGAGTTGACCAGGTGCAACTGCGCAACATGAACATCGACCCGGATTATTTCTGGCGAAATGTGCGGGCGGAAGGGGAAATACTGGGGGTGCCGCTGCTTGTGGAAATGCTGCGGCAAATTCCGGGCCTTGTGGTGGGCAATTTTTCGCGGCCCGTGAAAAGAAACAGTTAGAAACGCCCCCCATGCCGCGTTGCGGCAAATGAAAATGTTTACAGTATACCCATACTCAAGAGTGCATTCAGGGATGATTGACAAAGGAAAAGCTAATTTCATGGTAAATTTTGGAATCAAATCGCAACAAAATCAAAATTGCAACACCCGGCACCAATTACAAACATTCTTGCCTGTAAAAAATCGTTATGCTATAATACTTAAGTGTCTAAAATAGATGGTTGATAAACCGGCGTGGCCTGCTTGAACACCGGATTAAATCAGAAAAGAGGTGAACCCCGTGAAGGAAAAGATTCATCCCCAGTACGGAGAGGCGAAAGTAACCTGCATTTGCGGTGAAACTTTTACCACACGCTCTACCAAGAAGGAAATAAAAGTGGAAATATGTTCCAAGTGCCACCCGTTCTATACCGGTTCCCAGCGGACCGTGGAGACAGGCGGCCGGGCGGAGAAATTCCGCAAAAAATACGGCATGAAGTAAGTTGTTGGCAGGGCGCGGGAGCTCTGCTTTTATTTATGCAAGGAAAATGGTGGTTTAAATGCGCCCAGAGTTTAATTACGGCGGCCAGGCCGTTATAGAAGGGGTAATGATGAGGGGACCGGACAGCCGCGCCGTGGCGGTGCGCCGTCCCGATAACACCATCGTCATCGACCACAAGCCGGTAACTTCAATCACCTCCCGGTTCAAGCCGCTGAATTGGCCCATGATCAGGGGCGTTGTGGCGCTGTTCGAGTCCTTGGTTATGGGTTTGCAGGCCCTTTCATTTTCCGCCGGGCAAGCCATGGAAGACGAGGAAGAGGAACTAACCACCCGGGATATAGTCATTACCATGGTCATTGCTTTCGGCCTGGCCGTCTTGCTGTTCGTGGTGCTGCCCACCTGGGCCGCCCACTTGCTGCAGAAGTGGGCACCGGGCAGCGTGGCCCAGAATATTTTGGAAGGCCTGTTTCGCATGGCGGTTTTTATCGCTTACGTTGCGGCCATCGCCCAGATGAACGATATCAAGCGGGTTTTTCGTTACCACGGCGCTGAGCACAAGGTAATCAACGCCTATGAGGCGGGGGACCGGCTAACGGTGGAAAGGGTGCAAAGCTATCCTACGTATCACCCTCGCTGCGGCACCAGCTTTTTGATTATTGTTCTGGTAGTCAGCATATTCGTGTTTGCCATGCTGGGCGAGCAGGTACTGTGGTGGAGAATACTGTCCCGCGTTATGCTTTTACCCGTGGTGGCCGGCATATCTTATGAACTGCTGAAAGCTTCGGCCCGGTATGAAGATAATATTTTAATGCGAGCGGTTGCCGCCCCGGGCCGCTGGGTGCAGCGAATAACCACCGGTGAACCCGACGACGGCATGGTGGAAGTGGCCATTACGGCATTTAAAGCCGTGCTCAAGGAAAACAGGGGTGAAGTTGGTGTTAGATAAACTGGACAGCCTGGAGAAAAAATACGAGGAACTGGGCGAAATGATCGCCGACCCTGACATAATAGCGGACCAGGGGCGCTGGCAGCAATACGTCAAGTCTCATTCCGAACTTAGCGAGATAGTCAGCGTATATCGCGATTACAAAAAAGTTAGGGAAGAACTTGAAGAAGTGCGAGTGATGCTGCAGGAAAAACTGGAGCCCGATATGCGCGAGCTGGCCGAGATGGAAGAGGAAGAACTGGCGGAGAAAAAGGAACAATTGGAGCAGAAGCTGAAAGTGCTTCTTCTTCCCAAGGACCCCAACGACGAGAAAAACGTGATTATGGAGATCCGGGCTGGCACCGGCGGGGAAGAAGCCGCCCTTTTTGCCGCCGACCTGTTTCGCATGTACACAAGGTTCGCGGAAGCCAAGGGCTGGCGAACAGAGATCATGGATTCGCATTTCACCGACCTGGGCGGCATCAAGGAGATTGTTTTCCTGGTGGAGGGCCGTGGGGCTTACAGCCAGCTAAAGTTTGAAAGCGGCGTGCACAGGGTGCAGCGGGTGCCCACCACCGAGTCCGGCGGCCGCATCCACACCTCCGCGGCCACGGTGGCCGTCCTTCCGGAAGCCGAGGAAGTGGAAGTGGAAATTAACCCCAACGATTTGCGCATCGACGTGTTTTGCTCCACCGGGCCGGGCGGCCAGTCGGTGAACACCACCCAGTCGGCGGTGCGTATCACCCACCTGCCAACGGGCATTGTGGTCTCCTGCCAGGACGAAAAATCGCAGCACAAGAACAAGGAGAAAGCCATGCGCGTGCTCCGGGCCCGCTTGCTGGACAAAGCGCAGCAGGAACAGCAGCAACAAATGGCCAGCGCCCGAAAATCCCAGGTGGGTTCCGGTGATCGCAGCGAGCGCATCCGGACGTACAACTTCCCCCAAAACCGTGTAACAGACCACCGTATCGGATTGACCTTGCACCGGCTGCAGGATGTGCTGATGGGCGACCTGCAGGAAGTGGTGGACGCCCTGATCACCACCGACCAGGCCGAGCGGTTGCGGCAGGTGGAATAAACAGTGAAGAAGGGGCAAACGCTGGGGGAATTGCTGGCCGGTGGCGTACGCTTTTTGCGCGAGGAGAGCGATACGAGCACGCCTCGCCTGGACGCCGAGGTGATACTGGCCCACGTGCTGGGCGTGGACAGGGTTTACCTGTACCGCGAATCCGACCACAAGCCGTCCCCGGCAGTGTGCAGGCAGTACCGGGCGCTGCTGGAACGACGAGCCGCGGGCGAGCCCGTGGCGTACATAACGGGACACAAGGAATTCATGGGGCTTGACTTCATAGTCGGGCCCCCTGTTTTAATTCCGCGGCCCGAAACCGAATTGATGGTGGAAACCGCCCTGCAGGAAGTTTCCGGGCTAAAAAACCGGCCTGTAATCGTTGATGTGGGAACGGGTAGCGGGGCGGTGGCTGTCAGCCTGGCCAGGCTGGCACCCCACTGCGATGTTTACGCCACCGATATTTCTGCGGGCGCCCTGGCGCTGGCCCGGGAAAACGCGGCCAGGCACGGGGTCGGGGTTCGCTTTTACCGCGGGGACCTGCTGGAACCCCTGCGCGGGGTTCTGGAGCGCAAACCGGTGCGTGTAATAACGGCCAACCTGCCGTATATACCGGATGGGGAAATGGACAACCTGCCCCGGGAAGTGCGGGATTACGAGCCCCGCGAAGCCCTGGCGGGCGGATGCGACGGCCTGGAACATTATCGCCGCCTGGTTTCCGGTGCTGCCCGGTTCCTTGCCCCGGAAGGGCTGTTGCTTATGGAAATAAGCCCGGAGCAGGCCGGACCGGCTGCTTTGCTTGTCCCCGGTCCCCGCTGGGAAACCGGGGTGCTGCCGGACCTTGCCGGGCGCCCTCGCCTGGTGGCGGCGAGACTAAAGGCAGGGTAGTGTGAGGTAAAAAACGCTCATGACGCGCGCGCCTGCCACAATCTCCTTATCCAACTTCCACGGGCGGGAAATCCACGTAGAACCTGGCCCCCTTACCGGGGGAACTGGAAACGCCGATGAAAGCGTTGTGGTCGCTCACAATTTTACTGGTAATGGCCAGGCCCAGCCCGGTTCCTTCATCCCTGGTGGTGAAATAGGGATCAAAAATGCGGGGCAGGATATCTTTTTCGATGCCCGGCCCGTCATCTTCCACAATTAACCTGGCCCCACCCCGGTGTGCGGAGGTAATTACGCGTACCGTTCCCTCCGGACCTACGGCCTGGACGGCGTTGTTGACCAGGTTGATGATTACTTGTTTGATTAAATCCGCGTTTCCCCTCAACGGTGGCAGCTGCGATTCCATGGAGCGGTACATTCTGACTTCTTTGAGTAACGCCTCGTTGCTCAGTATTTCCCAGAGTGAATCAATAATTTCATTGAGGTTAAGCGTTTCCATCTTGAACTTGTCCTGGCGGGCAAGCTTGAGGAATTCCACCAAAATGTTGTTGATCCGGTCCACCTCGGACAAAACAATATCAAAAAAGTCCCCCAGGTCCTTGATTTTTTCCTCTTTTTTATTCTTGATAAACTGCAAGAAACCCCTGATGGCTGTCAGTGGATTCCTTATCTCGTGGGCTGTTCCGGCAGCCAGTTCACCGATGGCCGAAAGCGTGGCGGATCGCTGCATCTTTCTTTCTATTTCCTTTCTTTCGGTGATATCGTTAATAATACATACAATTCCGATGAGCCGGTTGTTCTTGTCCAGCAATTCCGCGCAATTCACCAGCAGGGCCTTATCGCCCAGTTCCATCTCGTAATTGGGTTTTATGACGGTGTCCGGTTCTTCACCGGCCAGTCGGCACAGCATTGGGGCCAGGTTGTTATTGATTGTTTTCTGCTTGGAAACGTTCAGCAAGTGTTCCGCCTGCCGGTTCATTTCAATGATGTTGCCGCCGGCATCGGTTATTATAATACCGGCGTTGATAAAATCAATGAAGTAGCTGGTGATTATTTTTTCTTTCTCCAGTTTCTGGCTAAGCGAAATGTCATGAATGCAAATCAATAGTCCCCTGCCTTCTTCCAGCCCGGAACTGGCGGGGTAAACCGTGCACTGCACCGGGATTAAAGAACCGGCGGCATTTATTGCCTGGCCGAAAACCGGCCCCGGCTCGTTTTCAGCGTTTATAAACACGCCAGGGTCGTTGCCCAAAAAGGGCAGGTGCTTTTTGACGATTTCGTCCAGGCTCATGCAATCGGTGATTTCCTTGCCCATCAGGTTTTCAAAGCACTTGTTGGCGTTGATTATTTGACCGGAGGAGTTTACGTGCAGGGTGGCGATATCCAGGTTGTCCAGGGTTCTTTTCAGGTGTTTTTCACTGGCCAGCAGTTGCTGGTAAAGGTTTTTTATGTACTCGAAGGATTGCCCTATAAACCACGCGGTGGTGGCCAAGAGCGCCAGCAGAAGGACCTTTTCCGTAAAAACATGCGTGTCAAAACCGTTACCCGCGAGGCTTTTATACATGACGGAAATGGAAACAACAACCGCAGTTGCAATGCCGTAGGCCGTGCCGCAGACTATGGCGCATAATATCACCGGCACTATGGTTAAAATGCTCAAACCCGTTTCGGCAAAAATACCGTTGATTATCGGCAGGTAAATGATACATATAACGGCGGTATAAACGGTTTTGTAAAGATGAAGGTTTTTGTAATCACTGTAAAATGTCTTTGATATTATTTTGTGCTGCGCGGGGATTAATGACAGGATGGCCAGCATGCAAGCTATCCAAATCAGGTTGTAGCCGTGGGCCAATCTCATTTCCGTGCTTCTCAACCACCCGATCAGGCAGGTTGCCGAAAACAGGCAATATGTCAGGTGGGCGAACATATAGCAATCTTTTAATTTATTTAGAGTTGTCTCAGCTTTCATGAATAACTTCCTCCGGCAAACACAATACAAACCCAAGGCACGGCTTTAATACCGTGCCTTGGAATTACTTGGATTTAATAAAATTCCGGTAATGCTCTGGTTGCTTATTGATTTTTTGAATTAGTATACTAGTCAATACAATAATAAATGTACAAATCCACGAATTCAAAACCCATAATAAATGGTTTTGCGCCAAATCATTTATATCCATGCCCCAAAAAGTTTTAAAGAAATAAAATACGGAAAACTCGCATATGCACAATACTATCATGCTGATGGTACTGGCAACTATAGAATTTAGTTTTGGTACTTTAAAGAAAAAAGATACAAGCAGGGCCATGGATAAAATAGCCAGTGCCGTGTGTAAGCCGGTGCTTAAAAGAACAGTCCTCACAATCAAAACTATTGTGGCAACTGCCAAACCTGTAATAAGGATTTTTTTCCAAACATTTTTTAACTTAAGGATGGAAATTGTAAGCATCGTTAGTGCTACGCACTCCGGGATGCCTTTTAAAAAATAGCTTACAAGCGTGGTGCTTATGTTTTCCATCATTTCAAAGCCTCTGGGACATCAGGTTCATACCAGTTAACCGCACATGCGGAAGCCGAGCTGATTTGAGCAATCAAAAGCAATGCAGTTGCCAGTAAAGTGATTAACGCTTTTTTCATAAAAGCCACCTCCTTTCCTGATTATACTCGAAAATGTTTATAAATCCAATTTTAGCCCTGCTTGCGCTGAACAAATCCTGATAATCCTGTTAAAGGCACAATATTCAACGACTGAACTGCCAATCCCAGGGTGATGGCTACGGGTATATGCAGGTCATTTAAGATGATCTGCTGCGGGTTCAACGCCACGGTGGCCCACAGGATGATAACGGCTACGGAAATCATTTTTAGGTGCCTGCGCTTGGTGGGGTTGAATTGCTTGCTGGATATGGTAACAGGCGCGTAGGAAATTACCGCATACAATGAAAACACCAGTCCCAAAGCGGTAAAAAGGAGCATGTATTCGCTAATATAAACCACAAAACGCTCAACCAGGTAACCCAGGGTTATAAACACTGATACCGTTAAGAGCCAGCATGAAACAGGACCGGAACTGTGCCGCCCGCCGGCGAATACGCGCAAAGAATAAGCCGCCGCCCATATAAGCAGGGTGGTTTTCAATATACCCAGCGGCCATGCCAGCAGGGTGATTCCCCCCAGCGCTGTTGCGTTCAACAGAAAAATTTTCATGCCATAGGCTAAAATTTCCGCATCTTTTTCGGCATCGCCGGTGAAAGACTTTTCACCGGCCAACTTTTTGGATATGGTGGTCAGGGCTGAATCCATTACCTGGTCCTCCTTTATTTTGCAGTTTTCGGCCAAACGCCTTCGGGTAAGGGGGGTGAATTGATCCTTGTTTTCTTGGAAAAAAAAGGATTTTGTTGGTACAGAATTCTATTTCGGGAACCCTGTAAAAAACTGCATGGCTAAATGATTGGCTGATGAAATGCAAAATCCTGCCTTTTATTGAAATAATTTTCCAACAAATTAATTCATAAATTGACTATATTCGACTTGCAGACCGGGTTTTCGCCTGCTCTTAAGCCCGGTGCCTCCTTTTAACCCGCTGCTCTTTGTGATATACTACCTGAGAGAAAACAGGAAGTGTTAATATATGGAACAAAACAGGTCTTCCACAAGGGTCCTGGTTGTCGATTCGCTGCAACCGGAACGCCATTTATTGCGCGAAGCCGGCGGTGTGTTGCGCGATGGCGGGTTGGTGGCATTTCCCACCGAAACCGTATACGGGCTGGGGGCAAACGCCCTTGACGCCGAAGCGGTGAAAAGAATATTTCGCGCCAAGGGGCGCCCCCCGGACAATCCCCTTATTGTTCACCTGGATTCGCATGACGCACTCGGGTTTTATTTCAGTGAAGTACCGGCTGAAGCGCTTGAACTGGCCGGGCGTTTCTGGCCCGGCCCCCTCACCCTGGTGCTGAGGGGCGGAAAAAAGTTTCCCCGGGTAGTTACCGGCGGCCTGGAAACGGTGGCGGTTCGCGTGCCCGCGCACCCGGTGGCCATTGGTTTAATAAGGCAGGCGGGGGTGCCGGTGGCCGCGCCCAGCGCCAATACTTCCGGCAGGCCCAGCCCCACCACGGCGGCTCACGTGCTGGAAGACATGGATGGTCGCATAGACCTGCTTCTGGATGGCGGCCCGGCCGGCCTGGGCGTTGAATCTACCGTGCTGGACCTTTCGGGAGAAAAACCCATCATTTTGCGGCCGGGAGGCGTAACCCCCGGCGAGCTGGAGGCCGTGCTGGGACCGGTTGCCATTGACCCTTCGGTAAATGGCGCCCCGGGAACCGGGAAGCCACGCTCCCCGGGGATGAAATATACTCATTATGCCCCACTGGCGCCCCTGATCCTCTTTGAAGGTTCGGGTGGGGATAAGGTTGCGGAGCGCCTGCTGGAGGAGGCCGGTAAACAGGCGGCGCTGGGGCGCAGGGTCGGCGTGCTGGCATGTAAAGAAAACTCCCCCCTCTACCAGGGAAAGGGGTATGTGGTGGTTGCCGCCGGCCGGCGCTCTGAACCGCAGGCAGTGGCAGCCCGTCTTTACGACTGTCTCCGGCAGTTTGACAAGCTGGGGGTTGACGTCATTCTGGCCGAGGGCATACCGGCCGAGGGACTGGGACTGGCGGTTATGAACCGGCTAAGGCGTGCCGCCGGTGGAAACGTGGTACATGTTTAGCCGGAAGGATTAGTGGGTTCCCTGCATAAACATTGGATAAAGGAAAAAACATTTCCGAAAAGACGCCATGCTGGGAAGCCTGGCTTTTGCACGCTAAAAACACCTTATAACCGGGACGGGGGAATCCAATTGGGTATATATACCGTGTTCGCCCTGGCGGTGGCCCTGGGCACCGATGCCTTTTCCATGTGCCTGGGCCTCGGCGTAGCCGGTGTCACCATCAGGCAGATATTGTTAATCAGCTTTACCGTGCTTGTTTTTCACATTGTAATGCCCCTGGTGGGATGGTACGCCGGTGAATGGGCCGGCTCCGTTGTGGGACGGGCTGCGGCCGTTGCGGGGGCTTTGTTGCTTGTATACCTGGGAATAAAAATGATCCGGTCGTCTTTTGGCGGCGGTGACACTGTGGACCCTAAAATTGTGCTGGTGAACACCTGGGGGTTGTTGCTCCTGGCCGCCAGCGTGAGCATGGACGCCCTGAGTGTGGGTTTTTCCCTGGGTACCAGGCAAGTTGACCTGCCCCTGACTGCCGGTGTCATCGGGCTGGTGGCGGGGATTATGACCGCGGCGGGGCTGTTCCTGGGCCGTGTCGTGGGCATCAAGATGGGTGAGCGCGCGGTTCTGGGCGGTGGAATATTGCTTGTGGCCATCGGTGTGCGTATGGTTCTGCCATGATGCACCGGCGTGAACAGTGTATGAATACAAGGGGGTGGCCGAATATGCCGGGCAAGACCAGTAAAGCAGCAAGCACAAGTAAAAAGATCCTTTTTGTGTGCACGGGCAACACCTGCCGGAGCGCCATGGCCGGTGCGCTGGCCCGCAAGGTGCTGGAGGAACTGGGTTACGGCAACGGGAATATAGAGATAACATCAGCCGGGCTGGCCGCTTACCCCGGTGACGTGGCTTCGCCGGGCGCTGTTCGAGCCATGCGGGAAATGGGCATCGACTTGGCCGGCCACCGTTCATCATTGATAGACCCGGCGGAAGTGGAAGAAGCGGACCTGGTGTTGACCATGACTTCCAGGCACCGGGAAATGCTGTGCCGTATGGTTCCCTCCTGCGCGGGCAGGGTGCACACGCTGGCCGGTTACGCGGGGGTTCCCGGCGATGTTCCCGATCCCTTCGGGCAAAGCGATGAAGTTTACAAGCACGTGGCAGAAAGGCTGGACAAGCTGGTGCGAATAGCGCTGGAGCGATACCTGGGGGAAACTGGCACCGGCGGGGAGTGAATTTTGAATTACGTTTAAAGGAACCGGCACGAATAATGTAGAATATTACTAGTTATGGCCTAAACGCTACATACAAGGAAGTGTTGGCATTGCAAATCGCCATTGGAAGTGACCATGGTGGGTTCAAGTTAAAATCCGAAATAATTTCTTACCTGAAAGAGCGGAATATCGATTACAAGGATTTCGGTACATATTCAACCGACTCCGTGGATTACCCCGATTTCGCCGCCGCCGTGGCTAAAGCCGTGGCCACAGGCGAATGCCAGCGGGGTATTTTATGCTGCGGTACCGGTATTGGCGTCAGCATAGCGGCCAACAAAGTACCGGGTATCAGGGCTGCGCTATGCCACGACACTTACTCGGCCAGGATGGCCGGGGAGCACAACATGGCCAACATAATCACCCTGGGGGAGCGGGTCATCGGGCCAGGGCTGGCCAGGGATATAGTGGGCGCCTGGCTGGATGCGCGGTTTGCCGGTGGCAGGCACGCCAGGCGGCTGGAGAAGATTGCCGGGCTAGAGCGCGACTACTGCCGCCGGTGACGTGGTTGCCAAACCGTTCAGCCGGTGCGATACATGCAATTCGCGGGCCATTCAAACCGAAATGGCATCCGGGTGAAACAACTGCTTTTGTTGTTGCAATAAAAGACTTTAAAAACAGCATATTGTTTGGGAGGAAAGTGCAATGGATTTTTACAGCCCCCTGGGTGAGGTTGATCCCGAAATTTACAGCGCAATCGAGCGGGAACTGAATAGACAACGCAACACCCTGGAACTCATAGCATCCGAGAATATAGTAAGCCGGGCCGTCATGGAAGCGCAGGGCTCGGTGCTGACCAACAAGTACGCCGAAGGCCTGCCCGGGCGCCGTTACTACGGTGGATGCGAGTACGTGGACGTGGCCGAGCAGCTGGCTATCGACCGGGCCAAAAAACTTTTTGGCGCCGAGCACGCCAACGTGCAGCCGCACTCGGGTTCTCAGGCCAATATGGCCGTATATTTCGCCCTTCTCGAGCCAGGCGACACCATCCTGGGCATGAACCTTGCCCACGGGGGGCACCTGACCCACGGCAGCCCGCTGAACATGTCCGGCAGTTATTTTAACGTGGCTTTTTACGGCGTGGAAAAAGATACCGGGCTGATTAATTACGACAAGGTCCTGCAGGCGGCCCGGGAAAGCAAGGCCAAGCTGATCATGGCCGGGGCCAGCGCCTATCCCAGGGAAATAGATTTCGCCCGGATGAGTGAAATAGCGCGGGAAACGGGCGCCTACCTGGTGGTGGACATGGCGCACATTGCCGGCCTGGTGGCCGCCGGCCTGCACAACAGCCCGGTGCCCCATGCTGACGTGGTGACAACCACCACGCATAAAACCCTGCGCGGTCCCCGGGGTGGGATGATTCTTTGCAGAGAAAAGTATGCCGCCAAAATTGACAAGGCGGTGTTCCCGGGCATCCAGGGCGGCCCCCTGATGCACGTCATAGCCGCCAAGGCGGTAGCCTTGGGCGAGGCAATGCGGCCCGGTTTTAAAGAATACCAGCAGCAAATAGTCAACAACGCCAAGGCGCTGGCCGGTTTCCTGCTCGAGCGCGGCTTCGAGCTGGTTTCCGGCGGTACCGACAACCACATGATGCTGGTGGACCTGCGCAACAAGAATATTACCGGCCGGGAAGCTGAAAAAGCCCTGGACCTGGTGGGCGTTACGGTAAATAAAAACGCCATCCCCTTTGACCCGCAGCCGCCGGTAATTACCAGCGGCATCCGCATCGGCACCCCCGCGGTGACCACCCGGGGGCTGAAAGAAGCCGAGATGGAAGAAATAGCGGAAATTATCCACCTGACCATCAGCTTCGGTGACGACGAAGCGCGTCGCAAGAAGGCTGCGGCCATGGCAGCCGACCTTTGTCGCCGGTTCCCGGTTTACGAAGAAGGTGGAGTGTATGCCTCGTCCCGCCTGGGATGATTATTTCATGGAAATCACGGGTGTTGTGGCCGGGCGCTCCACCTGCCTGCGCCGCAAAGTGGGAGCGATAATCGTGCGGGACAACCGCATTCTTACCACGGGGTATAACGGCGCGCCCTCCGGCCTACCCCATTGCCTGGATACCGGTTGTGTGCGCGAAAGTCAAGGCGTGCCCTCCGGGGAGCGCCATGAACTCTGCCGCGGGCTGCATGCCGAGCAAAACGCCCTGCTGCAGGCCGCCGTGCACGGCATCTCCATCGCCGGGGGCACGTTTTACGTCACGCACCAACCCTGCGTCCTATGCGCGAAAATGATAGTTAACTCACGCATCGCCCGCGTGGTTTACCGGGGCGATTACCCCGACCCACTGGCGCTCGACATTCTGCAACAAGCCAACATCATCCTCCACCGCTTTGGTGCCGGGTGTTGAAATTTGAATTTGTTGCGATTTGGGAAAGATGGTGATTGACGGTGCGGAAAAAGATAGTGGCGTTGCCCAGGTTAAATAACCTCACGCCCACCATGGAATCCACCGCCCTGAAGCTGATGGAGGAGGCCGGGGAACTGGCCCAGGCCATCGGCAAACTGCGGGGCATGAGCGGTGAACGCTGCGCCGTCGACGAGGGGGAGGCGCTCACGCGGATCACCAGGGAACTGCTTGACGTGGCCCAGACCGCGGTTTCCATGATGTTCGTGCTGGAAGAACACTACGGTGTGGACATCGACAAGGCGCTGGACGAGCACATCAACAAGCTCATAGAAAAAGGCTACCTGGTGCCGGGTGTTGAAATTTGAATTTGTTGCAATTTGCTGGGATATATGGTAAACATGAACTGAGAATTTTTTCAAAGCAATGCATATTGCTCTGTTACATCCATTGCCGGGCGGTTTTTCGGCCGCTAAGTGACGGGCAGTGGAGTTGGGCGACTAAAAAGTCACCATTGCCCCGTGGTACCAAAAGTGAAACCATAACCCCAGAAGTTTGGGGTAACTGGTTTTTCGGCCGCATCGGGACCGGCTGCTTATTCAAATAATTTGGTTAGATTAAACTTCAAATAAGGCGGTTAGTTTTAGCAAGTTTAAGTCTGACCCCGGAGGGGGTGTTTTGTTTTTGAAGGTGCTGGTTGTGTTTGGTACCAGGCCGGAGGCCATCAAGATGGCACCCCTGGTGCGGGCGCTGCAAAAGGATGAGTTGCTGGATTGCCGGGTGGCGGTGACCGCCCAGCACCGGGAAATGCTGGACCAGGTGCTGGAATTGTTTGATATCCGGCCCAACTACGACCTGGATATCATGCAGGCCGGGCAAACCCTGTTCGACATCACCGGGCGTGCCCTGGCGGGCCTGCAGCCAGTGCTGGAGGCCGAGCAGCCCGGTCTAGTGCTGGTGCATGGCGATACCACCACCACTTTTGTCGCCGCGCTGGCGGCCTACTACTTGCAAATCCCCGTGGGACACGTGGAGGCGGGCCTGCGCACGGGCAACAAGTATTCCCCCTTCCCGGAAGAAATGAACCGCCGGCTGGCCGGGGCGCTGGCCGAGTGGCACTTTGCCCCCACTGCGGGAGCCAGGAGCAACCTGCTGCGGGAAGGGGTGGACCCCGCCCGCGTATTCGTCACCGGCAACACCGTCATAGATGCCCTGCTGGCCACGGTGCGCCCCCAATACCGGTTCGGCGACCCGCTGCTGGACGGGTTGGATTTCCGGCGCCACCGGGTGCTACTGATAACCACCCACAGGAGGGAAAACCTGGGAGACCCCATGCGGGACATCTACCTGGCCCTGAGGGACATACTGGAACGTTATTCCGACGTGCGCATAATTTTCCCGGTGCACAAAAACCCCGCCGTGCGCCGGGTGGCGAGTGAAGTGCTGGGCGATTCGGAGCGGGTATACCTACTGGAACCCATGGACTACGAACCATTTGTCAACCTGATGGCCCGCTGTTACCTGGTGCTGACCGACTCCGGTGGCATGCAGGAGGAAGCCCCCTCGCTGGGCAAGCCGGTGCTGGTGCTGCGCAATACCACCGAGCGCCCCGAGGCCGTTGAAGCGGGTACCGTGCGCCTGGTGGGCACCAGCCGCGAGGCGGTGCGGCGGGAAGCATTCCGCCTGCTATCCGACAGCGCGTACTACCGGTCCATGGCCGAGGCGGTAAACCCCTACGGTGACGGCCGCGCCAGCAGGCGCATCGTGCAGGCCATCAAGTACGCGTTTCAATTGTCTGCCACAAAACCGCCGGAATTCGCACCAATGCAAAAATGCAGTCACTCCGCGCATTGATTTTCACGGGATACTTGGCCCTTAACTGCAAAAATGCATTATTAATGCATTTTGTAATCACAAGCTGGCCCGATAGACCATCATAATTAGCCGTTCTCTAGAAGAAATATTAATGCAGTATTAACTAAATTAGGTTTAATTTTAATTACCAAACAAGGGAGCGGAACCAGTTCCGTTCCCTTGTTTTGTTTGCTTTTCGCGCCCGCGGGACAAATTACCCGCTGGGCTTTACGGCCAAACAATACTTTACTGGCACACTTATTGCAAAGTAAGCTTGTACGCCCAAAAAAGGCGTAAAACGATAAAAAACGACAGGGGGTTTGTGCAATGAATTTTGACCTGCCAGAAGAGCTACTTGATATTCAGAAGGTAGCCCGAGATTTTGCGCTGAAGGAAATTGCTCCCACCGTGGACGAGGACGACAAGGCACACCGGTTCCGCCGCGACATCGTTAAAAAAATGGGCGAGCTGGGCTTCTTCGGCTGTGTTATCCCCGAAGAATACGGCGGCAATGAGATGGGATTCCTGGCCATTACGCTGATTGCCGAGCAAATCGCCCGGGTGCACAGCTCCATGCGCCTGCCATTCAACATGAACGCACTGGGCCCGGCCCGCACCATCCTCAATTACGGTAGCGAAGAACTGAAGCAAAAATACGTGCCCGGCCTTTGCAACGCCGATATTCTAGGCTGCTTCGCCATTACCGAGGCCGACGCCGGTTCCGACGTGGCCAGCATGAAGACCAGGGCCATCTGGGACGGCGAAAAATACGTTCTCAACGGCAGCAAGATGTGGATTTCCAACGCCCCGGTGGCAGATATCGCCCTGGTGTACGCCTACACCAACCCGGATGTCAGGGTCAAGGGTATGTCGGCATTCATCGTGGACATGAAATCCCCCGGCATTTCCGTGGAACCCATCACCGAAAAGCTGGGCACCTGGGCGGCTCCCGTGGGTGTGATCACATTTGAGGATACCCCCGTGCCCAAGGAAAACTTGCTGGGCAAGGAAGGCGAAGGTTTCAAGATCTGCATGAACCAGCTGAACGATACCCGTCTCGGCTGTGCCGCCGGCGCGCTGGGAGTGGCCCAGGCGTGCATCGACGCCACGGTCAATTACTGCAACGAGCGGGAGCAGTTCGGCCAGCCAGTGGGCAAGTTCCAGATGAACCAGGACATGATAGCCCAGATGATCGTTAAAACCGAAGCCGCCCGCTTGCTGGTCTACAAGGCTGCTTTCCTGAAGGACAAGGGAGTGTCCTGCACCCTGGAAACTTCCATGGCCAAGTACTTTGCCGCCGAAGCCGCCAACTATTGCGCCGACTGCGCCATGAAGATATTGAGCTCTTACGGTTATTCCGAGGAGTACCCGGTGGCCCGCTACTTCCGCGACGCCAAGTCCTACCAAATTGTCGAGGGTACCAGCAACATCCAGAAGATGATCATCGCCCAGGACGCCCTGGGGTACCGCAAGGCCAACAGGTAAAACCATCTTTGTCTCGGGACCTTGCCTGATGCCAGTGCAATGGACGCTATTGAAAACCCGGTTTGCAACCGGCAGCTACTAAAAATCAAGCACCACAGGGGGTTGGAAAGTGAGTAAGAAATACGAAGAGTACAAACAGAAAAGAGAAAGAATCATGCAAATGGGCGGCGAGAAAGCCGTCGCCAGGCAGCGCCAGGCGGGAAAACTAACCGCCCGGGAAAGGGTGGAGTACTTTTTCGATCCCGGTACTTTCACCGAAATAGGAACCTTTGTCAAGCACCGCACCACCAACTTCGGCATGGATAAAAAGGAAATCCCGGCGGAAGGTGTGATATGCGGTTTCGGCAGGGTCAACGGCAGGATGGTCATGGTGGGTGCCGAGGACTACACCGCCATGGCCGGTACCTTCGGGGAGTACCACGGTAAAAAATTTGCCGCGGCCATCGACATGGCCAAAGAAATGGGCATTCCCTTTATCGGCATGAACGACTCCGGCGGGGCCAGGCTCCAGGAAGGTATCGACACCTTGCAAGCCTATGCCTGGCTGTTCAGGTCGCAAAACCTGGCATCCGGCATTATCCCACAAATCGCGCTGCTGCTGGGCCCGTGCCTGGGCGGGCAGGCATACCACCCGGTAATGCAGGATTTCGTGATCCAGAGCCGCAACCACGGCTACATGGGTATTGCGGGCCCCGCCTTCGTTAAAACACAGCTGGGCGTCGACATCGACCTGGAAACCCTGTGCGGCGTAGAGGCGCACGCCGTCAAGTCCGGCTGCACCCACATTGTGGCCGGCGACGACAGGGACTGCATTGACAAAGCAAAGGAACTGCTGGAATACCTGCCGCAGAACAACAGGGAAAAGCCCGCCCGTATTGACACCGGTGACGAGGCCATGCGCCTGGTTCCGGAACTGGACGGCATGATTCCGGAAGAAACCATGATTCCGTACGACATGCACGACGTCATTTACAAGCTGGTGGACAACGGCGTGTTCCTGGAAATAATGCCCGATTTCGCCCGCAACGTGATCATCGGATTCGGGCGCTTCAACGGGCGCAGCACCGGCATTGTGGCCAGCCAGCCCAACTGGATGGGCGGGGTCATCGACTGCGACGCCGCGGACAAGGTTGCCAGGTTCGTGCGCTTCTGCGACCTGTTCAACATCCCGCTGGTTAACCTGCACGACACCCCGGCGTACATGATCGGGCCCGAGCAGGAGTGGAAAGGTATTTTGCGGCATGGCGCCAAGATGCTTTACGCTTATATAGACGCCACTGTGCCCAAGGTTACCGTGATCATGCGCAAATCCTTTGCCGGCGCTTACCTGGGCATGTGCTGCAAGGATACCGGAGCCGACATCGTATACGCCTGGCCCGAGGCCACTATCACCATCGTGGGAGCGGAAACGGCAGCCAGCGTAATATTCGCCAAAGAAATCAAGAACGCCGAAAACCCGGACGAAGTGAGGGCAAAAAGGATCCAGGAATACCGCGATCTGTACGAGAACCCCTACCAGGCAGCGGAACGCGGTTATGTGGACGATATCATCATGCCCTCCGAGACGCGCAAGAAAATCTGCGCTGCCCTGGATCTGCTGGAAAACAAAACAGTGGCCAGGCCCTGGAGAAAATACTCCAACATCAACATGTAAACACTCGTTTTACCGCAGCAATGTTAAAACCCGCCCGGTCCCGGAACAATGCGGGACTGGCGCGGGTCTGTTGCACAAACTTACAATGAGTGGAGGGGTCATTATGGACAGCCAGGCCTTAACGGTGGCCCTGTCCGGAATACTATCCGTTTTTGCGGTTTTGGCCGTATTGCAGCTTTCGGTGCAAGCGACCAGTTGGATAATAAACAGCCCGGCACTAAAAAGACAAAAAGAAAAAAGCACTAATTAACCAGGAGGTTGAAATACATGACTCAGATTAACGCTCCCATGGTGGGAAAAGTAGTATCCGTGGATGTTAAGGTAGGCGACCAGGTCAAGAAAAACGACGTTGTAGTCACTCTGGAAGCCATGAAAATGCAGATCAAGGTTTACTCGCCTGCGGACGGTGAAGTGGCCGAGGTGAACGTGAACGCGGGCGACGTTGTGAATACTGATACCGTGCTGGTTTCGTTGAAATAAAACACCGGGCCGGTTCCATCCCGGCAGCCCGCTAGGCGTATAAGAACATTTGTGCAACTTTACCAAAAGGAGCATGTAAATGGAACAGTTGGTGGAAATCTTTCAAGGTATCGGGGTTTTCAATCTAACCCTCGGTAACGTGATTATGTGGTTGATAGCATTCGTCCTCTTTTACCTGGCCATTGTGAAAAAAGTTGAGCCGCTTCTCCTCCTGCCCATCGGTTTTGGGGTGTTTGCGGCCAACTTCCCGTTGACCGGCCTTTTAGAAGAGGGCGGGCTATTTCACATCTTTTATCATTACGGGGTTGCAAACGAATTAATCCCCCCCCTTATTTTCCTCGGTTTGGGTGCAATGACTGACTTTGGGCCGGTCATTGCGAATCCTAAAACGCTGCTGCTGGGGGCGGCGGCCCAGCTGGGGGTATACATGGCATTTTTCGGCGCCCTGCTTATGGGCTTTACCATCCAGGAAGCGGCTTGCATAGGCATCATCGGCGGTGCCGACGGGCCAACCACCATCTTCCTGTCGGCAAACCTGGCGCCGCACATGATGGGCGCGGTTTCGGTGGCAGCGTACTCATACATGGCCCTGGTTCCAATCATTATCCCGCCCATCGCCAAGCTCCTCACCACCAAACAGGAGCGGGCCATGGTTATGACCCAGATGAGGATGGTAAGCAAGACGGAGAAAATAATTTTCCCCCTTGCCACGTCAATTGTCATCATGCTGCTTGTTCCCAAATCCGCACCGCTCATTGCTATGTTCATGCTGGGTAACTTGTTCATGGAAAGCGGCGTGGTGGAGCGGCTCACCAACGTAAGCCGCAACGAACTGATGAACATCGTCACCATCCTGCTGGGGTTGGGTGTCGGTTCTACCATGACGGCCGAAACCTTTTTGACCCCCAAGACCATAGGCGTGTTCATCATGGGTATTGTGGCATTTGCTTTCGCTGCAGCCGGCGGTGTGTTATTCGCCAAGATTATGAACCTGTTCACCAAGAACAAGGTGAACCCGCTCATCGGTGCCGCCGGGGTTTCGGCAGTGCCCATGGCGGCCCGGGTTGTGCACAACTTGGGTGCGGAGGCAAACCCGCAGAACTACCTGTTGATGCACGCCATGGGACCGAACGTGGCCGGGGTTATCGGCACGGCGGTGGCCGCCGGTGCGTTTATCTCCGCCATAATGTAAAAAATATACCGGTGCGGGGTTTACCACGGGCAAACTCCGCACCGGTTTTTCTTTTTCTCAGTTGCCCCCATGCCGTCGCGTTGCGGCACCAAAACCTATTACCATGGCCTGTTGCTATATGCTCAGCCCCTCCCGCCTGATGCGGTTCATCTTCCGCACAATGGTGGACTGGTCGACCCGCAGCGCCTTGGCTGCCTTGTATGTGCTGCCCAGCTCTTTCAATGCAGCCCCGATGAGCTGGCGTTCCAGCTCAATTTGCGCTTTTTTCAGCGGGATGATGCCGTGGACGGTGACTCCTCCCCCTGAAGACTCGGTCTGTGCCCGGGGTAGAGTGTCGCTCGGGATTTCTTCGATATCCACGGTATTACCGGGGGTGGTTACCAGCAGCCGCTCCACCATATTTTTTATTTCCCGCACATTGCCGGGCCAGGAATAATTCCGCATTGCCCGGTAGGTGGCCTGCGTAAAAACTTTCTCCAGCCCGTAAATCTTTTCAAAGTGTTTCTTGAAAGAATACACCAGGGGGATGATGTCGTCCCTTCTTTCCCTTAACGGAGGCACCCTGATGGGTACCACGTTTAGCCTGAAATACAGGTCCTCCCGGAATTTGCCCTGCCGCACCAGTTCTTCCAAATTCTTGTTGGTGGCGGCGATGATGCGCACGTTGACGGGTACCGGCTTGACCCCCCCCACCCGGGTGATCTCTTTTTCCTGGATGGCCCGCAGCAGCTTGACCTGGAAAGGAAGCGGCAGGTCGCCCACTTCATCCAGGAACAGGGTGCCGTTGTCGGCCAGCTCGAACATGCCGGGCTTTCCTTCCTTGCTGGCACCTGTGAAAGCCCCCTTTTCATAACCGAACAGTTCCGACTCCAGCAGGTTTTCGGGTATGGCGCCACAGTTGATGGTAATAAACGGGCCATCGCACCGCTTGCTCTGCCGGTGGATGGTTTTGGCCACCACTTCCTTGCCCACACCGGACTCACCCAGCAGCAGCACCGTGGAATCAACCTGAGCCAGCCGCAAAGCTATGTCCATCACAGCTTTCATGGCGGCCGATTTGATTACCACCTTGTCCTGTTCCAGGAACTTGTTACGTAACTGGGTCAACTCCCCGTGATAACGCTCGCTTAGAGCCCGGCTTTTTTCTAGCTGGATTTTCAAGTTATTCAGGTCCGTCATGTCCCGGATATTTATAACAATGCGGGCAATATTCCCGTTATTGTCGCGCACCGGGTTGCCGGTTACCAGCAGGTGGTTGTTGTTCGCTGTCTTTTCTTCCAGGGTAACGGCTTCGCCCTTTTCCAGCACGGCCTGCACCACGTTTTGCGAGTAAACGCCCTGTTCGATTAACGCATCTATGTTCATGTTTTGCACGGCGGAGGCGGGTATGCCCGTTATCCTTTCGTGGGCGTGGTTGGTCCGGATTATATTGCCGTGCTGGTCGGTAATTAGGATGCCGTCGTACGAAGATTCGATAATAGTTTCCAATTCCTTGTTCAATTGCTTGACGGTGCTGAGTTCCTCGGAAATGAACTCGAACTCGGATATATCCTGGAAAACCCCGATGGCACCGACTACCCGACCGTTTTCGATAATGGGGCTACGGTTGGTCAGGTAGGTGTGTGTGCCCGAAGAGTACTCTATGGTGAACTTGTAATGCGGCTGGTGGGTGCCTTCCTTCAATATGTCCAGTAAGCCCTGGGGTATAATTACTTCCGACAGGTGGCGTCCCAGCGCCTCGCTTTTTTTGCGCCGGGTAATTCTTTCCGCAGCCTGGTTGAAAATGGTCACAATGCCTTTTTCATCGATGGCGACGATCCCGTTGTGGGCAGAATCCATAATGGTTTCTATCTGCTGTAACATGCGGCCGGCGGCTTTAAACAGGGCATGCCCCACCTCCGACCGGTCCAGTACGCCCACCACCCGGCCTGCCTCGCCGGTCACCGGGAAAACGTTGGCGGGCATGGTCCAGGCGTCCACCGCGGGCGCGTCTTCCCGCAGCACGTGAACATCGCATTGCATTATGGATCGCACCGTGTCCCGGCCGGCAAACCGCTCGGGTCCGGCGCAAACGATGTCCTCCCGGCTGACAATGCCGGTAATGTTCCCGCTGCCATCAACCACTGGAATGCCTGCCAGGCCCGTTTCCCGAAGGGCCTCCCAGGCCTGCCAGGCCGGTTGATCCGGTTGCAGGGTGACGGGACAGGGAGTCATGATTTCGCGTACCAGCATGAAGTGCACCACCTGTTTTTACCTGATGAAACAATTAATCAATGAAATTATAGTATAAAACCGGTGCACCGGGCCAGCGGGCACAAGAGTTAAAATACGGATCACCCACCCGCTACGCCCGCCACAAGTGGCGATAAAAATGTAATATTTTCCAGGGGTAATTTGGACCCGGGATTCGTGCGAGCCCGGGTCCAAATTATATAGGCATAGCCGTGAAAAGCGCCGGCGGGGAAAACGTCTCACCTCTTGTGCCCGCCTTTGGCTTCATAACAAAGGCAGCCCCTGCCCGTGGCCTTTAGCACCTCCGCCGAGGGCATGTACCTGGTTTTTATGCCGTAAACCCTGCAGCCGTTGGGAAATCTTTTGTCCCAGGTTATGTAATAATGCTTGCACTTGCCGCACTGCAATATTTTTCCCCTCAACGGCTTCACCGCCCTTGCAATTTCATTGTTTATTGTATACATTATAATAAATGGTGCCGGGTGTTGAAATTCGAATTTGTTGCAATATACAGTCAGTCCTCCTCTTGATGGCCCGTCTTGGCGGGTCCTTTTCTTTATGGTGCCGGGTGTTGCGATTTTGAATTTGTTGCGATCAGCAGCCATAATATGGAAACCAAGTAAAATTACCGGGCGCAGGCGCGCAATTATTCTGTTATAATGGTTGATAAAAATATTTCATAATAAACAAAGAAGGAAATAGACATCATAAGTAGAAGTATATATTTCTTAAAGTGGAGCGTGCGTTACGCAGAATAGTACGACTTATCACAAAGTCATATTTGCCCCGGAGGGCATAGGTAAATAAATCATATTCCCGCAAAAAGTAGTGCCGGGGTGAAGGAATACGGTTTTTTATGTAGAAAACTATTCCGTAGACGAAATGTAAGCTAGGTGACAAATTTCGTCCGGGTTCACGGGGCGATACAACCGTGGAAAAACAAAAAAGCAAAAAAAGCGGTATTTTCACCGCTTTGGCTGTAACTACAACCATAGGTACCGAGCTGGCCATTACAGTGCTACTGGGTTTTTATGCCGGCAGGGCGCTGGACAAACAGCTGGGTACCGACCCATGGTTCCTGGTGGGTGGTGTGCTGGCGGGGGTCGCCCTGGGCATCGCCGGCATAGTGCACACCCTGCAAAGGTTTTTCAAGTATTAGTCACGACGCAACGGGTAAGGTTGCAGGAGCGGGCGCGGCGATGCCACCGGCGCGCGCCGCAAGTGTGTAAAAAAATTTTTTAGGGGCGGCCGGTAGAAAAAAGATTCCAACTAGATAGAAATTTTAGTTAGTTTAGATAGATTAAATAAATAAACAAGATAAGATAGATAGAGATATATAAAGATACATATCTAGAGAGAAAAAAAGAACGGACAGGGTAAGGGGAGAGTGGGCTTGGAGAGGCCGGCACCCATCCGGGATATTGGTGAACAGTTTACGCGCACAGCCAGGGTTATGGGCGTATTGGGCGCCTTGCTGGTACCGGGGACTATTTTGTATCCCGGTAACCCGCTGATCCTGGGTATTCTTGTGGGCGCTATTTTTGGCCTTTTAAACAGTTATTTTCTGGTTAGAAGGATCAACACCCTGGCGGATCTGGTGTTGAACAAAAAGGCCGATCAGAAAAAAGCTAAGATATTCATGCAGGCCGGCGTTTGGCCGCGCCTGGGCATGACCATAGCCATCTGCGCTTTTGCCAGCCAGGTGGATTTTTTGAGCGTTTACGGGGTAGGCGCGGGGTTGCTGTTGCCCACTGCAATCACGGTGGTGGACGCCAACCTGGCGCTGTACCGGTATCATTCTGTCCGTGACGCCATTGATAAAATATAAGATGATAAAATATATAAATATAAAATATATAAATAAAAAATTTGCCAAGGGAAAGGGGTGAGAAAAGTTGGCTGCTGCAGGTGGAAACGGCGCGCACAGTGAGGATATCCTTACTACCGTGCACCACAAACTGAACGTCTGGGGGTTCCCCGACACGCCGGTGGACATACTAGGGTTTCCCATGAACCTGAAAACCCTGGTCATGACCTGGGTGGTCATGATCCTGGTGATTTTGTTCACCGTTTCTGCAACCAGGAACGTGCAATTAAAGCGGCCAGGCAAGGCGCAGTTGATGCTGGAAGAGGTATACCAGTTTCTGCGGAATTTGGCCGTGGAAAACCTGGGTGCCAAGAAGGCCGATAAATTGATGTTCCTTATCTTTTTCCTGTTCATTTACTTGTTGTTCTGCAACCTCTGGGGCCTGGTCCCCACCATGATGTCCCCAACGGCGGATGTCAACACCACGCTGGGCATGTCCATATCCGTGTTCATCCTGGCGCAGGTGTTGGGCCTGTACTACAAAGGCTTCGGTTACTTCAAGCATTTCGTACAACCTTTCGTGTTTTTCCTGCCAATAAACATTGTTGAAGAATTGTCCAAGCCGCTTACACACGGTTTCCGTATCTACGGCAATATCTACGCCGGCGAAGTTCTAATCGCGGTGCTCCTGGGGTTAATCCCGCTAACCGCCACCGTGCTGGGCGGGTTCACCGCGTCGGTGGTGTGGCTGTCGTTCAGTATCTTTGTCGGTTTCGTCCAAGCATTTATATTTACCATGCTAACCATCGTTTATATAGCGATGACATCCACCGACAGTCATTAGCGCTCAACGGGCATTTTCACACCCAGCTTAGCTTATCACTCAATTTATAAACGTGATATGCCACCACAGTTTAATGTATCAAAATTTTAGACTGAAGGGAGGGGAAAAGCATGGAATTAGGAGCCGCTGCTGCTCTCGGTACCTCGCTGGCCGTAGGCCTAGCTGCCATCGGCGCCGGTGTTGGTAACGGTCTTGTAACCGGCCGGACTGTGGAGTCCATTGCCCGCCAGCCCGAAATGAGGGGTACTCTGATGACTTTGATGTTCATTTCCGTAGGTTTGATTGAGGCGCTGCCCATTATCGCTGTGGTTATCGCATTTATCCTGATGGGCCGTATGTAACCCCCGACATGTACGGAACGTTGTGGCGAAAGGCGGTGTAGCGGGTTTGGCGCCACGCGGGCACGGAACCTGCTATCGCCTTCCTTTTGTCACAAAGTGCAAGACAGGTGTCAGAGGAAGGAGGGTAAGTTTTGGAGGGAGTCATTAATGCCCTGGGCTTGAACGCAACGCTGGTGGCACAGGTTTTTAACTTTATTGTACTGCTCATCTTCCTGCGTATTGTCGTCTACCCGCATATAGTTCGCATCCTTGAAGAAAGGCAGAACTATATCGAGAGAAACGTGGCTGCCGCGGAAGAAGAACGCAAGCAAGCCGAGGAGCTGCGCCAGAAATACCTGGCTGAAATGCAAAAAGCCAAGGATGAAGCCCGCGATATAATCCAAAAAGCTACCAAGACAGGTGAAGAACAAGCCCGAGAGATTATCGAGGCCGCCAAGGCCGAGGCCAACCGCATCAAAGAAGCCGCCATGGAAGATATTAACCGGGAGAAGGAGAAAGCTGTTGCAGAATTGCGCGAGCAGGTGGCCACTTTGTCCATCCTGGTCGCCAGCAAGGTTGTCAGTGAAAAAATTACCGCCGATATCCAGCGCGGCATGATTGACGAGTTTATTAAAGAGGCGGGGGATCTGCCATGCTAAAAGGGGCCGTGGCCGGGCGCTATGCCGAGGCCCTTTACGAGATTGCGTTGGAAAACAAGTTGGTGGACAAGGTGGAACAGGAACTCAAAACAGTGGTTGGTGTGCTGGAACAATCCAACCAGTTGAAAAAGGTACTATTCCACCCCCGCATCACCGCTGACCAGAAAAAGGAAGTTCTCGCCAGCCTGTTTGAAGGCCGCGTTTCCGAAGTAACCATGAACTTCTTGGCCATACTGGTGGAACGCCAGCGAGAAATGTACCTGGCGGACATTACAGATTACTTTGTCGAGCTGGCCAACAAGGCCCGCAATATCTGCGATGTTCATGTTACCTCGGCGGTGGAACTTACCGGTGATGAGAAGAAACGTCTTGCCGCTGCCATGGCCAAGTGCACCGGTAAGAAGGTCAGGCTCAGTTACAAGGTAGACCCGAAACTGCTGGGTGGCGTGGTGGTCCGCGTCGGCGACAAGGTTATCGACGGCAGCGTGGTCGCCCGCCTGCAAACCCTGCGCGAACACCTCAGGCAAATAAGTTAAAGTGGATAGGGGTGAAACAGTAGATGAGTTTGCGACCCGAAGAAATCAGTTCAATCATTCGGCAGCAAATTGAAAAATATAAGGCCGAAATTGAAGTCAGCGACGTTGGTACAGTTATTCAGGTCGGTGACGGTATCGCCAGGGTTTACGGCCTGGAAGAGTGTATGGCCATGGAGCTACTGGAGTTCACCGGCGGCACCATGGGCCTGGCGCTGAACCTGGAAGAAGACAACATCGGCTGCGTGCTCCTGGGCCCTTACACCCACATCAAGGAAGGCGACACTGTGAAGCGCACCGGCCGGATTGTCTCGGTGCCCGTGGGCGATGCCATGATCGGCCGCGTGGTGAACCCGCTGGGCCAGCCCATTGACGGCCTGGGACCAATCAATACTGACAAGTACCGCCCGGTGGAAAGGATTGCCCCCGGCGTTATCGAGCGCAAGCCGGTGCACGAGCCGCTGCAAACCGGCTTGAAGGCCGTTGACTCCATGATTCCCATCGGCCGCGGCCAGCGGGAATTGATCCTGGGCGACCGCCAGACGGGTAAAACCGCCATTGCGGTGGATGCCATCATCAACCAAAGGGGTAAAGACGTAATCTGCATTTACGTGGCGGTGGGCCAAAAGAACTCCACCGTGGCCAACGTGGTGCAAAAGCTTAAGGACACCGGGGCCATGGAATACTCCATCGTGGTGTCCGCCACCGCGTCCGACCCGGCGCCGCTTTTGTACATTGCTCCCTTTGCCGGGGTGGCCATGGCCGAGGAATTCATGGAAAACGGCAAGCACGTGCTCATTGTTTACGACGACCTTTCCAAGCAGGCAGCCGCATACCGCGAGTTGTCCCTGCTGCTGCGCCGCCCGCCCGGCCGCGAGGCTTACCCGGGTGACGTGTTTAACCTGCACTCCCGCTTGCTGGAGCGCGCCTGCAAGCTAAGTGACGAGCGGGGCGCCGGTTCCATCACCGCCCTGCCCATTATTGAAACCCAGGCCGGCGACGTTTCGGCCTACATTCCCACGAACGTAATTTCCATTACCGACGGACAGATCTACCTGGAGCCCGACCTGTTCTACGCCGGTGTCCGTCCCGCCATTAACGTGGGTATATCGGTGTCCCGGGTGGGTGGCGCGGCCCAAATCAAGGCCATGAAACAGGTGGCCGGCACGCTGCGCCTGGACCTGGCCCAGTACCGCGAGCTGGCGGCCTTCGCCCAGTTCGGTTCCGACCTGGACAAAGCCACCCAGGCCCGCCTGATCCGCGGCGAGCGCATGGTGGAACTGCTGAAACAGGGCCAGTACGTGCCCATGGACGTGGAAGACCAGGTTATCTCCATTTTTGCCGGCACCAACGGCTTCCTGGACGACCTGCCGGTGGAACAGGTGCTGCCTTTCGAGGCCGGCCTGCTCAAGTTCATCAAGGCCAACAAGCCTGAACTGCGCCAGGAACTGAGCGAGAAGAAGGAAATCACCGATGAGCTAGGTGAAAAGCTCAAAGCAGCCATCAAGGAATTCAAGGAAACCTTTGTCAAACAGCAGCAATAAAGAGCACCCGGTGGAGTAAACAGCGAGGTGGTGAAATAAGCAGATGGCAAGTTTGCGCGACCTCCGGCGCCGCATCAAGAGTATCAAGAGCACCCAGCAGATCACCAAGGCCATGAAGGCGGTTTCTGCGGCGAAAATGCGGCGCGCCCAGGAAGATGTGCTGGCAGCCAGGCCCTTCGCACGGCGGGTGCGTGACGTGCTGGGCCGGGTGGGGTCCGCCTCCGTGGGCATGAAACACCCGCTGCTGGCGGTGCGCGAGCCAAAAAACGTGGCTTTCATAGTGGTCACCGCGGACCGCGGCCTGTGCGGGGGATTTAACGCCAATGTGATTAGAAGAGCCGCTCAAGAAATGAAAAATTACCAGAATGTGGAAGTAATCGCCGTGGGACGCAAAATACGCGATTTCTGCCGTCGCAACGGTTACAAGATGGCCGAGCAATACGTGGGCATTGGCGAGACGGCCGATGTGGGGCTGGCACGCCGGGTGGCCCGGTTTGCCATGGAAAAATACGCCAACGAGGAATTCGATGCGGTTTACCTGGTATTCAGCCAGTTTGTCAACGTGCTGGTGCAAAGGCCGGTAACCTTGAAACTGCTGCCTGTGGAGCCTCCCGAAGGCGATAAAAACGGCGACAAGCTGGTGAACTATATATTTGAACCGGAAGCGGAAGAAATCATGGGCCAAATGCTGCCCATGTATGTGGAAAACGCCATGTACCAGGCGCTGCTGGAAAGCAAGGCCGGCGAGCACAGCGCCCGCATGACGGCCATGGACAACGCCACCAACAACGCGGCGGAAATGATCGACAAGCTGACGCTGTCCATGAACCGTGCCCGCCAGGCCGCCATTACCAAGGAAATTTCCGAAATTGTCGGCGGCGCCGCCGCCCTGGAGTAATACCGCAAGCGGCATGAAAGGGGCCATAACACAAGGCAAAGGAGGTACAGAGTAGCTAATGGCTAATGTAGGTGAAGTGGTACAAGTCATTGGCGTGGTGGTGGACATCCGCTTCCCGCCCGGGCAGGTACCCGACATTTATAACGCTATAAAAATAACCAGCGACCAAGAAGACGCTTTTGGCAGAAAAATAGACCTCACCCTGGAAGTGGCCCAGCACCTGGGCAACAACATAGTGCGCACCGTGGCCATGTCCACCACGGACGGCCTGGTGCGGGGCATGAAAGCCGTGGACCTGGGTGGGCCCATCAGCGTGCCGGTGGGCGAGCCGGTTTTGGGCCGCCTGGTGGACGTGCTGGGGCAACCCATTGACGGCAAAGGCCCCATTGTCAGCGACAATTATTACCCCATCCACCGCCCGGCTCCCCCGCTGGTGGAACAGTCCACCCGGGCGGAACAGCTGGAAACCGGCATCAAAGTCATCGACCTTTTGGTGCCCTTCCTCAAGGGCGGCAAGATCGGCATGTTCGGCGGTGCCGGTGTGGGCAAGACCGTTATCGTTATGGAGCTCATCAACAACATTGCCAAAGAGCACGGCGGTATCTCGGTGTTTGCGGGCGTGGGCGAGCGCACCCGCGAGGGTAACGACCTTTACCTTGAAATGACCGAAGCCGGCGTTTTAGACAAGACCACCATGGTGTTCGGCCAGATGAACGAGCCCCCGGGCGTGCGTCTCCGCGTAGCCCTCACCGGCTTGTGCATGGCCGAGTACTTCCGCGATGAACTGGGTGCCGACACCCTGCTGTTCATCGACAACATCTTCCGTTTTACCCAGGCTGGTTCCGAGGTTTCGGCGCTCTTAGGCCGGATGCCTTCCGCCGTGGGTTACCAGCCCACGCTGGCCACCGAGATGGGCCAGATGCAGGAGCGGATTACATCCACCAAGAAGGGTTCGGTTACATCGGTGCAGGCCGTGTACGTGCCCGCCGACGACCTGACCGACCCCGCGCCGGCCACAACATTTGCTCACCTGGATGCCACCGTGGTGTTGTCCCGTCAAATTGCCGAGCTGGGCATCTACCCCGCCGTGGACCCGCTGGACTCCACGTCACGGATCCTGGACCCCATTGTTATTGGTGAAGAGCACTACATGACGGCCCGCGGTGTGCAGTCGGTGCTGCAGCGCTACAAGGAATTGCAGGACATCATCGCCATCCTTGGTATGGAAGAACTTTCCGACGAAGACAAGCTCATCGTGGCCCGGGCCAGGAAGCTGCAGCGCTTCCTGTCGCAGCCCTTCCACGTGGCGGAAACCTTCACCGGCCACTCCGGCAAGTACGTGTCCCTGAAGGATACCATTCGCGGCTTCCAGGAAATTCTGGACGGCAAGCATGACGACCTGCCCGAAGAAGCATTTTACATGGTGGGAACTATCGAGGAGGCCGTAGAGAAGGCGAAACGTCTGGCAGAAGGAAGTGCGTAATATGGCGGAAGAAAAACTGCAACGCCTGGAAATCGTCACACCCGAGCGCAAGGTGTACAGCAAGGATGTGCGGATGGTGGTGTTGCCCGGCAGCGAGGGCGAGTTCGGGGTGCTGCCCAACCACGCCCCGCTGGTGAGCGCGTTGAAAATAGGTATCATCAGGGTGCACCACGAAGGTAAAGTGACAAAGATAGCCGTTAGCGGTGGGTTCGTGGAGGTGCGCGACAGCAAGGTCACCGTGCTGGCCAACGCGGCCGAGCTGTCAGACCAGATTGACGTGGAGCGCGCCCGGGCCGCCAAAGAGCGGGCCGAGCAGCGCCTGGCCTCACCGGGGCCCGAAGTGGACATGGTCCGGGCCAAGGCCGCTCTCCAACGCGCCATCAACCGCCTGAAGGCAGCCGGCTAAAACCGCAAAGTCACAAAGTTAACTTAGGTAAAAAAAGGGAACAGGTTTTTTCCAAAAGCCTGTTCCTTTTTGCTCAAAAGGGGTGGCCCGGAATAACCGAAGAAGGCTTTACCCCTTATATGCGTGCTTCTGTTTCCAACTGGCAACAATAAGGCAATAGTATTTGGCTGGCCGTTTTATTGCCGGAGTGTTTCCCTTGCGCTCCAGCGCCGCTTTCCCGTTTTGACTCTATCTGCTAGGTGCGGATAGCAAGGTGATAAAAGGCATCAAAAAATACGCAAGGTAGTGAAGGCCCTCCGCGGGGAAAAGGGGCAATGGCAGGTGAGCCGGCAAGGCGCCAAAAAAAGCTACCATGGTGGGTATGCAAAGAGCGGAAATAGATGAGCGCTAGGCCAGCTGTTTACCGGGCCGGCCCGAAGAGGGGGTCCCAACAGCGGGCAGGTGTTTTCCACTTGCGAGCTACGGCCAGCCCAATTCATATCAAAGCCGAAAAGTAAAAACTAGCCGGTCTCCTTTTTTACCAGGGAATCTTATCCATGTAATCCCCCCGGAGAACGGGGATAAGCTGCGACTTTAGCGGCTCCGGCACTTCCTTCAATTTCAGATCCTCAATCTTCAAAATATCCACCGTATCCACTTTCAACATGGAAGCCAGTTCCTTGGCCGTAAGCCCCTGGTTTTTCCGCAAGTCTTTCACCTTTTTATTCTGTATACCAAAACCGAACAACAAGATTTTTCACCACCATTCCCTTTCGTTTATTCTGTAGTCAAGACTTTTATCCCTGCCTTCCGGGAATAATAGGTAATAATTGCCTGTGTGTGCGCATATTCTATGCGTGAAACCAGGACCCCGGAAGGTGAAAATAATGCGCAAACTATTCCTGATAACTTTAATACTTGCGCTGCTTCTTATCTTTGGCCTGCCACACGTGATTAACCGGGCCGGTGAGCCGCCGGTGGAAGAAAGGGGTACCATGGTGCGCCTGTACCGGCACGATACCGGCAAGGTGGAGTTAATCCCGCTGGAAGACTACATCACCGGCGTGGTGGCCGCCGAAATGCCCGTCGAATTCCCGGTGGAAGCGCTGAAGGGGCAGGCGGTGGCAGCCAGAACATATATTATAAAAAGGATAATGGCCGGCGGCGTGTTAAATAGTTGCCACGCCGGCGCTGACACCTGCGACGACCCGTCCCACGCCCAGGCTTGGATTTCCCGGGAGGAGATGAAAGAGCGCTGGGGCGCCATCAATTACTACCGGTATTACTACAAGATCCGCATGGCCGTTGATGACACCGCAGGAGAAATAATTACCTACCAGGGGGAGCTGGTGGACCCGGTGTACCACGCCTCTTGCGGTGGGCACACCGAAAACTCTGAAGACGTGTGGAAATTCGAGGTGCCCTACCTGCGCGGGGTGCCCTGTCCCTGCGGGGACCAGCGGGAGACTGAACGGCAAGTGACCTTGACCCTGGCGAAAATAGAAAAGAGCCTGGGCGTGCAATTAGCGGCCGCCGTGACCGCGGGCGGTAGCGAGCTGTTCCGGGTGGTGGAAAGCACCTCCACCGGGCGCCCCAAAACCCTGCTGGTGGGCGACCGGCGCCTGCCCGCCTCGGAAATCCGGCAAAAGCTGGGCCTGCGCTCAACCAGCTTCACCTGGCATGTTCAGGGCGACCGGGTAACCTTTAAAACATCGGGCTACGGCCACGGGGTGGGCATGTGCCAGTACGGCGCCCGGGAACTGGCCAAAAACGGTTACGGCTACCAGGAAATTTTAAGGTATTTTTATAATGGTGTCAGGCACTCCGTTTATTCGACAAAAAACACGAAATAACGAAGTGCCTGAGCCAGTTGATCGTTCAATAATATTGAATTAAAATTTAATTAAGAGGTCACAATAAAAACACCGTTTTCGTTTATGCAACCCGCAAACCGCGCAACCTGCGCGGAAATTGTCGAATCAGCGGAGTGCCTGACACCTGGGGAGGTGGTTTTATGTGGCCCTTTGGAGAAAGATTAAGAGACCAGGATGCCCTGGAAAAGTACCGCCGCTGGTTACGCCGCTGGCTTCTGGACGGTGACGGCGGCAGGCAAAGAAATACCGCCCCCGGCAAGCAACTGGCCACCGGGGGCGTTTTTTATGAGTAATATACCGCGATCGAGACTACAACAAAAGAATGAAGGCTCATGGTTATACCTGTCCCGGGTGAGCGATTTACAGGAGCGCCGGTAACGACACCCGGCGCAGCGAGGTTACGAAACCGGACGAGCGGCCAGGACTGCCGCGAGAGCCATAACCCGAACCATGGATGGTGAGTCTATGGCGGTCGGTTGAGTCCGAGCAAGCCGTTGGTGTCGTCGGCGCGGGAGCATACGAGCGAGCCGGGACAGGTATAACCACTGCGGTATTTTTTAGAAGAATAAATGCTTGTTGGATTGAGAAACAGCTCCGGGTTGAATATGACCCCGGAGTTGTTTACTTTTATTCAATTGGATAGAAAAGTCTGAAAGCATTTATCACTCCTCCCGGCATATACTGTTATAGGTTTTCTTTACGCCCGGGGAGGTAAAGCGATGCAGGAGTACATCCAAAAGCGGGTGCTGGAAATAAGCACCTATATACTAGAAACCCAGGCTACAGTGCGCCAGGCGGCTCAGCTTTTCGGGGTCAGCAAAAGCACGGTGCACAAGGATATGACCGAAAGGCTGCCGTCGCTGAACAAAGAACTGGCCAACCAGGTAAGAAAAGTTTTGGAATTCAACAAATCCGAAAGGCACCTGCGTGGTGGGGAGGCCACCAGGAAAAAATACCGCCATAAACATAAAAATAAATAAACTTTTCACAAAAGAATGGAGGATTTTGTCCCCGCAGGCAGAAATAAATACCAGTTACGCGGCAATTCTGTTGGCGCTACAGGTGAAAGCCGGCGGCAATTACCACATTACAGTGCAACGCCAGCGCCGGTGGCATAATCGAAAGGGCTCCGTGTTCACGTGCTTCCGGTAGAACGCGGACAGGCACCGGGTAAATATAAAAAATACGGGTTGAAGGGGACAAGTTCTCATATGAACACAGACATCGGTATCGACTTGGGAACTGCGAACATCATTGTATTCGTAAAGGGAAAGGGCATAGTGCTGAAGGAACCTTCCGTGGTGGCCATCGACAACAATTCGGGCAAGGTGATTGCGGTGGGTTCCGAAGCCCGGCGCATGCTGGGCCGCACGCCCGGCAACATAGTGGCCATACGCCCGCTGAGAAACGGAGTTATTGAGGACTACGACGTAACCGAAAAAATGCTGCGTTACTTCATAGATAAGGCTGTGGGCAGGCGGTTGTTATTCAAACCCCGGGTAATGATTTGTATCCCGTCCGGTATCACCGGAGTGGAGGAGCGGGCGGTGAAGCAGGCCGCCGTCCAGGCCGGTGCCCGGCAGGCATATGTAATCGAGGAACCGCTGGCGGCGGCCCTGGGAGCGGGGCTGGACATATCCCAGCCCGGCGGCACAATGGTCGTGGATATAGGAGGCGGCACCACCGACGTGGCCGTCCTTTCTTTGGGGGGCATCGTGCAGAGCCTTTCGCTCCGTGGGGGAGGGGACAGGTTCGACGAGGCCATTATCAAGTACGTGAGAAAAGAATTCAGCCTGGCCATTGGGGAGCGCACCGCCGAGGAAATAAAAATCGAAGTGGCCAACGCATACCCGAACGGAAGTCCCGTGCTGTCCATGCAGGTCCGCGGCCGGGACATGATGGACGGCCTGCCCAAGGAAATAACCGTCACCAGCGAGCATGTTTATGAAGCCATCAAGGAAAACCTTGTTTCCGTGGTGGACGCGGTGAAGGAAGTACTGGAGAAAACGCCGCCGGAACTTTCTGCCGACATTGTAGACAAGGGTATCGTGCTCACCGGTGGCGGGGCGCTGCTGCGGGGCATGGACACCCTGCTGACAAAGGAAACCGGGCTTAACACCTTTTTGGCGGAAGACCCGCTTTCCTGCGTGGCTGTTGGCACCGGCCGGGCGCTTACCATGCTGAACGCGCTGAATGACCAGCACAAGCGCCGGCTGATAAGGAAGGCCATCAGGCAGAAAATTTATGCCGGCTAACAGGGGCGAGTGAAAAGGGACTGATAAAAGGGGCGTGTAACTTTTTGTTCTTGGAAAAAGTTGCATGCTCTTTTCGATCGGTGCCAGGTGTTGCAAAGTCTATGAAAAGCGTTTAGGTTTAAGCAATACAAGTCATAGGCTTTGCAACACCTGGCACCATCGCCCAGCACCAAAGCATCTGAATTTGAACCGGTGCCAGGTGTTGTAAAATCCACGAAAAGCATTATTGTTTAAAGTAAAACGGTCATTGATTTTCAACACCTGGCACCATCGCTAAAACGCATCAACTCCAGATCGCAACACCCGGCACCACCACCTGGTGTTTTTTTATTTTTTTTAGGGAACAAAATTAAATTACGAACGTCTATAAAAAAATGAGTCCATGCACTAATAATAAAATAATTAAGTTAAGTATTAACTGATTTAAATAAAAGGGTTTGTTATATGACTGTCGAATTTTACAGGTATAGCGATTAATGGTGAAAATAAACAAATATTACTCCTTGTTTGCGACAGAGCATGAAGGAGGTTTTCTTTTGTCCTGGAAGGGGGGAGTTCACTCTGCACTATAAAAAGGCGTTAATTATAAGTGTATTATCGCTTGCGGCTTTTTTCCTAATCAGCTGGCAGGCCGGTTTTTACACGAACCCGAATGAATCCCAAAATGCCGGAGACAGCGGCAAAAACAATAAATTCAGGCTTTACAGCCTGCAGCTGGAACGCCCGCTGGAAATTAGCGAAAAAAACAAACTTGCCGAACAGGTTGATTGGATGGGCCAGCCAGCGGGAAATTCCATAATGGTGCGTACCAGTGAGGAAACGGCAAACAAACTCAAGAAACTACCGTATGTCAAGGGAATTAGTGCATATGAACCAGCGGAAAAATTGGCGGGCGAATTAAAAAACAATACACGCAGCAATGTTTCTCCAAAAGAAGAAAAAATTGAATTAATGCTTACACTGGTTAAGCCGGAGGATAAAGAGGATGCTGTAAAGCTGGTGAAAGAGCTTGGTGGCTCAATCATCGATGGTGCAAACACGCATGATTCGTACTTGAGGGTGATGCTTCCAACCGCCGGCCTTGAAAAGATAACGGTTTCTCCACAGGTGTTATACGTGGAAGAATATCACCAGCCTGGTTTTTTAAATGACCGGGCCAGGGATATTACCGGCGCAGCCCCGCTGGCAATACCCGATTTTTTTACCCCCGGCGGACTGACAGGTAAAAACCTGATCGTCGGCCTGGCCGACAGCGGGCTGGATACAGGTGAGCTGGGATCCCTGCATCCCGACCTGAGCAATGATACAGGAAAAAGGCCCAGGGTGTTGATGATCAGCTCTCTTGCCGGGTTGGAAAAACCGGCGGATTACATAGGACACGGGACACACATGGCAGGCACCATAGTTGGTAACGGCGCGGCTTCAGGCGGCAAATTTGCCGGTATAGCTCCGGATGCAAGCCTGTATTTTCAAGGCATAGTGGACAAGAGTAACAATATAATGCACCCCCATGATTTAAAACTGCTTTTCAAGCCGGCATATGAAGCTGGTGTACGAATTCACGTCAACGGGTGGGGCAGAAAAACCAACCAGTACTCCAGCTCTTCCAGGCAGGTGGACGAGTTTGTACGCCAGAACCCCGATTTTTTGGCGATTTTTGGCTCAGGCAACTTCGGGCCGGACACCGGCACCCTGACCGCGGAAGCAAACAGCAAAAACGCTTTGGTGGTCGGTGCCTCCCGCAGCCCCAGGCCGGTATTTGACAATGATGCGGGCGACACTTTGCAGGTTGCTGATTTCACCAGTGCCGGCCCTACCGCTGACGGCAGGATTAAGCCCGAGCTACTGGCTCCGGGGACTTCCATTATCTCCACCTGCTCGAGCCTTGTTGAGAGCAACCTGGCCGGCTATGAATTTTATACCAGGATGCAGGGAACCAGCATGGCTGCCGCCGTTACGGGTGGCTCCGCGGCATTGCTTGCTGAATGCCTTCATAGTTACAAGGGGCATGAAAAACCTTCGGCCGCTTTGTTCAAGGCATTGCTGATTAACGGCGCCCGCCCGGTGGAGGGGGATTTGCAAAAGGTTGGCTTCGGTTTGCTTGACATTGCAGGTACCGTGCTGGCACTGGAAAAGGGACTTTTCATTTTTGAAGACGAAAAGAAGGGTATTGCCCAGGGGGAGGTATTTACCAGGGAGTTCGAGGTTAATTCACCAGCAGCTCCTTTCAAGGTTACGCTGGCCTGGACCGACCCCCCGGCGTCTCCCGGAGCGACGACAGCGCTGGTTAACAACCTGGACCTGGTGGTAACCGGCCCGAACGGCAAGAAGTATTTCGGCAACGACAGTGGCGGGCGGGGCTTGCCGGACAACAAAAACAATGTTGAACAAGTGGTTGTTGAGAATCCCGCTCCGGGCAAATATAAAATTGAAGTGCACGGAACATCGGTAAATACAAGCGCCTCCCCGGTTTTAAACATGGTCAAGCAGGACTTCGCCCTGGTATACGGGCAGCCGCCCGTGGAAAGTGTGCTTGCCGGTGTCGAGGATAACAAACTTAAATTGGCTTCGGGCGCGGTGGTGGACAAACCGGACAACTTGAGGACCAGCATTGACGGCAGAATTACATCTCTGGACCCCCTGCCGGGTGCCGACATATACATGACCGCCGGTACTTCCGGCAATCCCGGGGTTGTGATGGCAGTAAACCGGAGCTGGCGGGTATCCGGGATTAAAGCCCTGTCCTCTGATTACGGGGTATTGATGGTCAGAATCAACCAGAATTACCGGGAGGGCGGGTATTACATTGCCGAACACCCGGAAAACACTGTTGAACTGAACGGGATAAAGCTGTCCAGCGGGGTGAGCGTCCCGCCAGGCGCGAGTATTGAAGCGTCGATCAATCCCACCACCCAGAGGTTGTGGCGGGTGAGGGCTTCAAGCAAGGAAGAAGAAGGAATTATAAAGGAATTGGACTGGGAAAACAAGGAACTGGAACTACTAAACAGTAACAACAGGTACAAGGTTGCTCCTGATTTGTATGTGATATTGAACGACGCAACTGTGGAAGGCGATCCCGAGTCTATTCCTTTCGGCGCTCCGGTTCCCGGCAATATAGACAGCGTTGTGCCTGGCCTGCCCGTCCGGCTGATCATGGACCGGGACGGGACCGTTTACAATATAGCGGTTGAACGCCATATTGTTGTGGGTACTGTTGGCGCCGTGGATGTGACCGGTCGCAAGTTCACCCTGGTTTCCGGCGGTGAATACAGCCTGTTGCCCGGGGTTGAATTGCTCAAAAATGAAAAAAATGCCCTGTTTTCATCGTTACAAAAAGGCGACCTGGTCATGGGAGTCCTGAACCCGGGTAGCAAAAACCTGCTTGCGCTTTCGGCCTATTCAAACTACACATACGGGCGCGTGTATTTTGTGGGGCGGGATACCCTGTACGTCACCGATAGCAACCTGGTTAGCCGTCAATACAAGTATGACGGTGATACCCGGGTTTACCGCTGGGGTTTGGCGTCAGACTCCTCGCTGCTGGCGCCTGGCCAGTGGGTCCGGTTAATTGTGGATGAGAAAACCGGTACACTGTTGAGGGTTGACATCGCCGAAAACGCTTTCCAGGGCAGGGAAGTTGTGCAATATTATAACCCGGAAAACAACTTGCTTAGTACATTCACAGGAAACAACTACATCATCACTTCCAAAACTTCCATAACCAAAAACGGTTACCCCGTGCAGGCCGAGGATTTACGCCCAGGGGAAGTGGTTGATCTGGTTTCCGTTCGCGGACCCATCCAAACTCTTGTTTCCGTATCGGCTTACACTTCAGTCTCAGGCGATTTGCGCCTGGTGGTTGAATCAACCATACCTTTTGAGGACTTCTGCATAGTAAAGGGAAACACATCGGCGTCGAAGCTTGTGGCCTGGCATGCCGACGGTAAAGCTGATGAAGTTGAATTGACGCAGGGAGGTGAGTTTTATTACCCGGTGTATTACCCGCACGGAGACGGAATACAACTTGTGGCGGTAGACTCTGAAAGCGGCGCTGTTACCGGGGTCAGTGTCAAGCTTCCCGGTTACCGGGGCAGGGTTTTCAGCGACATAGCCGGGCACTGGGCCGAGGCAGATATATCAAGCCTTGTTTCACGGGGTATGATTGCGGGCTACGGTAACGGGTATTTCCAGCCCGAACGCGCCATATCAAGGGCTGAGTTTACCGTAATGCTGACCCGTTTGCTGGGCGGCCAAAACGGCCTCATGCCCCAGCTCGAATACAAGGACACCGGTGATATTCCGGGTTGGGCCATATCTTCCGTACGGCTGGCGCAAGGCAGGGGCCTGATTACCGGCTACGAGGATAACACCTTCCGCCCCATGGCTCTAATCACCAGGGCAGAGGCCGCCGTAATGTTTGTCCGGCTGGCGGATGCTCTTAATATCGGCCTGGGTAACGAAAACCCCGCTCCACGGTACATTGATGCGGCCAGTATACCCGGGTGGGCGCTGGCCAGTGTGAATACCGCTGGCCGGGCTGGCTTGCTGAACGGAAGGGAGGGCGGCAGGTTTATGCCGCAAGCCTACATTACGAGGGCGGAAACTGCGGTGGTGCTGAACAGGCTGCTTAACATGGCGGGAAACTGGAACCATGATGTCAATCCGCCGGGAATAGAAAACTGAGGGGCTTTAATGCCTGCGCTGCAAATAAAATTGCGTTTTTCGGAGGTTGATGAGTTTGCGGACGATCAATAAATGGTTGTTAATCATGGTTATGGTGGTAATACTCTGTCCCGGCTTAGCCTTGGCCGGGCAGGAAGCGGACAGCGTAGTCATGCGGTTGGATGAAACTGTCTACTATATTGACGGGCAAATTCGGGAAATGCAAGCGGCACCGTTTACTCACGAAGGGGTTACCATGGTCCCCCTGCGCGTAATCTCCGAGGTTTTTGGAGTTAACGTTTCCTGGGAACAATCCACCGGTATAGTCAACCTGCAACTAAACGATGACGACTACATTCAAATTGACACTCTTAATAATAAGGCATACACCGGGGCCGCTACAGGTGCAGTGGATGTTATAACCCTTGTACAGGACGGCGTAACGCTGGTACCATTGCGTTTTCTGGCGGAAAACATGAATTACCTGGTGAATTACAATACAAACACCAGGGAAATCACCATTGAAAAACTGCCACCTCCAAACCGGCAGCCCGTTGCCGCGTTTGAACTGGCAAAGGATACATATGCTCAGGGTGAAACCGTGACATACATAGATACAAGCTACGATCCCGACGGTGACGAGATTGTCGAAAGAAACTGGCAGGGAAAGCAGGACGCGTTTTTCAAACCGGGTGAATACGAGGTGTCCCTCACGGTCAGGGACAGCCGCGGAGCTTGGAGCGAGCCCTGTACCCGGGTTATAAAAGTTACCGAAGAAGTGCTAATGGACCAGCTGACATACTACTTCACAAACCCGGTTCTGGGCCAGCCGCTGGACATTTCGGAAATACCCGTACTGGACTTAAAGATATTGAGCAAAGTTGTTACCCAGAAAAAGGAAAGCGTCATAATCAGCAACAACCCGGAAACATTTAAAAAGGAAGGAATCTTGTACAGGGACGAGGTAAAAGGCGATAACCGCATCCTGTACCACCACGCCAACGGCACGGACCAGCCCAAGAGTGTTTTCCTGCTGGCAATTAATAACGGTGAGGAGCCCGTTACCGTGCAGGTAAAAAGGTGGGGAACGGCGGGGCCCTCGGACCCCATGGGGGTGGGCCGGCTGGCCGCATACTATTTTTTAGGGTTCGATAAAAATGAAGCATACTCATTTGAACTGCAACCGGGAGAAAAAATTATTTTAAACCAAAACGCCAACAGCCCTCTGAAGCCCGGCCAGACGGTGCACGGTATATTCGACGTGCATGCGGACAACTATGTAACCTTTGCGGTCGTTGCCGTGGGGAAACAGGACCCCGTAAATGATTACGAAAAGCTATCTATGCTTTCCCGGGAACCCGTACACACCAGGGGCACATTCCAGCTGCCCAGCCGCAACATGACCGTGAAAATGCAATATGATCAACCTTCAAGGATAGTCATCGCAGACGGGACGAACGACACTTTCCTGTACGGGAAAGACGAGACTACCGGGCAAAGTGTAATATATACCAGAAATGTGGGCAACTACGGTGTGGTTTACAGCATCACGCTGGAAACAAAGCACAGGATTGGTGTGATACTTAACCCCCGGGGTGGAGCTTTTGCCGGGGCGGGCAGTTGGGACGGGGAATCGTTCTTCATCCCAAACAGCGGCATTTTGAGAACCAACACGGAAGGCGCGCTCCTGGGAATTCTCGAGCCCGGCCAGCGCAAGGTCTTGGAGTTCATTCCCCCGGCCGGCTCATACCTGCCTGTGAACATATTGTGCATCCCATTTTAACATAGTGGGTGCTAGGTAAAATTGGTGCCATGACGGTGCCAGGTGTTGAAATTCTACGCAAAGTATTTAGGTTAAAGCAAAACAAACCATGGAATTTCAACACCTGGCACCAAAGCTTTAAAACACAGAGTACGCAAAAAAAAGGGGTAAGCACCTTAAAAAGTGCCTGCCCCATTTTTTGTCGTTTTTAGCTTTCCAACCAGATTACAATCTTGTGTTTCCCGGACTGATGATCCCACTGCTTTAGCTGTTGTTCAATCTCGTTCATTCGTGCCTTTATTGTTTCTTGCTCTTCGGTGTTGTCGCTGCTCTTCAGTTGAGCTTCCAGCGATTGATATAGTTCCACTTGCTTATTGTACTGGCTTGTAATGTCCTGGTTGTTCTCGTCTTTAACAGTCACTGTCCCCAGCTTTTCCAGGCCGCTCACCAGTTGTTCGGCTTTATTCCGGTCCACCGTCAGTTCGTAGGCCAGCAGCCTGCCTGCGGCGGTGTCCCGTGAGTCTACCAGGCGCATGTTAGCATTATATTCCCCCGCCAGCGATTTCAACTGTTCCCCGGCGGTATCCATATCTTCAACCCTGGTTTTGATCAGGGTGCTTTTTATTACCCGCTGTTTCTCGATGCTCAACAGCGCCACCAGCTCCGGAGTTTTCTCTCCGGCAGCGGCCGTAGCGGTTGCTTCCCGGGGCTCTGCGGGCTGCCGGACGCCGTTGTTCGCTTGTTCTTGCTGTGGCCTGTTAGAGGTTTCTTTATTGTTTACGGTATCACTGTTGCCGGTCTTAACCACCCCGGAATTGCCGGCGGGTTTTTCTCCGGGCTCTTCAACGGGCACCGCCATTTCGTTGGGTACCGCCGCTTTGTTGTTGTGAGGCGCTTCTACCACTTGCTTTGGCCCGGTATTGTCGGCCACCCGCGCTCCCGCATTCAGTCCCGATTGGATGACAAAGCCGTAGCTTCCAAAAGCGATGAGCGCTGTGGCGGCGGCAGCGGCGATACCCCGCTTCCAGTTGGCCACGACGATTTCCCGGCGCCCCCTTTGCTGTTCAGCTATGCTGGCCATAACCGCGCCGGAAAACCCCTCCGGGGCGGGCATATGCACCGCGCACGCGCGCAGTTCCTCCCGGAGCTCCTTTAAAATCTCCATGTGCTCCCGGCAATCGGCGCACTCGCCCAGGTGCCTTTCCATGGTTTCGGCCTGCTCCCGGTCCAGCTCTCCGTCAAGCCAGGCCGAAATTAATTCCTCCATGTAATTGTCGCATTTCATGCTGATCACCGCCAGTTGCTTAATGCCTGCTTTTATATGGGAGCTTTATCCCCCGGGCGTGCGCCTGCTTTAAAACTTTTTCTTTCAAGTTCTGGCGTGCCCTGTTTATTCTTGACTTCACCGTGCCCAGGGAGCAACCCGTAATTTGTGCAATTTCCTCGTAATTATAGCCCTGCATTTCCCTTAGCACCAGGACTGTCCTATGCTCCTCGGATAAATCATTGAGCGCCAGCTTGACCAGCATGCTAAGTTCCTTGCGCTCCAGTTGCTCATCCGGCGTCTCCCCGCCGGACGCCACTTCAAAGCTTATTTCGCCGTTGCCGGTGTCAATAGTGGCGTCCAGGGAAACTTCCGGTTTTTTGCGCCGCCTGGTGTTTATCCAGAGGTTTACTGTAATCCGGTGCATCCATGTTCCGAAATCTGCCTCGTTACGGAACCCGGAAAGTGACCGGTAAGCCTTTACAAAGGCTTCCTGGGCCAGGTCCTGGGCGTCGGTTTGGTTGCTGGTCAGTTGATAACAAAGCGCGTAGACTTTATTTTGGTACAGCTTTACCAGTTGTTCAAATGCTTCTTTATTGCCTTGTTTGGATTTGTAAACAAGCAGATCAACGGTTTTGTCCAAGAGAAGACATTCCTTCCGAACTCTCCGCCCCGGTTACAATTTAGACAAAAATAATCACATGTAAGTTCCGGTAGGGAGTAAAATTTTCAAAAAAAAAGTCATGTGGTATTTTGGTGTGGTTTATTCAAGGTATGTAACACAAACAATGACCGGTATTTGATTCAAAAAGCGCGTTGATTACTACATTATAATGTATATTAATTCGGGCCGCCTTTCAAATGGTTAAAATTTAACAGGTAAAAAAATTTTGCCTGCAAGGAACTTTTTCCGGAACTACCGTGTCTAACTAATCAGATGGCAAGGACGAGGTTGCCAAATTAGTAAACAACCCACTTAAAAGCCTTGCCTCCACACAATTGCATAATTTTACCCAACAGGCAGGAAAAATGGCTGGTCACGTAGAATATGCTTTTCCTGTCTACCCCACCCTTGACCGGGAGTTGCTGGTAACGGCGTCGGAAACCGGTACCCCGGCAAAAAGCAGGGTGGGTAATTGCCGCTGCGACCTGTTGACGGCGGCACAGGGGACAAAATTTAGGACCAACAGGGGGAGGGATGTGCAACACAGTAAGTTGGGTAACCAATTGGCCGAAAGGCCGGTGGGACTTTGTCCCGTAAAAACTAATCAACTAAATCAAGGAGGGAAACTGATTTGTTCAAGAAGAGAAAGTCGATTTCACTGGCAATTACTCTGATCTTTCTGTTCACGGTAATAATGCCGGGAGCGGTATTTGCGGCTGACAATGACAATACGAAGTACAGCAGCACCTACAATTATGTTACTGCTGATACAGAACAAGCGATTGGTACTGCAACTGTAGGCGCAAAAGCTGGAGCAAGCGTTGTTGGTGCTACTTATGTACAAGTAAAGCTAACATTACCGTCTGGTGTTGAATTTACCGATAAACCTACTAAGGATAATGTAAATAGTAGTGATCCAACCAAGAATTTTGTAGATGTAAATACAACAGGATTGACTGCCTATCTGCCTGACGGCTCTGGTGGTAATACTTTCTATGTTAAGTCTGATTCTTCAAGCATAACATTAAAAGGCTTAATTTCAAATTACAATAATTTTGAAACAAAGTTCACTTTCTCGTACAAAGATGCTAGTGGCAATACTGTTAAGGTAATGCCTGTAGACATTGATTCCGATTTCACTGGTAATCTTGATGCTACAATCGAAGTTTGGGCTCTTAGTAATAATTCGGTTATATGGAGCGAATCTGACACAGTAACATTGGCTAAGGTTGCAGGTTCCGGTGACGTTCTTGTATCCGGAAAGACCGCGAAAAATGTTACTAAAGGCAGCAACAAAACTGGTGCAGATATAAAAGTATATGAGACTCAACCCGGGAAATTAGCTAGTGATGAGGCTGTTCGTTTTGACATTATGACCAGCGGTGTAAAGTTTAGCGAAACTAGTGGTACTCCCGACAGCACTGTGCAAGCTGCAAGCTTCAGTGGAGGTACTCTGTATTTCACGGATAACGATTATGAAACACTAGTGTTTAAGCCAAATGCAAAGTCAAATATCTTCCCCGGAGATATTGTTTTAACCCCAATATTGGACGTGGATCCGGATGCGACTGGTGATATTAAAATCCGTGTAAGCAGCGTTAAGGGCACTGTTGAATCCACTGGTTACTTTAAGATAAACACCAGCACAAGTACCATTAGCAGAACAACTGTTGTAGTAGCTACCGTTGGCGATGCCAAGGCGAAGGTTGACAAATTAGAAGACAATGATACGGTTGCATACAGCGGGCAACAAACTGAACTGGATGTTTCAATAAAGATTAAAACTGAAGACAGCACGAGCTTTAAAAACGGCGATATGATGACCTTTAAGCTGAATAAAGGTAAATTTACTAAGGATCCCAGTGTTACAGGAAATGGTACAACTTTAAAACGTTATGATGATAACAAGGCTTTTTATGTAGCATTTAGCGGTAACAGTATAGCTAATAATTATACTTTGGAGAATATTGAGATTAAACTGCCTAACGACGTTGAACCTGGTGACATCACCCTGACCATCGGTGGCGACTATGGCGACCTCGATGAGGTAACCATCGGTGTGGCAGCCAAGCCCATTACTCTGAGCGCTGAAAAGACTCCGATTCTAGCCGAAGCTCTGAACCAAAAAGCTGGTGACATCATAATTAAAGAAGCCGGTGACGGTGCCCTGAAGAAGGGCGGCGTGCTTGTACTGGAGCTGCCTTCCGGCATCGAGCTGAACGGCAAGCCCAAGCTGGATGTGGTTGAAGGTAACTTCGACGGAACACTTTCCGTAATTGACGACAAGATCATTGCTGTGAAAGTGGACCGGGAAAGCTCCGACGCCAGCGAAATCAAGATTTACAACATCAACTACGACACCGGCCGCCTGGCACTGACCGGTGATGTAAATATCAAAGCTTACTTCATTGATAAAGATATTGTTAATAAAACAGAAGTAAAAGACATGTACGATAAGTACGATGACACCGGCATCATTGCCACTGTAGCCAACGCTACCGTAGTCAGCGAAAACGAAGTTACCGCCACCTTCACCGTTGGTGACGAAGGCGTAACCGTGGTAAATGGCCGCACCCTGGTGCAGGTCAACAAGCTGTGCGAAGTGCTCGGCATGCAGAAGAGCTGGGATCCCGCCAGCAAGACCGCTTACTTCGTGCTGAGCGGCAAAGTCGTTGCCTTCCCGATGGGCGAAAACGCCATCTACATCAACGGCACCAGGATTGCTGTCGACCAGGGCGGCAAGATCATCAACGACTACACCTACGCCACCCTGCGCGGCATCCAAATGGCCTTTGGTGGAGAGCTCGACTGGGATAACGACACCAAGACCGCAACCTTCAAGTTCAAAAAGTAATCGGACATCTGAAAAGCCCGGGTTTTCGCCCGGGTTTTTCTTTTCTGAAAAAGGAAACACACCCCGGCTATGGGGTCGAATCTTAATGTTGAATGAATGTCTCCCGAATATGTTTCCCTTATATGGCTTGACTAACCATGTATGCGCGATTATACTTAAATAGGTAAATTATTAATTATTTAAAGGGGTTGGTCGTGATGCGGCGGTCTGTCATTATAACAGTGGTATCAGTGGCCATACTTTTTTGTCTCACAGTTACATCGTTTGCTGCGGAAGACCAGAACCCGCAAAGCCCTGTTCGAGTTGAACTTACCCTTGACGAGGCGATAAACAGCGCGCTTAAAAACAGCTTCAGTATCCGGCAGGCTGAACTGGATGTCGACAGGGCCGAGGAGGTCCGGGATGCAGCATGGGAATACCACGGGTACATGTTAACCAAAACATGGGTTGAAACGGAACAGGCTTTTGTGAGCATTCCAGGTATGGACGACATGTCATTGTTCCAGGCGTTGAGTGCGGACCGGGCTGCGCACATTCAGAAAAAGACATTTGAGATAATGCAAGATGCCGTAAAATTGCAAGTAACGCAGGCTTATTACGATATACACAAAAAGCTGGAGGATCTGGATACCGCAAGGCTGGCGCTGGAAAGCGCCGAGCGCGGTTATAGAGTGGCCAAAATCAAGCATGAAATCGGCCTTGCCACCGGCATGGAGGTGCAAGGGAAAAAAGCAGAACTGGAAGGGGCAAAAAGCGGGCTGGAGATGGCCCAGGCAGAACTGGAAAATGCTTACCGGAAGTTAAACAAATTGATGGGCAAGGATGTTAATTTCAGGCCTGAACTGGCAACGCCCGTGGAATTTGAAAAGCTGGAAGTCCCGTCCCTTGACGCGGAAATCACCAGGGCCATGAATCCCAACCAGAACCCGTACCTGTGGAGCAAAAAAGAAGGCTATGAATTGCAAAGGTACGTGTGGACCACAACCCAGCCGGCCGAAGCCGGCAAAATTGACATTGACAAGGCCAAGTTGAGTTACGAGGAGGCCCGGGTTGAAACAAGAAAAACAATGAACGAGCTGTACCAGTTACTAAAAACACTGGAGGCCGCGCATGAATCAGCCGTGGAAGCGCTCGCCGCTGCGGAGCAGGCTTTAAAAACGGCGCAGGTCATGTACGAAAACGGCATGATTACCGGCGACGATCTCCTTGGTAGAAAAATTGCCGTGGCGAAAGCCGAGGGGGACTTGTTGAATGTCAGGATCCAATATGAACTTGTCAAGATTAACTTTGAAAAACCCTGGCTGTCTTTTCTTGGTTAAATGAGTTGGACTAAAGCGCTTCTCGTAGGCAGGGCGCTTTTGTTTTTGGTGGTTTCCGGTTCCGGGGTGCGGGCAATTTCTTGCCCCGCCCGGCAGGATTTGAGTTTGTTATGTCGTAATAATACAAAATAAGTTGAAAATGCCAGGGGAGTGAAAAATATCATGAGGAAGGGACGCCTGCCGAAAAAATTATGGATTACCGCGCTGGCTGTTTGTTTTTCTGTTTTGTTCAGCGGGGCGGCGTGGGCCGGTTTTTCAGATGTAAAAGCCGATCACTGGGCCGCGGATATAATTCAAAAAATGACCGAAAAAGGTATTGTCGGGGGATATCCCGATGGAACATTCAAGCCCAACAACACTGTCAGCCAGGTTGAAGCAGTATGCATGGCGGTTAGAACAATGGGTTTGCAGGCAACTTCTACAGACGCACTTCCTCAAGTTACTTTTCCCGTTCCAGCTTATGCTGAAAATGATGTAAAGCTGGCACTACAGCACGGCCTGATTAAAAGCACGGACCAATTCAGCGCTTACAGCCCCGCCAATAGGGCCTGGGTGGCCAGGCTGCTGGTGCGGATGATAGGTAAAGAAGCGGAAGCCGAAGAGAGGCTGCTGATGCCTGTATTTACGGATACTTTTCAAATTCCGGATTGGGCTGTCTATTACGTCAGGGTGGCCCAGGATTATGACCTGATAGCGGGCTATCCCGATAACACGTTCAAACCCCAAAAGGAAGTCACTAGGGCGGAGATGGCGGCATTTTTAAGCCGCGTATTAGATGATTTTTCAGGTACAAACAACGCTGGTGCAGGACAGCGGGCATCCGGTACCGTAAGCGGCCTGGTGGTCAAGGTTTATCCGGAAACCAGCGCCTTTATCGTCGAAGAGCCGGGAGGGAACCTAAGAACACTGTACCTGCCCGGCGGGTCTTCCGTTTACGTCGAGGGTTCCAGCGCCCGGGGTTTGGACGCGCTCCAACCGGGGGACGAAGTGAACGTTGCCCTTGACGCGCAGGGGTATGTTTTAAGCATTGATGTTTTGTCGCGGGGTGGTTACCCGGGCACGGAAGGGGTAGTGTACGACCTGGACCTGGAAAGAAGGTTGTTGACCCTTCAGCTGGGTGATAACCGCCTGCAGCCATACAGGTTGAGTGACGCAGTAACTGTTACCGCCGAAGGGGTTAGGTTACCCACTTTAAGGGATATAGTCCCGGGTGACCAGGTTAAAGTGACCGTTGACGACGGTGAAGTAATGGAAATTGAAATACTGGAGGTCGCGTCACGGCTGAACGTAACCGGTAAGATCATTACCATCAATACTGAAAAGAACTTTATCAACCTGGAAGTAAACGGAAGGTTGTACGTTTACAGCCTTCCCGCCAGTGTTCAGGTAAGCATTTCCGGATTGAACAATGCCTATATTTCCGATTTGCAAGAGGGCGACACGGTTACCGCGGCTATCAATAACGGCGAGGTGACGTCCATATCTGTTACCGGGCGCCGGGCCGATAGTGATTTTACCGCGACAGTAATGGCCGTTGACACAAATAACGACCGTATTACACTGAAGGACAGGACCGGTAATATACAGGTTTACGATGTTTTGAGCAACGCGCGCATTATTGTGGATGACGACGAAAACGCGGATTTAAGCGACCTGGAAAAAGACATAGACGTTAAAATCCGCCTGTTGAACGGGGATATCGTCTACCTGGAAACCGACAATAAAATGGGCGGCGTAATTACCCGCATCGATCCCGACAGCTTAATTATGGAATTTCAAAGGGACAGCGGTGAGAGAAAAACATACCTGATATCCAAGAATGTTGACGTGGAAAGCAAAGACGGCAGGGATGAAGTGGATGAAATAAAACGGGGCGACTACGCGTACCTGGTGTTGTCGGGCGACAGGGTAATTGAGATAAACCTGCGGCATACCGGTATTTACAGGGTTGAAACCGTCAGGGACTATGCCGACAGGCTGGACGTGGTGGACGAGGACGGGGACACCGAGCGGTTGTATATCAAATCCGGCGTGGATTTGATTATTCCCGGCATTGCTTACCCCGGTGTGGACGATGTTAAAAAAGGTGACCTCGTTCGGGCAGTATTCATAGGTGACAATTTGGATTCCGTTGAAGTGCTGAACCCGCTTTATGGCCAGGTAACCGCGATAGATTCAAGCAGAAGTACCGTAAGCCTGAATTTGTTTAACGGCAAAACCACCACAACGGCTTTTAGCAACGGCAGCAAGGTGGAAAGCGACGGCAGAACCTACTCGACAATAAGCGCCCTGGCTATTGGCGACAGGGTGGAGGTAATTGAGAACAGTGACGGCGGGTATTTGTTCAGGGTTATGGAAAAGGTGTCCAGCCAGCTGGCTTTCAGCGTAAAAAGCGATGACGAGAGTATTTACCTGAAGGAAGGAAGCAGCTGGAGAAGGTACAGCCTGAACAGCGACGTGTATATTCACAACACCAGCGGCAGGACCTTGAGCAAAAGCAGTTTGAACAGCGGCTATAAAGTTACCATATATATGCTGTGGGATATGGTTTACGAGATAGTTGTTGAATAAACAGCACGGTTTCAACAAATTTGCATCTGAAAAGAGTCACTTCGGTGGCTCTTTTTTGTTGTTAGGGGAAGGTGCCAGTGCTCGACATTTTTATATATGGGTTGGGGGAAACGCACTTTGCTTTTGTATTGACAACCTTTAACAAACGGATTAAACTTAACGTGGTTAACAATTTAACCCTTAAATATATCGCCGGAGGGGTGGCAGTGAACCCGGAATTATTTGACCGTTACCTGGATAAGCTTGACGAAATGATGCCTTACGTTGTCCGCCGCTTGCACCAGGAACTGGCCCAGAGCCTAGAGGAGGGCATTACGGGCAACCAGTTTTTCGTGATGAAAATGATTAACGACCGCGGGCAAATGACCGTTAGCGAGGTGGCGGAGGAATTCAACGTTTCGCTGAGCGCCGTCACGTCGCTGGTGGACCGCTTGCACAAAACCGGCATGGTGGAGCGGCGCCGGTCGGAGGACGACCGGCGGGTGGTTTGGCTGGAATTGACCGAAAGGGGCCGCAATATTGTGGGCGCCTGCCTGGAAAGCAGGCGGCGCATTTTGCGGCGCTACCTGGACAAGCTGGATGAAAAGGAACTGGAGTTCATGATCGAGGTAAATGAAAAGATAATCTCCATGATGCGCCAGGAGGAAAAGGGGCAGGTGAGCGACAAAACCTAGATAACGAGTGGAGCGCACAAGCAGCAAAATCCGGGGGGAAGGCCCAGTGCCAGAGAGAGGGAGGAGAGCGTGATTAGCAAGATAATTAATTTACCGGTCAAGCAATTAGTTTTACCTGGTGCTGAATTTAAACACCGCCTGCTGCCGGTGGTTTTGCTTCTGGCGGCCATGCTGGTGCTGGCCGGCTGCGGCCAGGACCAGAAACAGACCGGAGAGGGGGACAGCAGCGTTCCGGTACGCGTGGCCAGCGTGGAGAAGGGTTCCCTGGCCGACACCACGGTGGTCACCGGCAAGCTGGAAGCGCTGGCCTACTCCAACGTAGTACCCGGCGGCCAGGGGGGCAAGGTTTACAGTGTGAACGTGAAGGTGGGCGACAGGGTAAGCAAGGGGCAAACGCTGGTAACTCTGGAGCACGCTTCATTGCAGGCGGCGGTGCAGCAGGCCGAGCAGGGCGTGGTCCAGGCCGAAGCCGCCCTGGAAGTGGCCCGCATTAATTATGAACAGGCTGCCGCCAATTACGAGCGCGGGAAACAACTGTACGAATCCGGCGCCATACCCCAGGCGGGCCCGGCGGGATTTGAAACCGCCTATGAAATTCCGTACAGGCAAGCCAAAATTGACTACGAGCAGGTCAAGCCCGCCATGGTGGCCAACGCCCGGGCGGCCTTGGCCATGGCCAAGGAACAGTATAACAACGCTTTCATCAAGTCCCCCATCAGCGGCGTGGTGACCGCCGTCAACGTCAATCCCGGAGAACTGGCCAGCCCCGCCTCGCCGGTACCGGTTGTGTCCGTGGTCAACCTGGACAAGGTGGTGGTAAAGGCCACCGTCACCGAGGACCAGATTAACAAGCTGAAAGAGGGGCAGGAAGTGCCCGTGCTTGTGAGCGCGGTTTCATCCGAACCCTTTACCGGGGTGATCACCAGCATCGCCCTGGCCGCGGACCAGCAGAGCCTGGCTTATCCAATCAAGGTGCAAATCGACAACCCGGAGCACTTGCTAAAGCCCGGCATGTTCGCCGAGGTGCAATTGCAGGACAAGAAGGAAGGCGTGCTGGTGGTGCCCCGGGAAGCTGTAGTCACCTTGGGTGGCAGGGATGTCGTTTGGGTGGTGGAAAATAACCGCGCCGTCATCCGCCCGGTAACCGTGGGCGTCAGCGACGGCAAGCAAATCGAGATTAAAACCGGCCTGGAAGCCGGCCAGCAGGTGGTCATCTCGGGGCAGGATTCGCTGCAGGAAAACGCTGTCGTAGAAATAATCAAGTAGGTGGCGCTGTAATATGAAAATAACCGATTTCTCCATCAAGCGGCCTTTAACCATCGCGGTGCTGGTCACCGTGGTGATGATCCTGGGCGGCGTGTCGCTAAGCCGCCTGAACATAGACCTGTACCCCGAGATGAACCTGCCGGTGGCGGCGGTAATCACCGAGTATCCCGGCGCCGGCCCGCAGGAAGTGGAAAACCTGGTTACCAGGCCCCTGGAAGCCATTCTGGGCACCGTGAGCGATTTGGATGAAATAATGTCCATCAGTTCCACCGGAACGTCGGTGGTGGTAGTGTTCTTCAACTGGGGCACGGACATGGACTTCGCCGCCCTGCAGATGCGGGAAAAGGTGGACATGATCAAGCCCATGCTGCCGGACGATGCCAGTTCGCCGGGGGTATACAAGATGGACCCCAACATGCTGCCCATCCTGCAACTGGCGGTATCCGGCAGCGACCCCGTTAAGGTCACCCAGGTGACCAAGGATATCATCCAGACCCGGCTGGAGCGGGTGTCCGGCGTGGCCGCGGTGCGGGTGGAGGGCGCCAGCCAGCGGGAGATCCAGGTGCTGGTGGACCGCGCCCGCATGCAGGGATACGGGTTCAGCCTGAACCAGCTGGTGCAGTTGCTGCAGGCCGAAAACATGAGCATATCCAGTGGCCACGTGGAAGAGGGCAGCAAGGACTTGCTGGTGCGGGCCACCGGTGAATTTAAGAGTATTGATGAAATCCGCAACCTGGTGCTTATCTCCCCCACCGGTGCCAGGGTGCACCTGTCCGACATCGCCGAAGTGCGGGACGGCGTGAAAGACGTCACCCACATGAGCAGGGTGAACGGAGCACCCGGCCTGAGCATTATGATTTACAAGCAGAGCACGGCCAACACCGTCCAGGTGGCCCGGGACGTCAAGAAGGCCATGGAGGAATTGAAGGCCGACCTGCCCTCTGATTTCCAGATGGGCATCGTGCTGGACCAGTCTATGTTCATTGAACAGTCCATCCAGACCGTGGTAAAGAAGATTCTCTTTGGCGGCCTGCTGGCCATGCTGGTGATGATGGTTTTCCTGCGCAACGTGCGCAGCACACTGATCATATCAACGTCTATACCCATATCCGTAGTTTTCACCTTTGTGCTACTGTACTTCAACGACATGACCTTAAATTTGCTGACCATGGGCGGCCTGGCCCTGGGTGTGGCCCTTATCGTGGACGACTCCATTGTGGTTTTGGAGAATATTTACCGGCACCGGCAGCAGGGGTACTCCCTGTTGGACGCCGCTAGGACGGCCACGGACGAGGTGGGCAACGCGGTTATCGCGTCCACCCTTACCAACATCGCCGTGTTTTTGCCCGTAGTGTTTGTGGAAGGGCTGGCATCGCAGCTGTTTAAGCCTCTGGCCCTTACTGTTTCATTTTCCGTGGCGGCGTCCCTGGTGGTGGCCCTGACCGTGGTGCCGCTGCTGTCGTCGCGTTACCTGAAACTGACCAAGCCGAAGGAAGGCACCCCTTCCAGCCGGCTGTTCAACGCGTCGGAACGGTGGTTCGACGGGCTTTACGAGCGTTACCGCAAGTTGCTGGCCTGGTCCCTGGGCCACAGAAAGATTGTGGTTATAGCCGTGACGGTTATGTTTTTCGGCAGCCTGGCCCTATTCCCCCTGGTGGGGGCGGAGTTCTTGCCCACCATGGACGAGGGTTACGTGAAGGTGCAGGTAGACCTGCCCAACGGCACTGCCTTGGAGGAAACGGACCGCTACATCCGTGACATCGAGAGCCTGGGCGAGAAAATACCGGAAGTGAAGAATGTATACGCCAGCGTAGGTTTCACCGGCAGCGAGAGCATGTTTGGCGAGGTCAGCAGCGACCGCGGCCAGGTTTACTTCGAACTGGCGGGCAAGGACGAGCGCCAGCGGTCCTCCGGTGAAGTGGCCGAGGAAATACGCCACCTGGTTCGCTCCATCCCCGGTGCCGACATCCAGGTATCTGCCACCGGCCCGGCATCGGAGGGGATGGGCATGGGCATGCCGGTGCAGGTGAACATCAAGGGCGACGACCTGGACACCCTGGAACGCCTGGCCGAAGAGGTAGTCAAGCATGTGGAAGCCGTGCCCGGCACCAGGCAGGTGACCAGTAGCCTGGCCGAGGGCCTGCCCGAAATCCGCGTGGAGGTGGACCGCGAGCGCGCATCCATGTACGGCCTGGGCGGCGCGGAAATTGCCTCCGCACTGCGCACTGCCATCCAGGGCAGCGTGGCCACCCGTTACCGCACCGGCGAGGACGAAATAGACGTGCGGGTGCGGCTGGCAGACGCTGATTCTATCCGCGTGAGCGACTTGAAGAACCTCACCATCACATCCCGGACCGGCACGGTGGTGCCGCTGGGTATGGTGGCAAATATCATAGAAAAGGAAGGGCCCAGTTCCGTTACCCGGAAGGACATGTCCCGGTATGTGTACGTCACCGCCGACCTCAGCGGGCGGGACCTGAACAGCGTGATGAACGACATCCGGGCCAGGCTGGACGAAATGCCGCTGCCGCCGGGGTACTCTTTCGAGTTCGGCGGGCAGGAACAGGAGATGATGGAGACCTTCGGCAACCTTAGCCTGGCGCTGGTGCTGGCTATTGTGCTGGTGTACCTGGTGATGGTGGCCCAGTTTGAATCGCTGCTGTACCCGTTTATCATTATGTTCTCGGTGCCCGTGACGGTGGTTGGCGTGGTGCTGAGCCTGCTGGTTACCGGCCAGCCGCTTAGCGTGCCGGCTTTCATCGGGCTGATCCTGCTGGGCGGCATTGTGGTGAAAAACGCCATTGTGCTGGTTGACTACGTGAATATACTGCGCTGCCGCGGGCAAGAGCGCAACGAGGCCATCCTGAACGCAGGCCCCACCCGCTTGCGGCCCATTTTGATGACGGCTCTAACGGGTATCCTGGCCATGTTCCCCCTGGCCCTGGGCATTGGCGAGGGCGCGGAGGGCCAGACCCCGCTGGCCACGGTAGTGGTGGGCGGCCTGCTGTTCTCCACCCTGATCACGCTGGTGTTTGTCCCGGTGATGTACACCATCCTGGACGACCTGGGAGGCAAATTCCGCCGCCGCAAGAAAGTAGCGGAAACAGCGGAGGCAACGGCCCCACCCGCTTAGGTGAAATTCCGGTGCCAGGTGTTGCAAAATTCACGAAAAGCGTTGTGGTTTTAATGTAAACCAGCCATGGATTTTCAACACCTGGCACCTGAGCGTGGCACCAAGGCGTGAACACTGGCACCAAAGCGCCAACGCAACACCCGGCGCCAAAACGCAACAACCCCAAATCGCAACACCCGGCACCAGAGCCAAAGGGGGTAGCTTTTTGAAAAATAACAAGCCAATAATGATGGTTTTTGCACTAATGATTCTCTCCCTGGCAGGTATCACCGGCTACTACTGGTACAACAACACCTACTTTGTCAAAACCGAGGACGCCAAAGTGGACGGCGAAATCTACAAAGTAAGCCCGCAAATTGCCGGCGAAATTGTGGAAATGAACGTGGAAGAAGGCGACACCGTCCGGGCCGGCCAGGTAATAGCCAGGATTGACGACGCCGCCCTGCCACCTGGCAGCCGCCTGGACCGGGCGCTGGTCAAAACCCCCGTCAGCGGCCTGGTGATCAAGAAACTGGCCCACGCCGGCGAAATAGGCGCCCCCGGGCAGCCCGTGGCCATGGTGATACGTCCCGACGCGCTGTACATAACCGCCAATATCGAGGAAAAACACATGCAGCGGGTGAAGGTGGGCCAGGTAGTGGACGTGACCCTGGACAGCCACCCCGGCAAAAAATTCACCGGGCGCGTGGATTATATCGGCAAGGCCAGCCTGTCCACTTTTTCCCTGCTGTCCCAGGCCAACGCCGGCTCCAACTTTACCAAGGTGGTCCAGCGGGTACCGGTGAGGGTAACGCTGGCCGGCACCGGCGACACCCCGCTGCTGTACGGTACCAACGCAGTGGTGAAAATTCATGTCCGTTAACACGTTAAGGGAAAAGCCGGAAAAGGGGACCGGCTTCAAATCAGTTTTTGAATTGGCGCTTGACCCGCTTTTCCGGCCTAATGAAAATAGAAACCAGTGGAACAAGGGACTGGCTCCGGTTCGGTTTTTGACCCGGTGCTTGTCTCATTTTTCCCGGGCAAAGAACGAAAAAGCAGCAATAAAAGAGGACGGGCTACTTTTTCGTTCTTTAAATAAATTGCCCGTTCTCTTTTTTACCACTCAACCTAAACTTAAAAAACAGTTACTTCCTGCTGAAGATGAAGTTAAACAAGCGGGCGTGCCACCCGCTACCAGTTCAGCCAAAGGCGGCCCCCCGCTTGGCAATGTAAGCGGTGGATCAGATATCGCTGTCCCGGGCGGCCACCCACCCGTTCCGCCCCGTTCCGGCCCCCCGGGAGGGGTCCCGGCCCCTCCCGGCCCGCCCGGCGCGCCGCCCCCGGGCAGCCCCATACCATGGGCTTCCCTATTCATACTCATAATCGGCGGCTTCATGGCCATCCTGGACAGCAGCATCGTTAACGTGGCTCTGCCCAAGCTAATGGCCATCTTCGGCGTGGGCGCCGACAGCATCCAGTGGGTCATGACCGCCTATCTGCTGGTGTCCGGCGTGGTTATCCCCGTCACCGGCTACCTGGGGGACCGTTTTGGCTACAAGCGACTGTACATATACAGCCTGGTGGCTTTCACCATCGGCTCTGCCCTGTGCGCCGCGGCCTGGAGCAACGCCTCCCTGGTGGCGTTCCGGGTCATCCAGGCCATTGGCGGGGGCATGATGGTTCCCGTCAGCATGGCCATGCTGTTCCGCATTGTGCCCCGCGATAAAATCGGCGCCGCCATGGGCGTGTGGGGCGTTACCGCCATGCTGGCCCCGGCCCTTGGACCCACCACCGGCGGTTACCTGGTGGACAATTTCTCATGGCAAACCATTTTTACCATCAACATACCCATCGGCATCGTGGCCAGCATACTGGCCGGTCTAATCTTGCAGGAAACTGACGTGCGGCGGGACCTGAAGTTCGACGTGCCAGGTTTCGTGCTTTGCGGTCTGGGTTGTTTCTTTCTGCTACTGGCGCTTAGCGAGGGGCAGGACAAGGGTTGGACGTCCCAGTACATTGTTACGCTGTTGGTTGCATCCTTTTACCTGCTGGCGCTGTTCGTGTTGTGGGAACTGCGCGCGCCCCAGCCCATGCTGGACATCCGCCTGCTGCGGAACCCCGTGTTCAGCGCCAGCCTGGCCGTTACCGCCATTTTGACCATCGGCTTGTTCGCGGCCATTTTCCTGATTCCCATTTACGCCCAGAACCTGATGGGGCTTACGCCGGTGCAGACCGGCCTGCTGCTAATGCCCATGGCCTTCGCCAGCGGGCTGATGATGCCCATAAGCGGGCGGCTGTACGACAAGATCGGCGCCCTGCCCCTGTGCGTGGTGGGCATGGTCATACTGGTTATTACCACCTACCAGCTGCACGTGATCAACATGGATACAGATTACCACTGGCTGCAGCGAGTGCTGGTGATACGCTCCGCCGGCATGGGCCTGATGATGATGCCCGTATCCACGGCGGGCCTGAACACCATCCCGCCCTTATTAACGGGCCCCGCCTCGGCCATGAACAACCTGGTGCGGCAAATATCCGCCTCCCTGGGTATAGCATTTTTAACCTGGGTGATGGTGCGGCAGCAGGCCTACCACGCGGGCATCATGTCCGACAGCGTAAGCTGGACCAACCCCGTGGCTGTAAACACTGTGGACCAGTTGGCCGCCCAGATGGCCGCCGCTGGATTGCCAGGCGCGGGCGCCGACGGGGCCACCGCCGTGCTGGGCATGATGGTGCAGCAGCACTCCATGGCCGTTGCCATGGGCGACACCTTTATCGTGAGCACCATCATCATTCTGTTCGCCATACCGCTGATATTCCTGCTGGGCAAGCGCCGGGTGGAAGCCCAGCGCGAAAGGTGTCAGGCACCGACAAAATTCGATAAAAGACACAAAAGCCACGGTGCCAGGTGTTGAAAAATCTATGGCTAAATAGATTTTCAACACCTGGCACCAAAGTCTTGGTACCAAAAACCCGTTGCCACGCCACCAGGGGCGAAATACCCGGATCCAGAATCGCAACAACCCCAAATTGCAACACCCGGCACCAGATTTACCGGCCATGACCACTTCAGCAGTTAATGCCCGTGTGCGGGTACGCTGTTTTTATGATATGGTTCATGTTGAAAAAAGACAGCGACTAGCATATAATATAATTAACCAATTAGTTAAGTTAACCAAATAGTAAAGTTGGGTGGCGATACGGGGTGTGAAGATTAAGTATGAAAACCAAGCAATAGAAAAATACTTCGATGATTTTGATTTAATGAAAAAGAAAATAGGGAAAGATTTAACTAGGAACATTAAGAGACGACATGATCAACTCAAGGCTGCTGCTAATTTCTATATATACCTTACTACAAAGCTCGGGAAACCTCATCTATTGACAGGTAATTTAGAAGGATATTACGGAATAAGTATTTCAGGTAATTTCAGACTCATTGTCAAACCAGATGTGGAAAGTTTAGACCCTGTTTCTTTAAAAAAATGCGATTCGATTATTATAAAGGGGGTGGTGGATTATCATGGTCAAAAACAGGAGTGGCTTATCCCGTGAATTTATTATTCATCCCGGTGAAACGCTAAAAGAGATCTTGGAAGACCGGGGGATGACCCAAAAAGAATTGGCTTTAAGGGTTGGCTTGACAGAACCATATATTAGCAGTGTGATCAATGGTCAAAAGGCTATATCGGTTTCCCTTGCCAAGAAATTGGAGTACGCCTTGGGTGTTGATGCTAGTTTTTGGATTAATTTGCAGGCTAATTATGACAAGGAACTGGCAGATTTTGAAGACATCAATGAGATCTCAGATGAAGAACTTGCAATTCTTAAAAAGTTAAATGACATTGTCGAATACCTTAAACAGCTAGGATTCTTAGAACCGGAAGCAAACGGGCCTATGCTTGTGGTTCAGTTAAGGAAGCTATTAAATGTTAGCAATTTAAAACAAATTCCAGCAGTATCGCAAGCAGGTGCTTATCGCTTGGCAACGGCCACTAGTGTGGATCCATATGTTTTGTTTACGTGGTTGAGAATGTGTGATTTGCTTATGGAAAACCAGCAAATTGAACAAAAACTGGATATAGATAAGTTAAAGCGAAAAATTCCCCAGGTAAAGGAGTTAATGTTTCAAGAATTTTCTGAGATTCGGTCCGGCTTGAAATCTTATCTAGCCGAATGCGGAATTAAGTTTTCTATTGTCAAACATTTTAAGGGTGCTCCGGTTCATGGTGTTATCAAGAAAAACGATGATGGTACTTTGAGCTTGATCATGACCACTAGGCATAAGTTTGCAGATATTTTTTGGTTCACACTTTTTCATGAAATCGGGCACATTGTCAATGGAGACATTGAGGATAAATTGATTGACTATGATTTTGTAAAAAGCGATACGGAAGACAAAGCAAATGAATATGCTGCAAACACTTTAATTGAAGCAGAAAAATATGATGATTTTGTAAAAAAAGGAGATTATTCATTGGAACGTATCAAGTGTTTTTGTATTGAACAGAAGATCCCACCCTATATTCTTATTGGGCGGCTTCAAAAGGAAAAGTATTTAAAATACCATCAACACTCGGCAGTAAAGGTTAAGTATGAGTTAGGGGTTAGTGAACATTTTTAGAATACGTGGCCCATGCCACTCAGTTAAAAAATAAAAAAAGAAACACTTGTAAAACTGCTCCTGCAAAAGTGCTGGGTCGCTACTTGGTGTCAGGCACCGTCAAAATTCGACAAAAGACGCAAAAGCCACGGTGCCAGGTGTTGTAAAATCTATGGCTAAATAGATTTTCAACACCTGGCACCAAAGTCTTGGTACCAAAAACCCGTTGCCACGCCACCAGGGGCGAAATACCCGGATCCAGAATCGCAACAACTCCAGATTGCAACACCCGGCACTAAAACGCAACAACCCCAGATCGCAACACCCGGCACCAGAGCCTGGTACCCAGCCCCCCGGCCCTGGCAACAGTTGCACAGCCAACATGGTCCCCTTCTTCTCATGTTGCAACTGCAACTCTCTCATTATATACTTAAAACAGGAATACCCCATAATATAAAACCCGCGGAGCAGAGTGGAGCTATGAACAACAACCCGCCAACTGACCACGACCGGTTGTTCAAAGAACTGCTGCAAACCTTTTTTGCCGATTTCATGTACCTGTTTTTCCCGGCGGCATACCGGGCCATAGACTTCAGCCACCTCAAATTTTTGCAGCAAGAGATATACACCGACGTAACCGCCGGGGAAAAACACATCGTGGACATCCTGGTGGAAACCAGACTCAAACAAGAACCCGGCCTGATCCTGGTGCACATCGAACCACAGGCCTACATGCAAAAAGATTTCAACCAAAGGATGTTCATTTACTTCAGTCGCCTGTACCAAAAATACCGCCGCCGGATACTACCGATAGCGGTGTTCAGCCACGAAAGCGATCGTGACGAGCCCGACGAATTTACAATGCAGTTTCCTTATTTGGACGTTTTGCGGTTTAGATATTATAAGCTGGAGCTGCGAAAGCTGAACTGGCGTGACTACATAACTGAAGACAACCCGGTGGCCGCCGCTCTGTTGAGCAAAATGGGTTTTGCCCCGGAAGAGAGAGTCAAAGTAAAACTGGAATTTTTGCGCATGCTGGCCCGGATGCAACTGGATCCGGCACGCACCGAACTACTTGGCGGGTTCTTTGAATCCTACCTGAAACTCAATCCTGAAGAAGAAGCGGCACTGCACCGGGAACTGGCCCAAATAGACCGGAGGGAGGTCGAGGCGATTATGCAGATAACCACCAGCTGGCACGAAAAAGGACGTGCCGAAGGCAAACTGGAAGGTATAAAAGAAGGCAAGTTGGAAGGCAAACTGGAAGTCGCACGAGTGGCTTTAAAAAAAGGCCTGTCGGAGGATATGGTGGCCGAAATAACCGGCCTGGGGATGGAGACATTACGTAAGTTGAAAAGCGAATTGAACTAAAAAAGAAAGGGATGCAGAAAACAGAACTGGCTTCAGCAGGAAAAGTGGTGTCAGGCACCGTCAAAATTCGACAAAAGACACAAAAGCCACGGTGCCAGGTGTTGTAAAATCCACGAAAATCGCTCTGGGTTAAAGTAAACCAGTCCATAGATTTTCAACACCTGGCACCAAAGTCTTGGTACCAAAAACCCGTTACCACGCTACCAGGGGCGAAATACCCGGATCCAGAATCGCAACAATTCCAGATCGCAACACCCGGCACCAGAGCCAAGGGATTGCTTTGGTAAGAAAGGGCGTGATATATTATATGTAAGAAAATCTTACAGGAGCGTGTTGTAAATGAGCGACCACTATATTGCCCGGGTGACTACAAAAGGACAGGTAACGGTACCGCTGGAATTGAGAAAATCCTTGAATATTAAAGAAGGTGACTATATCATTTTTGAAAAAAAAGGCTCCCGCGTGGAGATAAAAAAAATGATTCCGGCAAATGATTTTGATGATTTTGCCAGGCCAATCAGAGAGAGGTTTCAAAAAGAAGGTATAACCCCCCAGGACGTTGAGAAAGCAATCAAGTGGGCACGGGGTGCCAGGAAGGAATGAGGATAACCGCTCCAACGTGCTTATTTCAGCCCTCGGGTGGGACGGTCCGGAAGCCGCAATTATCGAAATGGTTTTTGAGGCGAGATTGGAGCTTTGCCTTTCGGCACAGATTCTGAGCGAGTTTTACAGAGTAACTCAATATCCCAAATTCAAGTTTACCAACCACGAAATCGATGGTTTTATTGGCCGGCTTTTACCTGTAATAGTCTTTGTGACGCCAACAAAAGAAATTGATGTTATCACATCCGACCCGGATGATAATAGGATACTTGAGTGCGCCGTCGCCGGCGAGTGTGATTATATAATTTCAGGTGATAAACATTTGTTGGAATTGGGCGAATACTGCGGAATAGGCATCATCAAAGCCGTCGATTTTTTGCGCCTGGTTTTATAGGCACCCGGCACCAGAGCGAAAACGCAACACCCGGCACCAAAATCGCAACAACTCCAGATCGCAACACCCGGCACCAGAGTCCACACGGCTTTGTTGCAACCACAACCCTAACCATTATATACTAAAATCAGGAATTACCCCCACGATAACGGAAGTGATAACATAATGCTGACACCTCAACAGCTTGCCAAATACCGATCCGGCTGGCGGGAACAGAAAAAACAAAAAGAACAGCAACTGGCGCAAAGGTACAGGCAGGCCATGGACCGGGCCAGGCTGACGGCGGACCACCTGAAGCAAAATTACGGTTGTAAAGTTATCCTTTTCGGATCACTGCTCCGGGAAAACAAATTCATGGAGCACTCGGACATAGACATCGCCATATGCGGCTTGAGTGACCGGGTAAATTTCCGGAAGATGTATGCTGAAGCAATAGATATTCTATCTCCCTTTGTTCCGGTTGAGCTGGAGAGAATCGACCCCGAAGTGCGTGATTACATCATTAAAGAGGGGGTGAAGCTGTGACCCCCAACCTTGAAAACCTGCGCAAGGCATGGGAGGAAAGAACCGCACGGGAACGGGAGGCACTGGTCAAACTGCGTGCGGAAGCTATGTCCAAAGCCGTCGTTGCCGCCGCCCACCTGAAACAAAAATATAATGTGCAATCGGTGTATCTTTACGGCTCACTGGCCCGGGGGACACACTTTGACTGGCGTTCCGATATTGACTTGTTGGTGGAGGGTTTTCCTGCCGAAGCAAATTACTGGCGCATGCTGATAGAATTGGAGGAAATAACCACGCCGGTCGAAGTCAACGTGGTATTAAGCGAAGACGCCAGCCCCGGCCTAAGGGAAAAGGCCAGGAAAGAGGGGAAAATATTATGACCCGCAAACAACTGGCTGTGATTGCTACCCGTATTTACGAGGAACTGAATAACATTAAAAGCTTGGTTGGGGAACTGTCGGAAAGGGGGCTGACCGGCTCAAAAAAAAATATCCGGTCGGCCTTACCACCGGGGGATACCTTCCACCTGCGGGCCGTTGGTTCAATATTGCATGATTTCTACGTGGCCGCCGAAAACATTTTTAAAACAGTGGCCCGGGAAATAGATGAGTTTGTGCCGCAAGATGAAAAATGGCACCGTAATTTATTGCTGCAAATGACACTGGACATTCCGGATGTGCGCCCCGCCCTAATCACCAAGGAAACTGCGGGTAAACTGGACGAATACAGGGCTTTCCGGCATGTCTTTAGAAATGTATACGGTTTTAATTTATCGGCCGAGAGAATTATCGAACTATTGAATAAATTTCCTCATACGGCTGCCTGCCTGGAAAAGGATGTTGTTGTTTTTATTGACACTATGAAAACAGTATTGCCAAATGGAAAATAGGACCGCAGGATAAACCCTTGTATGGGTGCCTGGCGCCGTCAAAATTCGACAAAAGCAACGGTGCTAGGTGTTGCAAAATTTACGAAAAGCGTTGTGGATTAAAGCAAACCAGTCCATAGATTTTCAACACTTGGCACCAGAGCGAAAACGCAACACCCGGCACCATAATTTCAGAACGGGGTGAATAACAACTAAATGAGCATTGAGCCTACATACACCGAAAAGCTGGTGCAGGAAGGCCAGCGACTATTACAGGAGGGTAAATTCAAGGCCGCGGAAAAAACATTTGCCGCCGCCCTGAAACTGGACGAATGCGCCCCCATACGCAACAACATGGCCCTGGCCGCATTCATGGCCGGCGAACCCCGGCGCGCCCTGGAGATCCTGGAACCATACATCAACCCCGCCGGCGGGGCAGTTCCACCCGCACCCGGCACACTGGACTTCGGTGCCCTGGACCATGGCGTAACACCGGAGTCGAACCCGTTCACCCACGCCCTGGCGGCCAGGGTTTATTGTGCCCTGGAACAGCCCGACCGGGCCCGCGAGCAACTGAGGCAAGCCGTGCGCAGTTTCGAGGACGGCCTGGCCGCTTTACGCCGGGCGGGGCTGGGCCAAAGCCTTAACTCCTACCTGGAATACACCGTGACTATCATGCAGGCCGCCGCCGATTTAAACGACCACCGGCTGGTGTTCGACCTGTACCGCCGCTGGGAATCATACCACGTCTCCTGGCAGAACAAATACCTGGCCGCCGTGGCCTGTTTCAACATGGGACGTCACAAGCGGGCCGCTTCACTGTGGTCGTCCATCGCCGGGGTGCATCACCTGTTTTCCGCCATGCAGCAGGTGGCCTTCATGGTGGAGCGGGGCATCATCCCGCCCTTTGAAATGGGCTACCAGCAATTTACGGATGCCCAATTGGAAAAAGCAATAAACGATGCTGCGGAAAACGAAGAAGGCCTGCGCCGCCTGGCGCTGGAAGGTTATTTCCGCATGATGCTGCTGGCCTGGATGGTGGGGGATGGACAAGACGAGCAACACCTTGGTCACATCGTGCATACCCTGGTTTATTACGGGGAAGACTGGGGCGAACAGTTTGGCCGGCGCATCCTGGAACACCCCGGTTTTACAACCGGCCAGAAAATGGTGGCGGCACAGGCTTTAATTAAACGGGGTGCCCTGCCGGAAGACGAACCCGTCCCCATATTCATAGACGGCGAAATGCGCCTGGTGGAAATAAAGAAAAAACCGGTGATTGCCGAACCCGACCCCGAACTGGACAAGCTGGTGGACCGGGCCATCAAGCTGCGAGACAGCGGGCGTGAGGACCAGGCCGAGGCCCTGCTGAACGACCTGTACATAAGCGGCACGTTCTACCCCCGGGCCATGATGACCCTGGCCAATCTCTGGCGCCGCAAGGACAAGCTGCAGGAGGCCCTGCATGTAATGAAAATGTTGGAACAACTGGCCCCCGAAAACCCGGCCGTGCTGTTCAACCTGGCGGGATTGATGCTGCAGCTGAAAGATCCCCGGCAAGCGCGGCAATACCTGGACCGCATCGACCCCCGGACGGCGGGGGAGGAAATAAGGCAAAAAATTGAGGGGCTAAGGAAAAGCATCGAGCTGTCGGAAACAATCTCTTCGACGATTCAAGACCCCGAATACCTGGTTCACCTTTACGCCGAGGAGCAGCGCAAGAAAATAGAAGAAAAGCCGCTGCCCGTGAACCCCACCCTGGCCCGGGGGCTGAAAAACATGCCCGTCCACTGGCTGGAGGGGGCCCTGGATGTTTACGGCATCAAGCCGGCCAGGCTGCGCCGGGACAAGGAAAAACAGCTGGTTGAATTCCTGTGCCGCCCCGAAAACCTGGACCGGGTACTGGAAAAGCTGCAGCCGGAATGCCTGGAACTGCTTGGTTACCTGTTGCAGCGGGAGGGCTGGAGCAGGCTGAACGCCGTAACCCGTAAATTCGGCAAGCTGGATGGCGATGGGTTCTTCTGGAACGAGCCGGGATGTGAACCGCAATCCCCGCTGGGCGTATTGTGGTACCTGGGTCTGGTCATGGTGGGCCGGGCCACCATAAACAACCGCAATTGCAAAATCGTCACCATCCCCGTGGAACTGCGGCATGGGTGCCTGGCACCGCAAAAATTCGACAAAAGTTGAGGTGCCGGGTGTTGTAAAATCCACGAGAAGCGCTGTGGTTTAAAGCAAACCAGTCCATGGATTTTAAACACCCGGCACCAGAGCTGGCACCAGAGCCAACGCATCCCGCTTATTTAACTGACCTGTTCTCTTTTTCCGCTTCCCCTTTTCCCGTTCCTTTTTCTTCCGTCTTTGTTGCAACCACAACCCTAACCATTATATACTAAAATCAGGAATTACCCCCACGATAACGGAAGTGATAACATAATGCTGACACCTCAACAGCTTGCCAAATACCGATCCGGCTGGCGGGAACAGAAAAAACAAAAAGAACAGCAACTGGCGCAAAGGTACAGGCAGGCCATGGACCGGGCCAGGCTGACGGCGGACCACCTGAAGCAAAATTACGGTTGTAAAGTTATCCTTTTCGGATCACTGCTCCGGGAAAACAAATTCATGGAGCACTCGGACATAGACATCGCCATATGCGGCTTGAGTGACCGGGTAAATTTCTGGAAACTGTATGCGGAAGTAATGGATATTCTGGCTCCCTTTGACTTCGACCTGGTTGAGTTGGAGAGAATCGACCCCGAAGTGCGTGATTACATCATTAAAGAGGGGGTGGAATTGTGACCCCCAACCTAGTTTTGCTGGAAGTCCGGGTGAGAAAAGAACTTTTAAACCTGGAAAAACTGGTGCGCGAAATCAAAGATATAACCAGGATGCGCGAACTCAAAATTGAAAGCGTCCGGGTAAGAGCTTGCGCTTCCATCCTGCATGATTTTTACTCCGGAATAGAAAAAATATTTATCAACATAGCACGGGAAATAGACCAGGCGGTGCCCAAAAGTGAAGGCTGGCACAGGCAACTACTGGAACAAATGACATTTGACATTCCGGCTAAAAGGCCTGCGGTTATAGACAGTGAATTGGCAGGGAAAATTCAACAATACCTTGGTTTCAGACACCGTTTTCGTAACCTTTACGGGTATGAACTGGACTGGGACAAAATGGGCGAGCTGATTAAAGATATGGAACCCACTTTTATGCACCTGAAAGACAGCATAGAAAAATTCTTAAATATACTGGAACAAATAACGGAAGGCTGTTGGTTCAATATTGTTGAATAAGTTTCCTCATACGGCTGCCTGCCTGGAAAAGGATGTTGTTGTTTTTATTGATACCATGAAGACAGTATTGCCAAATGGAAAATAAGTTATGGGTGCCTGGCACCGCAAAAATTCGACAAAAGTTGAGGTGCCGGGTGTTGTAAAATCTACAAAAGCGCTATGGTTTAAAGTAAACCAGTCCATGGATTTTCAACACCTGGCACCAGGGCGTGGCACCCGGCCCCGCGAAACGCAACACCCGGCACCAAAATCGCAACAACTCCAGATCGCAACACCCGGCACCAGAGCCAGTTAACTTTCCTCTTCCATATCAGCCAGCAACATGACAGCATCGCTGCGAGTATCGTCATCCAGTTCGTCCTCGCGTGCCAGCAAATCCTGCAAAACTGATTCAGCTTCATCAAAACGTCCCGCATTACACAGGTATAAAGCGTAACGGTAACGGCCGTGATCGCAACCGGGCATGTCACCGAACAGGGCATGATACTCCTTTTCCGCCTCGGCCAGCCTGCCCATGGAGGCCAGTATATCCGCCTTGTCGCAGCGTAATTGACCTTTATACTTATCACTACCCGCCAGCTCAATCAGCCTGTCAGTTGTCTCCAGCCCCAAATCGCCATATTCCGGGTGGTTCATGCAAAACAACTGCAAATCCTGCAGGGCGTTCTTCAACACATCTTCCGTCTCTTTCTCCGCCAGGGCCACATTTTCCCGCAGGCAGGCCAAAGCACCCTCCAAATCGCCCTGCTGTTCCATAAACTTGGCTATATGCCCCCTGTTTTCCATGCTGATGAGTTTTGAATCAGCCGGTTGCTCCAGTAAATAACCGGCCGTAGCGTAATAACCACCGCCCAAAACCAGGGTGCCCATTGACTTGTCCACTTTAAGATTGTCTATGGCCGGGAGGCAGCACTTTTTGAACTTTTTGCCGCTGCCGCATGGACAGGGCTGGTTTCGCCCAACATGCTGCATGTCCGTGCCCAGCACCCGGAGATGCCTGGCATACGCCTCGGTATCGAACACCACTTTATGTTCTAAAACATTGAAAATGTGGTAGACCAGCAAATTGGCAATGGCGCCGCGTGCCGCATGCGGGCCAAGCCCCAGCTTCTGCAAGCGTTCATACGTTTCCCTCGCCTCGGGCGGATTGTTCAGCCGGATTTGGTTTTCCGCTATGGCCTCCAGTAACACGTGCAAAACGGGGTTCTGCCCGTTAATATCGATTTCGCCGGCTATATTCTCCCGCCTTTCCCACAAAACCTGCACTTCTGGATGTTCATTCAGTAAGGTTTCAACAGAAGAATCCGTTGTAAAATCGTTCAGAAAATCAAGCTCTTTTGCCATATAAAAACGCCCCCTAATTATACCGGGAAATTCTACCGGGAACGAACAAGCTTTAATCACCTTTAAGATTTGGGATATGGTAGCGTTATTGTACCATATACTGCAGGTGCCTGGCACCCAAAGCTCCCAATTTTTCCAAAAGGAAAAGGCAGGATCATGTAAAATAATGTAGAACTAATAGAAGGGTTATACAGCAGATAATAATTATTTCCATTATATCCAGAGGGAGAACACGGGATGACCACCGGCAAAAAGAAACGCGGCAAAAAACAAGCAACCCTGGCTGAAACGCAAAGCCGCGACCCCAAACAGATCCGTCAAAAGGACGAATTCGACCCGCTGCACCAGGTGGCCTTCTGGGGCCTGGCGCTTTTACTTTTCTTCCCGCCCTACTTCCGCGGGTTGTTCTTCGCCCCGGAGCAGGAAAAGGCCCTTATCTTCGCCACCCTGGTATTCTGGCTCGCCTTCCTGTGGCGCTGGCTGAAGCGTGACTACAAGTTTATGCGCGGCCCGCTGGACTGGTTCGCCCTGGCCCTGCCGCTGGTGTACATAATAACCTCCTTCACCGCGGTCAACAAGGGCCTGGCTATAGACGAAGTGGTTAAAAACATACTTTACTTCATGACCTACTGGTCCGTGTCCCGCCTGGTGCGCAACCGGGAAGACGTGCACAGGATACTGCACGTTATTTACGCCAGCGCCATAGGTGTTGCCCTGGCGGGACTGGCCGCGGCCACGGAAATTATACATATTAATGACGGATTTCTGCATGGCCGCATATACTCATCGTTCCAGTACCCCAACGCCCTGGCCAGTTACCTGGCCGCCGTATCGCTGCTGGGTTTCTACTTCTGGCAGCATTCCAGCGACTACACCGTGGGCAAAAACCTGGCCGGGCGCAGCACTGGCCTGCCGGAATGGCTGGTCAAATCCAACCCCTGGGGTTACCTGTACGCCTGCGGCAACTTTTTGCTCCTGGCGGTGCTAATTGGCACCAAGTCCAGGGGCGGGTTGCTGGTGTTCAGCCTGGTGCTTATAATTTACCTGCTGGGGTTGGGCGCCCGCAACCGGCTGGCCACCACCCTGCACGCCGGCGTTACCGGCGGCCTGGCAGCAATATGCATAACCAAATTCATACCCCTGGCCATGGCAAAGCATTACAACCCGGCCTGGGTGTGGATGCTGGCCGGCCTGGTGCTTGCAATTACTTGGCAGGCGCTGTTCCGCCAGGTAATAGAAAAGTTTATTCTTGCCAGGTGGCAGCCAGGGCAGTTTAACCTGGCCTTCGGGGTACTGGCGGGTATAACCCTGGTTGCGGTTGCAGTATTCCTGCGCAGCGTTGGGGATATATGGGAAAAGGTTGTTGCTTTTTTCCAGGATTACAGCGCAGTGACCCGCATGGATTTCGTCAACGACGCCATAGAAATGATCATGCAAAAGCCCCTGCTGGGCTGGGGCGGCGGCGGCTGGCGGGAAGCCTACCGCTCTTTCCAGGATTACTTATACAATTCTAACGAAGTGCACAGCTATTATTTCCAGGTTGGCGTCGAAACCGGCTTGCTGGGTTTGCTGGCGGTGGCCGGCATCTGGCTGTCTTTCATGTATTACTGTTTCCGTATATACCGGCAAAGGCAAAATAACCCGGCTGCATTCCAGTTTGCTTGTCTCATGCTGGCCTGCTTTCTTACAATTGCTGGGCATGCCTTAATAGACTTTGACCTTTCGCTGTCGGCGTTAACAATGGTATTGTGGGCGTTCTTCGGGCTTACCGGTGCAACTTTAAGGCTGCAGGAAAATAACGCGGAACAACAGGCAGAGGCACCAAAACCAAAGCGCAGAACGGGCCAAATTCCGGCCGCTGCCCCGCTGGTGATAGCGTCAACAACGGCACTGCTGGTCATCATTCCTGCTATCATTCTAGCCCAATCTCACGCCAGCGCCCAGCAGGCCAGCCGTTTTTTCCAGATACAGCAGGTGGAAAAGGGATTGGAATACCTGGAAAAAGCCGTAACCCAAAACCCGTTCAACGCCGATTTTCGCGTTACGTTGTCCCAGGTATACCGGGCCCGTTCGGAACACGACAAAGCTATAGAGCAAGCAATGCGCGCGGTGGAATTAAGCCCGTTCAACTCCCAGTGCCGTGTCAATTTGGCGGATGTTTACATCAGCGCGGAAAAATACGAATCAGGCATAGAACAGGCGGAAAAAGCGGTGGAACTGGCACCACTACAGCGGCAGTGGTATGAAATGCTGGCCGAAAGATACTTTATCGCCGGTTATTTGAACCTGGAAAAAGGAAACAAAGAAGAAGCAAAAACATACCTGCGGCAGGCAGCCGCGCTGCCGGATAAAATGCAAGTTTTCATGGATAATGTAAGCGAGGAAAACTTGAAGATGTGGAAAGGTCCAAAAATAGTGCCGGAACATAAAATATGGTTCAACTCCGGCGCGGCCAAGTACCTTTTGGGCGATTACAACAACTCGGATGCCGATTTGCAAAAAGCGGCCAAAAGCAAGGATAATAACATAAAAAGCCGGGCGTTAATATGGCGCGCCATGGTTGCCGAAAAGAAGGGGCAAAAGCAAAAAGTGCGTAATTTGTTAAACCAGGCGGAAAAGCTAAACAAGGACGCCAGGCAACAATATGACCAACTTAAAAAGCTTCCCGTGCTAAAATGAGTACTACATGATGCAAAGACTAGCATAGACTACAAATTTGCGAAAGGAAGAAGAAATATTGAACCATGTACAACAAGGTTTTGCCCTATGGCTGACCGGCATGAGCGGTGCTGGTAAAACAACCCTAGGCATGAAGCTGGAGCAGGAAATGAAAAGCAGGGGCTTGCGCGTTGAGATGCTGGACGGGGACGTAATGCGCCAGGTGCTGGGTAAGGGGCTCGGTTTTTCCCGCCAGGACCGCATAACCAACCTGGAACGCGCCGCCTTTGTGGCCGGGCTGCTGGTCAAGCACGGCGTCATTGTAATTTGTTCATTTATCACCCCCTATGAGGAAAGCCGCCGCCACGCCAGGGAGACCATCGGCAACTACGTGGAAGTGTATGTAAAATGCCCGTTGGAAGTGCTGGTGGAACGGGACGTCAAGGGACTGTACAAAAAAGCCCTGGCCGGGGAAATAAAAAATTTCACCGGTGTATCGGACCCCTTTGAGGAACCCCAACAATTCGATATATGCGTGGAAACCCACAGGGAAACGGTGGATGAAAGCGTGCACAAAGTTATCAACTGGCTGGAAATCCGGGGATACATATCGAAAAGAGGTGCGCAGGCCCGTGTGGCGCAACTCCGTTGAGACGCGCAGGTACGCGGACCTGCACATCCATTCCACCGCATCCGATGGCCGCCTATCACCGTCGGCGGTGGTCGAACTGGCCCGGGAAAAAGGTTTCGCCTGTATAGCCCTGGCCGACCACGACACCGTGGCAGGCGTAGAGGAAGCTTTATGCACAGGCTCCACCGCCGGGGTGGAGGTCATCCCTGCGGTAGAACTGTCCACCCTTTACGACGGCGGGGAAGTGCACGTACTGGGTTACTTCATTGACTGGCGCGCGCAGGTTCTCCTGGAAAAACTCAGGGATATTATGTGCGTACGGGAGAACCGGGCCCGGCAGATGGTGGAAAAACTCCAATCGCTGGGCCTGGAAATCACGTGGGGAGATGTTCGCGCCGCAGCCGGCTCATCATATGTTGGAAGACCGCATATCGCCGCGGCGCTGCTGAACAAAGGTTATATTTCTGAACCCGCCGAAGCGTTCACGGACCGGTTCATCGGCCGCAACGGCCCGGCCTACGTGGAACGATATGAAATAGATCCTGCTGATGCGATGGACCTGATCCGCCAAAGCGGCGGGGTGGCGGTGCTGGCGCACCCGGGCTTTTTCAAGAACAAGCAGCGCAACCGGCTGGAGGAAAGGGACATCCGCCTTTTCATGGACTGGGGGCTCCAGGGCTTGGAGGTTTACCACACCAGGCATGAAGACGAAGATATTGTATATTACTTGGTTCTGGCGCAAAAATACCGCCTGGCCGTCACCGGCGGTTCGGACTGCCACGGCGGCAACGGCGGCGAGGTTTTGATGGGGCAGGTCAAGCTGGATTATGCCCGCGTAGAACAGCTACGTAATATATGGCGGAAGGGCGAAATTTCTCTTACGAAGGTTGATGTAAAGAAAAATTAAGGTAGGTTTTAGTTGCATGAAAACTATACTCATTACAGGCGGAGCTGGCTTTATTGGTAGCAACCTTGTCAAGTATTTTCTTTCACTAAAAAATAATAGGATTATAAATCTGGATAAGCTTACATATGCGGGCAACATTCATTCCCTTGCTTCCGTTGTGGATAACCCTAATCACATTTTTGTTCAAGCAGATATATGCAACAGAAGTTTAGTAACTAATTTATTAAGTAAGTACAAGCCAGACGGTATTATTAACCTTGCCGCCGAATCTCATGTTGATCGCTCCATTGATGGGCCCTCTGATTTCATACAAACAAATATTATCGGAACGTTTGAATTACTGGAGGCGGCCCGTTTTTACTGGCACCAATTAGATACCACCAAAAAAGAGAATTTTCGTTTTTTACACGTATCAACAGACGAGGTTTATGGTTCTTTAGGCTCGGAAGGGTATTTTACAGAAGAAAGCCCATACGCACCCAATTCGCCCTATTCCGCTTCAAAAGCCGCATCTGATCACTTGGTTCGAGCCTACTTTCATACATATGGATTGCCGGTTTTAATAACAAACTGTTCAAATAATTATGGCCCATACCAGTTTCCGGAGAAATTAATTCCTTTAATGATTTTAAATGCAATTTCGGGCAAGCCTTTACCGGTTTACGGTGATGGCCAAAATATACGTGATTGGCTATATGTAAAGGATCATTGCACCGCGCTTGTTACTGTATTGGAGAAAGGCCGGCCTGGTGAGGTTTATAATATTGGTGGAAATAATGAAAAGACAAATCTTGAGGTAGTTAATAGAATATGCGACATACTTGATCAGCTTTGTCCACGTAATGACAAAGAGAGCTATCGAAAACAAATCAAATTTGTTAAAGATAGGCCTGGCCACGACCGGCGCTATGCCATCGACGCAAGTAAAATAAAACGAGAACTTGGCTGGGAACCGCTGGAAACATTCGAAACAGGCTTGCTAAAAACAGTAAAATGGTATTTAGATAACCAACAATGGTGCCGCAGGGTGATGGATGGCAGTTACCGCGGTGAGCGATTGGGGCTTGGTACCGCCGCCAGGTTGCAGGAGGGGGCATTATGATTAAAAAAGGAATTATCCTTGCCGGCGGTTCAGGCACACGCCTTTACCCTCTTACCAAAGTGGTAAGCAAACAGCTTATGCCGGTTTACGATAAGCCCATGATCTATTACCCCCTTAGTACTTTGATGCTGGCCGGTATAAAAGAAATATTGATAATAACAACACCGCAGGATCAGTACTTGTTTCAAGAACTGCTGCAGGACGGCAGCCAGTGGGGGATTAATATCCAGTATGCGGTGCAGCCCAGCCCGGACGGTTTGGCGCAGGCTTTCATCATCGGGCGGGACTTCATAGGTAAGGACGGTTGCGCGCTTATCCTGGGAGATAATATTTATTACGGGCACAACCTGACGGATAAATTGCGACGAGCTGCAGCACAAGAACAGGGCGCCACCGTTTTCGGCTACTGGGTCAGGGACCCGGAACGTTACGGCGTGGTTGAGTTTGATACCGCTGGCCGGGTGGTGGGTATTGAAGAAAAACCGGTCCGCCCCAAATCAAACTATGCCGTTACCGGTCTATACTTTTACGACAACCAGGTTGTTGACATGGCCGCTGGGCTAAAACCGTCGGCTCGGGGCGAGCTTGAAATAACAGATATAAACAAGCTTTACTTACAGCAGGGCCAATTGCGGGTGGAAAAACTCGGCCGGGGTTATGCCTGGCTGGATACCGGCACCCATGAAACCCTCCTTCAGGCGGCCAAATTTATTGAAACCATCGAGCAAAGGCAGGGCCTTAAAATTTCCTGTCCTGAAGAAATTGCTTATCGCATGGGGTGGATTAGTACCGAACAATTAATTAAACTAGCCGACCCGCTAAAAAAGAACGGCTATGGCCAGTATCTCCTGAATTTGGTACAGGACGGTAGAACTATATGAATGTGTTGGAAACCAAACTGCCCGGGGTACTAATAATAGAACCGGATGTATTTGGCGACGCCCGTGGTTATTTTATGGAAACCTGGCAGCGGGACCGCTATGCGCAAGCAGGATTGCCCATCCACTTTGTTCAGGACAACCTTTCCTTTTCAACCAGGGGGGTTTTGCGCGGCCTGCACTTTCAAAATCCCAATTCACAGGGCAAATTAGTATTTGTCCTTCAGGGAGAAGTGTTTGACGTGGCGGTGGATATCCGCGCCGGTTCACCAACTTTCGGCCAGTGGGTCGGCGTCACCCTCTCCAGCGAAAACAAACGCCAGCTATACATACCCGAAGGTTTTGCACACGGTTTCTGTGTTACCAGCGATACTGCCCTGTTTGCATATAAGTGTACAGATTTTTATAACCCCGCCGCTGAAGGCGGCATCATTTGGAACGACCCGGATATTGGTATCGACTGGCCGGTGAAAAGACCTGTCCTGTCGGAAAAAGACAGTGTATATCGGAGGCTAAAAAATATTTCGCGGGAACGTCTGCCGCGGTACGGAGTAAGGAGTGAGGCGTGAGGAGTGAGGAGCAAAGGATTAGGGAGTGAGGAGTTAGGTGTGAGGCGTGAGGAGTCTTGCGTCTCACCCCTCACCCCTCACCCCTCACTAAAAATAATGCTAATCGGTAAAAATGGCCAAATAGGCTGGGAACTCCAGCGCACCTTAGCGCCGCTTGGTGAAGTGGTGGCGCTGGGCAGGCAGGAGCTTGATTTAACAAGACCTGGGCAAATTCGGGAAAGAGTCAGGGAAATAAAGCCCGCTACCATTGTAAATGCTGCGGCTTACACTGCCGTGGATAAAGCCGAGGAAGAGCCTGACCTGGCCATGGCCGTTAACGGCACTGCTCCTGGGACCTTAGCTGAAGAAGCAAAGCGAATAAATGCGCTATTAATCCACTATTCCACCGATTACGTTTTCGACGGTACTAAAAAGACCCCTTATACTGAAGAAGACGAACCCAATCCCATCAACGTATATGGAAAAACCAAGCTGGCGGGGGAACTTGCCATTCAGGAGGTTGGAGTACCGCACCTTATTTTCCGCACCAGCTGGGTTTACGGTATGCGGGGAAAAAACTTCCTGCGTACGATTTTAAAGCTGGCACAAGAGCGAGAAGAATTAAGGATTGTTGATGACCAGTTTGGGTCGCCTACATGGTGCAGGATGGTTGCTGAGGCTACAGCGCAGATTTTGGCCCGTATTTATTCACCTTTTAGCTTTAAAAAAACTTTTTTATTATCGGATTTAAGCGGTATTTACCATTTGAGTGCAATAGGTCACACAAGCTGGTATGGCTTTGTTAAAGCGATTATAAAACATGTTCAGCCATTAATACCCAATAACTTGAGGGTTAGGCCAATCCCTACTAGTGAATACCTAACCAATGCCTGCAGGCCAAGATATACAGTTTTATGTAATGAAAAACTTGGAAATACTTTTGGTACTTTATTACCAAATTGGGAGCTTATGCTCCAGATGGTTCTTTCTTATCTTATAAAATATAAAAATGATTAAAACAAAAAAAATTTCTAGCTAACATCAGGGGTTTTAGCTAAATGCGGTTCTTTACAACGATTATTCAAAATATTTATTACCCCCAAAATAGAAATAAAGATGATTACGAGACAAATATTTTATCTCTACTGGTAAGAGGCGCTAGTGGAACTTTATTCCTTAAAGTTGCTTCTAAAGGTTTTGCCTTTTTAACCAGCGTAATGCTGGTAAGACTACTAGGAACGGCAGGATACGGGGCTTATGCTTATGCAATGGCGTGGGTAGGCGTTTTAAGTGTCTTCGGCATAATGGGAATGGATAAGTTGCTGGTTCGTAATATTTCAGCATATCTTACCAATTTTGAATGGGGTTTAATACGCGGTATTTTACAAAGGTCAACTCAGATTTCACTAATAGCTTCATTATTACTAATAGTCATAGCGGGTTGTGTAGGTTGGTTATATATTGATTCCGATTTAATGTCATATACATTTCTATTAGCTCTATTATTGTTGCCATTTACAGTTTTAAACCAATTAAGAACAGCTGTATTTCGGGCTTTGAACTATATAGTTATTGGACAAACCCCGGAAATGTTAATACGGCCCATTTTATTTATTTCATTGATTGGCTGCTCTTACTATTTACTAGGATCACTTTTTTCAGCGCCCTTGGCGATTGGACTGAACATTTTGGCCAATGCTACTGTTTTAACCATTGGAACTTTGATGCTTTATAAAGTGTTGCCGGCAGAGGTAAAAGTAGCGTTGCCTGAATATGAGACACGAACTTGGTTGCGTATTGCTATGCCGATGTTATTTGTTGCCGGTATGCATGTAATAAATGCAAAGACTGATATAATTATGGTCGGTACTTTGATTAATGTTGAAGCCTCTGGTATTTATACAGTCGCCACTCTTGGAGCAGAATTAATAACTTTTGTATTGCTTTCAGTTAATACGCCGCTTGGGCCCATCATTGCGAGGCTTTATGCTAATAATGAAATAACAAAGTTGCAGCATGTTATTACAAAGGGTGCTCGTTTAACTTTAGCTTTTTCCTTGCCTATGGCATTAGGTCTTATTATATTTAGTAAGACTTTTTTGTTAATATTTGGTGTGGAATTTATTAAAGGACAAATTCCACTAATTATATTGAGTGCTAGTCAGTTAATTAATTCAACTGCCGGTTCGGTGGGCGTAATACTTTTAATGACCGGTCATGAGCGGTTGGCAGCACTTGGGGTTGGTATAAGTGCTATAGTTAATATAATTTTGAATTCCTTATTCATCCCTAAATGGGGGCTAATAGGAGCGGCAACGGCTACTGCTTTGAGTATAGTGGTATGGAATGTAATTCTTTGCTGGTTTGTATGGCGGCGTTTAGGAATCAATTCAACGGTCATAGGTAGGGTGAGGTAATAATGAAAAAACCAGACTTTTTTATCGTAGGTGCTCCTAAGTCTGGGACAACGTCAATGTGTGAATATCTTAACAAACACCCACAAATATTTATTCCTGAAATCAAAGAACCAAACTTTTTTGGATCAGACTTAACAGGTATAAGAAATTTTTCAACAATAGAAGAATACTTAGACTTGTTTAAAGGAAATGAGGATTTGTTGTGTGGAGAAGGATCTACATGGTACCTTTTTTCAAAAACAGCTGCACAGCAAATTTATAATTATAATCCTGAAGCCAAAATAATTATAATGCTAAGAGAACCTGTGTCTCTTTTATATTCATTGCATAGTCAAATGTTATATGATGGATTTAATGAAGATATTGAAGATTTTAAGAGTGCAATAAAAGCTGAAAATGATCGCAAAAATGGAAATAGAATACCTAAGAAGTGCAAAAGGAAAGAGGCTTTATTTTATAGTGAAGTTGTTAAGTTTACTGAACAAGTTGAAAGATATTTTCATGTTTTTGGAAGAAAAAAAGTGCATGTAATAATTTTTGACGATTTTAAAAATCAAACTTCAAAGGTGTATAAGGAAACATTAGATTTTTTAGGAGTAAATTCAAATTTTAGGCCAGAGTTTAAAATAATTAACGCGAATAAAAAAGTACGAAGTAAAGTTTTAAGAAATTTTTTACAAACTCCTCCGCCAATAATCAAGAAGACAGCAAAAGTTGTTTTACCAAGTTTGTTTCGGAAATTTTTATCATATAACTTAAAAAAAATGAATACAAAATATGTGCCCCGTCCTCCTATGGACCCTGATTTACGCAAACAATTACAAGAAAAATTTAAGCCTGAAATAGAAAACTTAAGTAAGCTTTTAGGGCGAGATTTGTCACATTGGTTTAAAAATGATAAGTAGATAACGAAGGATTACCAGTAAAAAACATTGAAGAACGTCACACCCCAGTTGGCAAAAGGAGCTAGATACAGTTTTGTAATGACAAAACTTTAATTATGATTGCCGTAGCTAGAAAGGGAAGCTAATGAAAATTGCAGTTCTCACTTGTAAAAGAGAGCCTCATAGCATACGTTCATACAGGGAAAATGTGGTGCGGGAATTACAGGAAATGGGCGTTGTTGTAGTCTCTTTTTCCGAAGATATGCCGCTGCCAGGTGACGTAGATTTATACTGGGACCCACGGGCTGCAGGAGGTGCAGCACCTCACCGGGTTCTTAAAGCAATACTTAAACCCAAAGTCGTAACCTTGCACGGTGCGGCGCCTTTTGCGCTACCCGCAAAGGAGTATTTTCCTAATCTGCGCAGTGCAGCACGTGGAAAATTACAAAACATTAAGAAGTTATACGAATGGCGTGCCTTTCGTGGCTGTTGTGCGGCGATTATTACTGTTTCTAACTATGCAAAAAACGAGATTGAGGAGATGCTAGGCCTAAAAGGGGAAGTGATTGTTCCTATATACCACGGCGTAAACCACTCCCTTTTTAAACCAAATACATCGGTCATGGAAACCGAGCCGTATTTATTACACGTATCCTCATATCAACCTTTAAAAAATGTGGATCGTCTTATAAAGGCTTATCAAAACCAGTCACTTCAGGTTAAGCCGCGATTGTTTGCAGTAGTCCCTGGGTATCCCAAAAAAGAAGCAAGTAAAGATATTAAGCTAATTTATGAACCCTTAAGTCATGAACAGCTAGTTCCACTTTATCAGGGAGCAATGGGTTTTTTATTTCCTTCTTTACGCGAAACTTTTGGTATGCCGATAATTGAAGCAATGGCTTGTGGTTGTCCCGTAATTACTTCAAACGTAACAGGATGTGCAGAAATAGCAGGTGATGCAGCAATTTTAGTTGATCCACGATCCACTGAAGCCATTACTAACGCAATGGAAAGCATCGTTAAAGATAGATTGCTTCGCCGGCAGCTCAGGGAAAAAGGGCTAAAGAGAGCCGCTCAGTTTACTTGGCGAAAGAGTGCAGAAAAGCATCTAAAAGTATTTGAAAATGCCTTGCGAGGGAAGGTATAAAGAAATATGTTAAACAATACCAAAGCACCTGTAATAATTGTCGGCATGCACCGTTCTGGCACCAGTATGCTTACCCGCATGCTGGAACAGTTAGGTTTATTTGTTGGTAAAAAAAAAGAAATTAACCACGAAGCCTTGTTTTTCCTATGGTTAAATGAATGGCTACTAAAACAAAGTGGTGGTGCCTGGGACAACCCTAAACCTATCCGGCATCTTTTAAACAATACCCAGGTTCGTGCCCTTACGGTGGATTATATACGTTATTTGATAAAAACTCCCCGGGTGGTTAGTTACTTAGGTTGTGGCAAATACTTGCGTTACCGCACACCGGCCAATCTGGACATCCCCTGGGGCTGGAAGGACCCGCGTAATACATTTACTCTTCCCATATGGTTGGACCTTTTCCCGGACGCAAAAGTTATTCATATCTACCGCAACGGCATCGATGTGGCCAACAGCCTAAAAGTACGGGCGGAAAAATCCTTGCAGATTTCGAAGGCATTATACCATAAGAGAAAGCAGCTGTACTGGATACGTCCCAAAAGGGGAGGGTTTACTGATACCTTGCGGTGTATTGATTTGGAGGGCGGATTTTCATTATGGGAAAGTTACCTTCACGAGGCGCAGTCCCATGTGAAAGCTCTTGGAACCAGGGCCGTGGAATTAAAATACGAAGATTTTCTCACAGAGCCGTATGCAGCTTTAAAGCAACTCAGTGATTTCTGCAGCCTCGGTGCTACTGTTGAGCAAATACAAAAAGTAGCTGGCCGAGTGAAGAAAGGACGGGCATATGCTTATCGAACTAAGCCCGAGCTGCAAGCTTTCGCGGAACAAGTAGCCGGGCGAATGAGAGTATTCGGGTATTGAAATTTTATCATAAGGAAAGGTCTTTCATTGATAAAAAAGAACTTATCCAATTTGGTTTTTGATAAAAAACTTAACGGTTTTGCCCGAAAATACCTGGTAAGAGGCAACGAACACTTGGTGGAAGATGTACGGAATTTCGAACCCGAATACCGATCCCTTTCCGCCATGGTCGGCGAACTACTAATGCTGCACGAAGGCGTTGCGCTTAGTGTATACGGTGAGAACATTCCTTTAACCATGCTGATTAACTGGTTTGGCCCAAAAGGTGTTGAAGCACTGCTGGAACAAGGTGCGGTAGAATTCGTCCTGCGTGATGACATGATTACATATGTAGTAGATGATATTAACGGTATTTTACCGCTTCAAACCGGCCAGTTGAATTCCAGCGTTCATTGTGACCCGGAGGCTTCAGCCACGGAGGGCCTCAAGTGGCTGGCCAGTCCGCTTCCCGGGCGAAATCGGCGAGCCCTGGTACGAAAAGCAATTAAAGCATATAAAGCGGTTCCCGGTGACTTGAATAAAGAAGCTGTGGAGATAGGGTATAAACGCTATAAGTCTAATTTATTCGCCTCGGTTGGACTTCCTTTTAATAAAGATCTTGAAGACTTAAATAAAGAAGAACGGGCCAAGTTGTGCGGTTTAACTACTGAAACCATGGAGCTTGCGTTGCTTGCTAATTATCAATATCTTACCAGGGATTGTGGTAATCATTTTCTAATAGCCAAGGCTCAGGTCGAAAGGTTGCATAAAGCCCGAGTTATTGCCCAAAAGGCCGAAATTGTCTTTAATATCGAGAAAATCCCGGATATATCAAGTTTAATTAAAGCTGGGCAACTGCCGTTGAAAGAGATTCCCCGGCTGCGTGCTTCAAGGGAGGCCACCGCTTTCCGAAGCTGGCTGGCGCGGCTCTCCGATTCTACCGGTGTTGAGGAAGTTTCCAGGGAATATATTTCAGCTTTAACAAAAAGTAATACTTTTTGGGAGACGCGCAAAGGGAAATTGCTAAAAACTTTGGGTGTTTCCACGTTGGGTATGGCCGCTGGTGGTGCTCTGGCCGGCGTGGAGGGAGCCCTGGCGGGCATTGCGTTGGGTAAAATTTTGGAACAAGCCGCGGGTATTACACTTGATTTGCTTGATGTTTATATTTTAGACAGTCTTGGCAAAGGGTGGACGCCGAAGGATTTTATTGAGAAACGTTTAAAACCTTTAGTGGAAAACGAAATAGAATAACTCTATTATTTATCAGGTTGGCATACTTATGCGGGAGTGCCGTGAGCCAAAGTACAGGCCGGAAGGAGTTAAAATATGTCTATAAAGATTGGCGGGTATACGTTTGAAGGACCATATTCATCAACGAGCAGCTTGGAGGACAGGTCGGGCGTATATGCAATTTTGTGTACTACGGGCGATGCAAACACTTATTCCTTGATTGATGTCGGGGAATCCTCGGAAGTGAAAACCAGGGTGGAGAATCATGATCGCGCGGGTTGTTAGATATCCGAAGGATTTTGGGGGGCACTATAATGCATTTAGCAATACGTACAGGAGGATCACAACATTGGGCTGAATTTTTGTTTGCATTATTCTTATTAGCAATGCTTATAGATATAGGCGGTGCGTTTGGCCTTAAATATGCAGCCTTTGGCCTGATAAGTCTATATTTGATTCTCTGTCTTTTGATTAAAACTGATTTTACAGTACCAGTCAGTTTTGTTTTATTGGAAGGCTTACTATTTTTTGTTGCACCAATATTTTATCTTTTTATTTCTATTGTAATTTATCAGATACCATTTAGAAAGTCAGTAGGTGAGTTAAGTCCTTTTGTGATTTGGTTTCTGTATCCTATTCTAATAAGCATAACACCTCGAAATAAGATTATATCAATATTTAAAGATATTATGTTTTTGGGTGCCATTTTAACTCTATTAGCTTTTGTTATTATTTTCTTCTTATATCTAGGAGGGCAGGTTGAACTGATTTCTAAAATAACTGAATTTACAAGGGAATATCGACTAGGTTTTTTGGGTCAACATCCTTTTGAAGGCCATTTTTCTGGTTTTTTCCCAAACGTTTATTTTCGGTGGACATTGTTATTGATACCTACTGCCATCCTATTTTTTGAGGAGTCAAAAATTAAACTTATAGTAATTGCCCTTGCTCTATTTTCAACACTTTCGACAGCTGTTATTTTATTTGCTATCATAGCTTTTATTTGGTTTTCGTTGGAGAAAATCTATCGAACAAAAAAAATCGTTTATTGGGGAAGGTATTTTTTTATAGTAGGATTTTTTATCATTTTTTTATGTTGGGCTATATATCTCTTGGGTTATGGAGGTATTCTAGGGTTTGTTTTGAGTAAACTTACCCTTTCATCAGACTCAACCTTGATTAAAATAGGACATATTCGTTCTATTATTTCGATTGCTTTAAGTAACACTTTTACATTTTTATTTGGTACAGGCCTTGGTTCCAGTTTTTATAGTATAGGTGCAAAAGCGATAGTTAATAATGTTGAAGTAAGCCATTTCAATATGATAAGACAATTCGGGATAATTTATGTAGTAGCATTTTTTAGCTATGTTGCTTGGCTTTTCTTTCGGTTATTTAAACTTGACGATACAGGAAGATTACTGGCTATAGGATTGGCTACATTATTTATGGCGGCTGGAACTAATCCGCTACTAATGTCACCAATTTTTTTCATCATAATGGTTATATGTAGATCCTACATAACAGCAGCTATTAGAGAAATAAAAGCCTAAATTTAATAATGTGGTGATTGTATATGTTATATGGGCTAGAAAAAGTGCAAATTTTGCTATCTACTTATAATGGTGAAAAATATTTAACTGACTTAATGAATAGTTTATTAGGTCAGGATTATTCCAATTTGGAAATATATATTAGGGATGATGGTTCAACCGACAATACATTAAAAATTTTAGAACGATATAAAAATTTATTATTTGTTAAAATACTTAAGGAGAACAATATTGGTGTTATTGGTAGTTTTTTTAAGCTCCTAGAAATATCCTCACCAGATGCAGATTATATAGCTTTTTGCGATCAAGATGATGTATGGGAAAGTGATAAGATTACTCGGGCGATAAATATTTTGCGAGAATTTCCCAAAGAGGTTCCGCTTATGTATTGTTCTAGGACTACGTTAGTTAATGAGAATTTAAAAATAATTGGATATTCGAAAGTTCCCAAGCAGGAGCCATCTTTTGGTAATGCTTTAGTCCAAAATATTGCTACGGGATGTACGATTGTGATTAATAATACTTCTAGAGAATTTATTCTAAAAGAGCTTCCTAATATAAATCTTATTGGGATGCATGATTGGTGGATGTATTTGGTTGTATCTGCTTTTGGAAAAATAATTTATGACTCTGAATCAAAGATTTTATATCGTCAACATTCCTCAAATGTTATCGGATACAAAAATAATCTGATTATAAATTGGATTGCCCGGGTAAGTCGTTTTTTCAAGCATGGAAAACTACTTTTAATTACCAAACAGGCAGAGGAGTTTAGAAGAATATTTGGTTCATCCTTACCCCCTGACAAAAAGCAATTATTAGATGAATTTATAGATGATCGCCAAACCATAATAGATCGTTTGCAATTTGTTATTAAAAAAGAAGTATATCGCCAATCATTAGTTGATGATATAATCTTGCGAATGTTAATTCTACTAAATCGTGTTTAGAAAATGCTATTAACAAATATAAAAAGAGAATGGGAAATAGTTTATGTGCGGTATTACAGGTTTTATCAGCTTAACAAAAGATTATTCTGTTAGTAATTTGCGCTCTGTTCTTTCAGGTATGACCGATACCCTTTACCACCGCGGCCCCGATGACGGCGGTATATGGGTGGATGAGCAAGCGGGGGTCGGGTTGGGGCACCGCCGGCTTTCTATTATCGATCTTTCTCCCGATGGTCGCCAGCCCATGGTTAGCAGCTGTGGCCGGTATATAATTACATATAACGGCGAAGTTTACAACTATCGCGAACTGCGGCGGGAACTGGAGCAAAAAGGGCATATTTTTCGCGGCCACTCGGATACTGAGGTGGTCCTGGCGGCAATTGCCGAATGGGGCTTAAATAAAGCGGTGCGGCGCTTTATTGGAATGTTTGCATTTGCCACTTGGGACCGTGGGGAAAAAATATTATATTTGGTTCGCGACCGGCTGGGGATTAAACCGTTATATTACGGCACGGCGGGGCATGTATTTCTTTTTGCTTCGGAGTTGAAAGCTTTAAAAAAACACCCCGCATTTAGAAATGATATAAACCGCAACGCTCTGGCGCTGTATCTGCGCTTTAACTATATCCCGGCGCCTTATACAATTTACAGGGGGATTCATAAGCTGCCGCCGGGAAGTATTTTGACTTTTCGATTGGGTAACGGTGCGGCTGAACCGGAGATTAACCGCTACTGGAGCGCTGAAGAAGTTGCGGAAGCCGGTGTCGGGCGCCCTTTAAGCTGTTCTGATTCCGAGGCTGTGGAACTGCTGGATGATCTCCTGCGAAAGGCTGTCAGGGCGCGCATGGTGGCCGACGTTCCCCTGGGTGCATTTTTGTCGGGCGGAGTGGATTCTTCCACGGTGGTGGCGCTAATGCAAGCGCAAAGTGACCGGCCTGTAAAAACATTTGCTATCGGTTTTCAAGAAACTGCTTATAACGAGGCTGAAAGTGCTAAAGCAGTAGCCCGGCATTTGGGGACCGAGCATACAGAACTTTACGTATCACCTCAAGAAGCCAGAGATGTGATTCCACTTTTGCCGCTACTTTATGACGAGCCTTTTTCCGATTCTTCGCAGATCCCTACTTATCTGGTATCCAAACTGGCGCGGCAGCATGTGACCGTATGCCTTTCCGGGGACGGCGGGGACGAGCTGTTTGGCGGGTATAACCGCTACTTTTGGGGGCGGAGTATCTGGCGCAAAACCGGGTGGATGCCCGGAGGGCTAAAAAAAGCCGCGGCTTTGGGGTTGACAGCTTTATCTCCCCGGTTGTGGGAAAGTTTGTTTCGTAACCTGGGCCCCGTGCTTCCGAAAAAAATTAAGCAACGCAACCCTGGATACAAGCTGCATAAACTGGCCGAAGTCCTGGCGGCGGGTAGCCCCGAGGCCATGTATTACGGCTTGGTTTCCCATTGGAAAAACCCTGCCGGTGTAGTAATCGGGGCGACCGAGCCGCCTACGGTTGTTACGGATCGTAGCCGCTGGGCTGATTTGCCGGATTTTACCCAGCGCATGATGTATCTTGATTTGGTTACTTACCTGCCCGACGATATACTTACCAAAGTTGACCGGGCCAGCATGGGCGTGAGCCTGGAGGCGCGGGTGCCACTTTTGGATCACCGGGTGGTGGAATTTGCCTGGCGGCTGCCTTTATCTATGAAAATTAAAAATGGGCAGGGTAAATGGATATTACGACAGGTTCTTTATAAATATGTGCCGAAAGAGCTGATCGAACGCCCGAAAATGGGGTTCGGCATCCCCATAGACGATTGGCTGCGCGGCCCGCTGCGGGACTGGGCCGAGGATTTATTAAGCGAGGAACGTCTCAAGCGGGAGGGTTATCTCAGGCCGGAACCAATACGGAAATTATGGAAGGAACATCTAAGCGGCAAGAGGAACTGGCAACACCACCTGTGGGATGTTCTGATGTTCGAGGCGTGGCTGGAAAACAATAAGTTAAGCGTAAATTAAGATATGGTGCTTTAAAAGGTGACAACATGTATGCGGTTAATCTTTCTGTTTTTCACCGTATATCAGATAATTTCCATGCTCTGGTATACGGGTTTGCCCTTAACATCGGGGAAAGCGAATATGTTCCGTGGCACTTGCGTAAAATTAACGGTAACCGGCGCTGGGAATTGCTGTGCCTTCGTAGCCTGATGGACGGAGAACATTTCAATGAATTTATTGAAGGTGCTATTCCCCAGAGGCAGCTTGATGTTGAAGGCAGGGCCATATGTGTTCCAAGATGGGAAGTGCGTCCGGCTATATATGTGGCGGGGCGTAAGGTGCATATCAAAGGTATAAAGTCTTTAACTGATCGTACCGCACGGGGAAGGATTTATTATGCTCTTGGAAAGACATCCTTTTTAGAACTCCTTTTTCCGCCGGGGGAAATGGATACGAAACAAGTCAAGGAAGACATGCAAAAGCTTGAATCCTGGGCTTATGGCAGTACCGGCATAAAGTTGTTAAGCAATGATAGCGACCGTTTCGGTAATATGGAAATATACGACAGTCCGGACGGAACTTCTTTGCTGGAGCCTTTCGGTCTCCATGTGGAAATGATCAGGGAAATGCGTGTGCACCCCGACAGCCCGTGGCAGCAGCAGCCGGTATCACGGGGTGTCAAAATATGGGCAGACGAAAAGCTGGAGAAAAGCCTGCCGGTGTGGGTGAATATTTCTCTTTATAACGGGCTCGGCGATGCCCAAACCTTGCTGGCGGATGAATTGAAACAGGTTAACCACGCAGGGGAGGTTGTTAACTGCCAAGCCGGGGAACCCGTATCCTCCTTGGTAGTAAAGGTCTGGTCCGGGCAAGGGGATTTGCTGCATTACTTTCACGCTTACTTAATGAGAGCCATACACATTAATATGGAAATGTACACGGGAACAAGAAATATAAAAGACCCGTGGTCGGAAAAGCTACCGCGAAAGTACCGCGAGCGCGTGGAAGGCGTTACAACCGCTTCTAGGCAGATGATTGATGCCGGGGGCCACCCTTTTGACCCTTGGGTGCTGGAAGGTGAGCTTTTTCGAAGCACTCTGGCTGCGTTATTTCCCCAATCATCGCGAAGCCGCTTTTTTGTGGGTACGCAGGATGGGGAGGTAATGTTCTTTGAGTACTTGCAGTCTTTGCTTAGTCGCCCCGAGGTTAAAAAGGCAACATTCGTCGATCCTTACTTCGATACAGGTGCCGCTGCGCGCATCCTGCCCAGACTGCAAAACCTTTTCCTGCCGGTGGAAGTCATTACCAGTCTGGTAGACAAGCAGGGCAGTAATAGTGAAAAAGCGGCTAGCCCTGAAGGCATGCGGCAGGTCCTGCGGCAGAATATAAGCTTACTGCCCTCTAACCTTAAAGTAATTAATGTGCAGAATGAAGAGGCCACTAAACAGCAGTTTCATGACCGGTTTTTACTGCTTCAGACCAACAAGGGGATGGAGGGGTGGATACTTGGCAACTCCTTCCACTCTCAAGCCCAGAACTACCCGGCCGTGATGGTGGAGCTGCCGGCAGATGTGTTAGAGGAAGTTAAAGAATATGTAGAGGGGCTCCGTGTGGGAAATGTTCCCGGCAGGGAGGAAGCACGCAGTGTGGTATTATGGGATGCCGAGGGGATTAAAAGGCAAAGCCAGGAGGAGAAGCCAGAGACGCTTCCCGGCAACCTTCGGGCGTTTCCCGGGTGGGAAGATGTCCTGCGCTTTTTCCCTGTATCAGGTGCAGATGCGCGGGACACTCTGAGGCAAATAATTGAGCTGGGGTACCTTGAAACCAGCGGCGAGGCGGTAAGCTGGCGGGTCAGAGAGGACAAGCGTGAGGATGTTTTCTCCCAAATAAGGGATTATACCAAGCAGTTATTTGCGGTAGAAAACCCGGACGTTGACAAGGTTGACGCATTGTTTAGTTGTCTCGCGCACTGGATTTATTGTGGGGCCGGTTTTACGGCAGAAGATGTTATAGTAAGAAGTGAGCGTGCGGTCGTTTATTTGCAGAGATTCCTTGAAAATTTGAGAAGAGAAATCTCGAATAGTATCAATGCAAAAGAGCTGCAATGGGCGCAGCTTAAAACGGTATACGAAAACTTCTCTGAGGAACCGGAAAGCTACAGACAGTGCTGGGGCTTGGGGCAGAACCCCTGGGAATTTGACCACCTATTGCGGGAAAAGGTGTTTTACGCCGAATATCTCCAGCAGGCTGACCCGCACCGCTACTGTGAGGAACTGGACCGCAACTGGGTTTTGTTACCTCACTTGCTTCACGTTCTACATTGGAGTCAGGTTCCCGACAATTATTTTAACAGCAAGGTGGCAACCCGGTTTGTTTTGTTTCATTTGTTAAGTTTTAGGTGCGTTGCTGCCGATGCTGACCGGCATTGGAAAACTGCACAGGTCTCCGGAGATTTGAAAGTGAAAGCATTTTTGGCTTGCCTCAGGGCAAAAGGAATAGAGGAACAACAAAAACTTGTTCTAGAAGTGCCTGCTCTGCTTAACAAGGCAGAAATGTCAGATAACGAAATACTCCCCTTTCTAAATGGCCTGCCTCATGTTATCGTATCGCGATTGGCGGATTTAATGGATGCCTCAAGGCCCGAGTTGGCCAGGTCTATCCGGTGGCAGGTTTGGGAACAGTGGATTGGTAAACTAAAGAAGAAAGAGTTACATTTCAATTATTCCCTGGACCAGCCCGAAACCGTGCTAATGGCCTGTTTATCCTCCAGGTTATACAGGGCGGAATGGGCAAATTGGTATATAACTCAGTTTCTCAATGAATTTCCATGGAAAAAATACCGCGATCCAGTATACAGGTTTACCGATTACAGCAAGTGGCATGCCGACAGCTTGCGCTTGTTATGGTCGCTGTTCTTTGGCTTGACATATCTGGTGGAAGAAGGTTCCAGGTGGGGTGACAAAACCTGGCAAACCAAAGTATTAACCGAAGTTGTCAGTCGTTTTGAATGGTACCTGGTTCCTAATGTATGGCAGCTTCCGCTAGATGAAGTTTTAGTGGACGAAGTATTGTATATGGCGGGTTGGTTGGCAGACCGGATTAATGTTCGTGACCTGTGGGAGAAGTGGTTAAACATTGCGGATGACTACCGGGTGCAACCACCCAGGAAGTTATATGTGTATCTTAGTTCATATGATATGTTTAAAAGGCGGAAACAAAAAGTACTTGATATTATACACTCACCTACTTTTTTGCTCTGGCTAGGCAGGGAATCAACGGCCAAACTTCGCTGGGCGGCAGACGTGTTAGAAAGCTTTGCAGGCCAAGCGTCGGACGAGGATAGGGAATTAGTTTGGTCTATGCGGTTTAAAGTGCTGTCGTTAATTGATAGATAGATATATTTTTGCATAGTAATTTTTGGGGGTGTTCCATTATGGTTTTCACTAAGGAAAGAGTAGATACAAAAGGTCGTGTTTCGATAAAAAAAATATTAAATAAAACTAATATTAAACCTGGTGATTTGGTTGAAGTTGTTCCATATGCAAACAAAATAGTGGTGAGGATAACAAAAAAAGAAAAACCAAAAGGTGTATTTGCTCGAATGGCAGGAACTTGGGCAAACCGCTCTGACATAGAAGTAGAGGAGATGTTGGAGCGCTCTGATCGCGAGGTGCCGGAGTTTGACTAGGTACCTGCTTGATACTAATATCATCATTTATAATAAAAAAGGCTTAACTCCAGTTGTTGAATTTTTAACGAAACTAGAACAAAACCCTGAAGTTGAAATTATATATTCGACCATAGTAGAAGCCGAACTTTTCTCTTATCACAATTTGACAGAGCAAGATAAGCAGGATTTCGAAGATGCTTTAGGGATAGGCGAAATAGTGGAAGTCAATTCAAAAATTGCACGAAAAGCAGGAGATTTGAGAAACATCAGCAGAAATATTTATAAAAAGAAATTAAAACTACCGGATGCTATAGTTGCAGCAACTGCCATAGAATATTCTGCGATTCTGGTAACCAGAAACGAGAATGATTTTTGTCACCTATTGGAACACGGGTTAAGTTTATATAATCCATTTAAATAATTATCTTTTATATACTGGTTCCATACTAGGCTGGTAGTCTTTTTATGGTAATGCCATGTGGGTGGCGTTAATCTGCAAATTTGGTTCAAAAAATATGCTTTGTGTAATAACTCAAAAAAGCGTTTTATTAGGTGGATATGCTATGGTTAAAGAAGGTAATAATCTTAACGTAGTAATTGTCGGTACCGGTTACGTCGGATTGACTACCGGAGTATGCCTGGCCTACCTGGGGCATAAAGTAACCTGCGTGGACCGGGATGAACGAATCATCAATAACCTCAAGGCCGGGGATGCTACTATTCACGAGCCCGGATTACAGGAAATGCTGGTGGATGCCGGGAAGAATTTAATGTTTACTACTTCCCTGACAAAAGCTGTTTCCGCAACCGGTGTGATAATTATCGCGGTGGGCACGCCGTCCAAGCGCAACGGGGATGCCGACCTATCCGCCGTGGAAGAGGTGGCCCGGGAAATCGGCGAAGTGCTGGACGGTTCAAATACGCCGGTGATCGTTAACAAGTCCACGGTGCCCATCGGTTCGGCCCGCCGGGTGGAGTCGGTCATCGGGGCGCGGCTGGCCGGGCGCGGTGTGCGGGCCGGTTTTTACGTGGCATCCAATCCCGAGTTCCTGCGGGAGGGGGCCGCCATTAGCGACACCCTTTATCCGGACCGGATTGTGGTGGGGGCAAATGACACTTATGCCGTCAATGTGTTGCGCCGGATGTACGCGCCCATTCTGGAGCAAACCTTTACGCCGCCCACCGGTATTCCCCGCCCGGCGGGTTACGAGCTTCCGGTTTTTATCACCACCAATCCCACCAGTGCGGAATTAATCAAGTATGCCGCCAACTCTTTTCTGGCCATGAAGATTTCCTTCATCAACGAATTTGCTGGTTTGGCCGAAAAGGTGGGTGCCGATATTAAAGAGGTTGCCCGGGGTATCGGGTTGGACAAGCGCATCGGCCCGCGCTACTTGGAGGCGGGCCTGGGCTGGGGCGGCAGCTGTTTCGGGAAGGATACCCGGGCTATCACTTACACCGCGTCGCAGTACGGTTATAACATGGAACTGGTCAATGCCGCTATCAGCGTGAATTACCGGCACCGGCTGTCAGTAGTGGAAAAGCTGCAGGCGATACTGAAGGTTATCCGGGGCGGTACCATTGGTATTCTTGGCCTGGCCTTTAAGCCGCATACAGACGATTTAAGGGATGCGCCTGCAATTGATATAATTAATCAATTAATTGATCTTGGGGCCAGGGTGAAGGTTTACGATCCCGTGGCTATGGTTAATTTTCAGCAGCAATACCCCGAAATGGATGTGGAGTGTTGCAACAGCGTAGAAGACTTGGCCTGTGAATGTGACGCCTTGGTCCTGGTTACCGAGTGGCCGGAATTCGCCGCTATCCAATGGGACGAGGTAGGCGCCGTAATGAAGCAGAAAGTAATAATTGACGGCAGAAACATGCTAAATAAATCCGACCTGGAAAAAGCGGGGTTTATCTACCGGGGGGTTGGCAGGTGAAGTACGAAAAAATAATGGTTACCGGCGGTGCTGGTTTTATCGGCAGCCACCTGGTGGACAAATTGCTCGATGCAGGATGCAAAGTACTATGCCTTGACGATTTTAATGACTATTATGACCCGGCTATAAAAAGGCAAAATGTAAAACCGTACCTGGAAAATTATGCTTACAGGTTGGTGGAAGGGGATATTAGGGACGGTGAGGTAAGAGGTTTAATTAAGGAATGGAAGCCTGAAGTTATTGTGCATCTTGCCGCCAGGGCCGGGGTGCGCCCTTCCCTGAGCCAGCCAGAGTTGTACCAGACAACCAATGTTGCGGGTACGCTAAACCTGCTGGAAGCGGCCAGGGAAGCGGGGGTTGAGAAATTTGTCTTCGGTTCCTCCAGCTCCGTGTACGGTTTAAATGAAAAGGTGCCCTTTTCCGAAACGGACCCCCTGCTGAAGCCGGCTTCACCCTATGCGGCCACCAAGATTGCTGGCGAAGCGCTGTGCCACACTTACGCGCACCTGTACGGTATTAGTGTTGTGGTGTTGCGGTTCTTTACTGTTTACGGGCCCAGGCAAAGGCCGGACCTGGCCATCCGCAAGTTTGCCGAACGCATGCTGCGGGGGGAAGAAATTGTACTGTTCGGGGACGGTTCCAGCGCCAGGGACTATACGTACATAGACGACATTATCCGGGGTGTGCTGGCAGCTATTGAGTACGAGGGTGATAAGTATGAGGTGTTCAACCTGGGCAATTCCTCACCGGTGCGGTTGAACGACTTGGTGGCGGCTATTGAGAAAGTACTAGGAGTGAAGGCAAAGGTTCGCCGGACCGGAGACCAGCCCGGAGATGTGCCGGTCACCTATGCCGATATCACCCGTGCCAGGGAAAAACTAGGTTATAACCCGGCGGTTTCGCTGGAGGAAGGGTTGGAAATATTTGTACAGTGGTTGAGGGGTACTCAAGTTGGTTAAAACTGAAGGAAACAGTTACCGTAATAAATATAGAATACTATATTTAATTACCCAAGGTATCCTGGGCGGGGCGCAAACCCATATTTTTCACCTGGCGACCAATCTTGTCAGTGATTTCGATGTGCATGTGGCCATGGGTGTGAAGGGTCCTTTGTGGGATAATCTTCAAAATAGCGATATTCCCGTTTATCATGTTCCTTCTCTGGTTAGGCCGGTTGACCCCGTTCAGGATATCAAATGTATTTATGAGATTACCGGTTTAATCAAATCCATTCGGCCGGATTTAATCAGCACTCATTCTAGTAAAGCTGGTATTTTAGGGCGTTTGGCCGCGCGCCGCTGTGGTGTACCGGCCATCTTTACGGCTCACGGGTGGGCTTTTACAGAGGGTGTGCCCGAATTGCAAAGGCGGTTGTATATCCGCGCGGAACGCGCCGCGGCACGCTGGACCCGCAAAATTATTTGTGTATCGGAGTATGACCGCCAACTGGCGCTTAATTATGGCGTGGGTAGGCCAGAGCAATTAGTTGCCATTCATAACGGGATGCCTTTATTACCCGGCGACTATTTGGCCAAGCCGGGAGGGAAAGACCCGGTTAGGTTGATTATGGTAGCGCGGTTTTCCGAGCAAAAAGACCACCGCTTGCTTTTTGAGGCTCTTTGTGGGCTGGCGGTTGTTGACCATTTGGTGGTTGATCTGGTGGGGGACGGCCCGTTATTGGAGCAGTGCAAGGAACTGGCCCGGGAATTCGACCTGGGCGACAGGGTGAACTTTTTGGGGGCCCGGACCGATGTGCCCGAGTTACTGGCTAAAGCTCATGTTTTTTTGCTAATTTCCAGGTGGGAAGGGTTTCCCAGGAGTATCCTGGAAGCCATGCGGGCTGGGCTACCTGTCATAGCCTCGGACGTGGGCGGGACCAGGGAAGCGGTAATCGATGGCGAGACGGGTTTTTTGGTGCCCCGGGGCGATGCTTCTGTGTTAAGGGAACGGCTGGCCCGGTTAATCAATGACGCTGAACTGCGGGTGCAAATGGGTCGCAAAGGCCGGGAAAGGTTTTTGGAACACTTTACCTTCCAGAACATGCTGGACAAAACACTGGCGGTGTACCGGGAAGTTTTACAGGCGGAGCGGAAATAGCAAGGAAGTTATTTAAACGGGGGCGGTGTTTTGCTGGTTGTTACCGGGATTACGGGGTTGACGGGGCGTTTTTTGCTGAGTTGCTTGAGAGAGACGGGGTATGGTGGTCCCATACGCTGTCTTGTGCGCAAGCATAGCGATGTGTCGTGGATCAATGATAAAGACGTGGAGTTAAGCCTTGGCGACGTGGGTGATGTAAATGCATTGAAGCGAGCTTTTTCCGGTGTTGACGGAGTAATCCATTTGGTCAATATCCGCTACGCGCCTCAGATTATTCAGGCTTGTCAAGCCGCCGGGGTAAAGCGGGTCATTATTGTAACCACCACGGGGATATATAGTAAATACCGCGAGTGTTCGGATGAGTATAAACAGCTGGAAAAAGAAATTATGGCCAGCGGTTTGGATTATACGATTATCCGGCCAACGATGATATACGGCAACCAGCGAGACAAGAATATACATAAGCTTGTGAGGATAATAGATAAATACCCGGTAATACCGGTGGTTGGTGCGGGTAATGGTTTGATGCAACCCATTTACGCAAGGGATTTGGCTGCAGTAATAGCTAAAGCTTACATGCAACCGATATCGATTGGCATGGCTTACAATGTGGCCGGCAAAAACCCGGTCAAATACCGTGATGTATTAAAGATCATTGCCGCTGAGCTGGGAAAGAAAAGGTTGTTTGTGAGTATTCCTTTTTCCCTGGCTTTGCTGGCCGGTTATGTCGGCGATATAGTACCCAACGGGTTGATAGATTCAGAGAAGGTTAAGCGTTTACAGGAGGATAAGGTTTTTGATTATAGTGACGCGGTAAGAGATTTGGGCTTTGATCCCATTCCATTTGAGGAAGGTATTGTCTATGAGGTTAAGGCCTTACGTGAGGCTGGTTTAATTAAGAATTAGTTAAAGTGTTGGATGGTGATTTCTATGAATAGATTTATTAACTTGATAATGGCATTGTTGTTGCTAATTATTTTTGCGCCATTGATGGTTATTGTAGCCATTATCATTCGTCTTGATTCAAAGGGGCCTGCGATTTTCAAGCAAAAAAGGGCCGGGCAATACGATAGCTTTTTTACTCTTTATAAATTCAGGACCATGCATGTGGGCACGCCGGACATGCCTTCAGAGATGGTGCCCAAGGATGACCATCGCTTTACCAGGGTAGGTAAGTTTTTGCGCCGTTTTTCCATAGACGAACTACCACAGTTATTTAATGTAATAAAAGGGGATATGAATTTTGTGGGGCCCAGGCCCGCCTTGTATAACCAGTATGAGTTAATTCAAATGCGAAAAGATAATGGTGTTAACAGGCTGAAGCCTGGTATAACCGGGTGGGCTCAGGTAAATGGCAGGGAAAATGTTTCACTGAGGAAGAAAGTGGAGCTGGATAAATATTATCTAGACAACCGTTCCTGGTTGCTGGATTTGAAAATAATATGGCTTACAATTGTCAAATCTTTGGTCGGCGCCGATTTATATGCTGAAAAAGTAACTGTACATGGTGATTATAGGGGACAGCATGAAAGCCGCCCTCCGTCCTTATAGGTTACGATGTTGTTTTTAACTATTACCAAATCTTGTTAACTCCTTTGTTATTGGTATATTCGGCCTGAATAAAAGGTAGGAGGGCTATTTATGATAGAGTACAGGTACAGGTTACTTGGTTTGTTAAATGACACCGGGGAAATCAAAGGCCGTAAAAAATTACAGAAAATGTTTTATATCATCCAATCGCTTGGTTATGACCTGGATCTTGATTATTCTTATCATAATTACGGGCCTTACTCGTCCCAGTTGCAAGCTGAATTGGACTCATTACTGCAAGAAAAATTAATTGATGAAGAGCATGTATCCAACATGTATGTTTATAAAATAAGAGGCGAGGGCAAACAACTATTACGCAAATTAAGTGAGAATGGTTTGAACGGTATCTCCCCCAGTGTACCTGTATCAATCATTGAAAGGCTAAAAAATTCCGAGGCGCAGTTTTTAGAGCTGGTTTCTACTATTATGTATTTAAGAGATCTTGGCTTTAGTGACGAGGAGCTGGAAATCAAGGCAAGTGAATTAAAGCCCCACTTGATGAAATATTATCCCGGTGCGGTAGACTTTATTAAGGAGCTTGGTGAAATTAAACAAGGCCTAACCAATTAATGGAACAAATTTTGGTGACAATGTTGCATTTTAATCATAGCCGCAGCTTGTTGCGGCATTTATTGTTTGATTCCCTGGCAGGTACATTGTCATTTTTGTCGAAAAAATACAGGTATGTTGTGTTGTTCCTGTTAAGGGGAGTATTTTATGGTTCTACGCAAGCGGATGCTGGCTTTACTCGTTATAGATGGTTTGCTTGTTAACCTGGCTTTTTTGCTGGCCCTGTTGCTGCGTTTTGAGGGCGAAGTGCCGGATGGAAACATGGCCGCGTATAGGGAACTGGCGCCTTACTTTACGGCGGTTTGGCTGGGTTGTTTTTATTTGTTCGGGCTGTACCGCAGGTTGTGGCAGTACGCCAGCTTGGGCGAGTTGCTGTCCATAGTGTATTCCGTTTCCCTGGGCATGGTGTTCAATATTGCCCTCACTTATTTTTACATGCAGGGCTCGCACCTGCCCCTGCCGCGCAGCGTATTCGTGCTGGCCTGGATGGCTGCCGTCATGCTGGTGGGCGGGTCCCGCCTTTCCTGGCGGCTGTTCAGGGATAAGCACTTGCAGGGAGATCGCCTGCGAGTGGGCAAGCCGGTGCTCATAGTGGGCGCCGGTGACGCCGGCGCGGCTGTGGCGCGGGAACTGCATAACCACACCGAGGGGGAACGCTGCGTCCCCGTGGGTTTTGTGGACGATGACCGGTCCAAGCACGGGCTGGAGATGTTTGGCCACCGGGTGCTGGGCGGCAGGCATGATATCCCCCGCTTGGTGGAAAATTACGGCATTCAGGAAATCATCATTGCCATTCCTTCCGCCCCCGGGCGGGTGATCCGGGAAATTGTGGAGGTGTGCCAGAAAACCCCGGCCAAGCTGAAAATATTGCCCGGCATTTACGAGCTGATTAACGGGCGGGTTTCCATAAGCCAGCTCCGCGAGGTACGCGTGGAGGACATACTTGGCCGCGATCCCGTAAAGGTGGACCTGGAATCCATAGCTGGTTACCTGAGGGAGCGCGTTGTACTGGTTACCGGTGCCGGGGGGTCCATCGGCTCGGAGTTGTGCCGCCAGGTGGCCCAGTTCCAACCCAGCTTGCTGGTTTTGCTTGGCCACGGGGAGAACAGCATTTACAACATACATAAGGAGTTGGGTATCGCTTACCCGGACCTGGAGCTTGTGCCGGTGATAGTGGACGCCCGGGACGGCCCGGCGGTGCGAAAGGTTTTTGACAGGTACAAGCCCGGAGTGGTTTTCCACGCCGCCGCGCACAAGCACGTGCCTCTGATGGAGTGCAACGCCGCCGAGGCGGTGAAAAACAACGTGCTGGGTACATATAGCGTGGCTTGCGCCGCGGCGGCCGCCGGGACGGAAACTTTTGTGCTGGTGTCCACGGACAAGGCGGTCAACCCAACCAGCGTGATGGGGGTTACCAAGCGGGTGTCGGAAATGATTATCCAGCACGTGGGGCAAAACAGTTCCACCAAGTTCGCCGCCGTGCGTTTTGGCAATGTGCTGGGCAGCCGCGGCAGCGTGGTGCCCCTGTTTAAAGAGCAAATTGCTGCGGGCGGGCCGGTCACCGTGACCCACCCGGACATGGTGCGGTACTTTATGACCATTCCCGAGGCAGTACAATTGATTATCCAGGCCGGGGCGCTGGCCCGGGGCGGAGAAGTGTTCGTACTGGATATGGGCGAGCCGGTTAAAATAGTGGACCTGGCAAAGAGCATGATCCGTCTTTCGGGTTTTGAGCCTGGAGAGGACATTGAAATAGTGTTTACCGGCGTCAGGCCGGGCGAAAAGTTGTACGAGGAACTGCTCACCAGTTCCGAGGGGGTCAGCGTTACCAAGCACAACAGAATTTTTATTGCCGGGGTGGACAGGCCCGAAAGCCATGTGCTGGAATGGTTTTTAAGCACCGCGAGCCAGCCTGACTGGGCGCCGGGCGACGACGAAGTAGTACACATGCTACGGCAAGTGGTGCCGGAATTCCGCCGGCAGCTGGAAATTGACAATTACCGGGCGGCTGAGATGGAGGAATTACACAGCGGTTCAAAGGCGGAAGTAGCCGTGGCCCGGTTTTAATATTACAAAGATATATCAATACGCGCCAAAAGGAGTGTGTTTTTGAGTTGGAAGAAGAAATCAGCTTGCGGGAACTAATTGAAGTATTATTGCAGGGCAAGTGGATTATTGCCGGCATTAGCTTTGTGGCGGTGCTGATAGCGGGTATTGTTAGCTTTGGTATATTGGATGAAAAATATGAGGCCAGGGCTGTTATTATGTTTGATAAAAAGTTTATCGAAGAGCAGGGTCTTGCCCTGGAAACTTACAAGGAACTGGTCACCACGCACTCCCGGGTGCAGGGTGTGTACGAAAAGCTGGGCCTGGACCCCGGGGAATACAAGTTGGAGTCGTTTAAAAAATCTATAAAAACAGAACTCAACGACAAGGCAAGCATTATTTCCATAACCGTGACCAGCAAGGATCCGGAGCTGGCGCAAAAAATCGCCAATGAACTGGGTGTAAGCAGCGTTAACGATTTCCGCCGCCGTTTGATAGATGACAAGGAACGGGAAATTGAGAAGGCGGAAAGGATGCTGGCCTCGGTGGAAGCAGAGCTGGAAAAGACGCCCCGGTTGTTGAACACTTTCGAGGTGCGGGCCAACGCCACTCACATAATTCAGGTACCTGAATTAAACCCCTTATATGAAAGGCTTTCCACCCGCTGGGATGAAGTTAATGCAACGGTAACGACATTGAAAGCGGAAAAGGAGTACCTGGAAGAGGGCCTTAAAACTGGCGGTAAGGGGCTATATATAATGCTGCAGCAGGCTCACCTGCCGGAAACTCCGGTTAGCCCGCGCAAGATGTTGAACATGGCCGTGGCCGGAGTGCTGGGTTTCATGGTCAGCGTGTTCCTGGTGTTTTTCATGGAGTTCTGGCGCAAATCCGCCCCCGTTAAGCCGGGGGACGGAACCAAAAAGGTAGACGGCTGAAATATGCCTTGCGCCGGAAAAATAATCTGTTATTTTTGCGGTAATTGTGTCCATGGTAATTCACCCGTGTTTTAACAGGTCTTTGTAAAATGACTTTGTAAAGTACTGGTAATCAAAGTATTCGCGCCAGGTTTGTTCCAGGAAATCGAACCTGGCTTTTTCGTTATTGCTGAAAAGCAGTTTTCCCCTGGTTGCGTGGTAACGCACGGACACGGGGGCGTTATTCAAAGTTAACACGTCCACCGGCAGGCCCACCAGGCGGTCCAGGGACATGGCCAGTTCGGCTTCGTATTCCCAGTGCTTGCGAGCGAGGGCGGGTTTGTCCAGGAAAACTGCTATATCCACGTCGCCACAGGGCAGCGGCAGAAGGAAGGAACCGTGCAGGTAGGCAAAAAGTATCTCTTTGCGCTGGCTCAGTTCTCTTTTTAGTATATTTTCTATTCTTTCCTTGTCCTTGCCGGTGAGGAGTTGCTTATCAACTTTCATTACCTTGCTCCTCCTCCGGTAAAGCGGCTTTTAACAAGGGGGTTATACCAGTATTTTGTTTGTTATTAACTCCCGGTTTATAAAAAGCTTGTTATTGTTCATACCGGTGGCCCCTTGCTATTGAAACAGATTGGGATGTTCTAAATTGCCACTATTATACCATACCATCTTTTTGAGTGAGTCGGGGGCGGTTAGTATGACTCCTTATTTGGCCGCTAACGGGTTAATAATTCCAAAAGCTTTGCCCTGTTGCGGGAGATGACTTGTGCAAACAAAATATTTCCTCCTCAGGCAAGTTAAAATAGTTTCGCCAAAGGGATGCAGTTTTCTTTGAAATTTTACGGCTGTTTTTGATTACGTGGATCAAATCCTCGTCCCGGTAAAACTTTCTTAACCATTTTATAACATCGTCTTGGCCATATTCCAAAAGTCTCTCTATTACAAAATAATAATCTTTTACCGGGTCTATTTTTGTTGCTTCCACATCCCAAAAAAAAGGATTTAAGTATTCAGGTAATGGATTTGACGGCATGGGTTTTCGGTGCTCCTTATAATTTTTGATATATCAAATTATACCAAAAAATGGATTGATAAACAACAATGAGCCCGGGGACGAATTTAAATATCAACTGGATATGGCCCGGCGTGAACTGTTTGAAGCCATCCGGGGCGCTGCTGTCGATAAGCAGCGCCCCGGGCGTTAAATATAGGACTTGCTGATTAACGGTTTATTGCCCACTTCCCGCAAGGCCTGTTCCTGGTAGGCCCTGAAGAAGTCGTCGCAGAATAATTCCCACTCCCTGGCTGCCGCCAGGGACTTTTTGTCCGGCTCGGAGAGCACGGGTTTGTTCATCAATTCTTTCAGCCGCGCGGACAGTTGTTCCACCACGTCGCCGGGGGCGCCGGACAGGACGCTGGCAGCAAATTCTGCCGGGTCGTACCACTTGGCGGCCCGCTGCAGGTCGCGGTAAATCTGGGTCAGCAGCACGTTGCGCGGCCCTTCCCACAGCTCGTTCACCGCAGCGTCGCGGTACAGCCGGGGCAGGGAGGAGAAGTCTTCCATCACGCCGTGCCCGCCGAAAATGCTCATGGCCTTGCGCAAAACGTCCACGCACTCGTGGGCGGTGCTTATTTTCTGCATCAGAATCAGTTCCCTCAGGTTGAACCGCTGTTTCTGCATTTCCAGCGGTTCGTCCGACTTCAGCCCGGCTTGCAGCCTGCGCCCCTGGCGCAGGAACATGTCGTACACCTTGAAGGCGCCGGCGGTGGCCCTTTTTGCCGCGTGGGTTATTTCCTCCAACTGCTGGGCTGCCAGGGGGAACTGGTGTATTTTCCTGCCGAATACGTCGCGAAAACGGCTGTACAGCAGCGCTTCCCGGGCGGCCCGTAGCATGGATGCGCTGCTGGATACGCCCACCGCCAGGCGGGACAGGGTCAGCACTATGCCCACGGCGCTGGCCACACCCCGGTCCACCGGTCCCACCGCGTATGCCACCGCTCCCCGGTATTCCACTTCCGCCGTGGGCAACTCGCAGGTGCCCATTTTCCACTTGATGCGGTTAATCACGTAGCCGTTGCGCCGCTCCCGCTCCTTGTCACCCGGCAGCCAGGCCGGCACAACGAACGTGCCCACTTTGTCGCTCCCCGTCACCTTGGCGGTGACCACAGCGTAGTCGGCATGCATGGCGGAGCAGAAAAACTTGCTGCCATACAGCCGGTAACGCTTGCCGTCTGGCTCGGCCTCCAGCAGGTTGGAGGGGATGTCCGAGCCGCCCTGGATTTCGGACATGAACTGGGCACCGGTGCCGAAGTCCCCGTCGATGCCCTCTTTGCAGTGCAGCAGTATTCGGTCCAGTTCGGGCATGCCGTGGTCCGGGTAGTATTCCAGCAGCGCGATCAGCCCTTCAGTGCAGGCTATGGGACACATCACGCCGAATTCGCCGTTCTGGTGCAGGAGGAACCGCTTGACAAATTGTTCCCAAGGAGTCGTCCGTGAGGAAAACAGCCCCAGGGAGAATATTTCCTTTTCCAGGATTTCGGTTTCCCGGGGGCGCACAATCCGGTCCACACGGTGGTTGTGCCCGTCGTAGTGCAGCATGCGGGGGAGCACCTCGGGCCTGGCGATGCTGTCCGCCATGTCGCGCCAGCGGAAAGACACCAGGGGCGAGAATTCCAGCAGCTTGCGGTGCAGGGTTTCATACTCGTCACCGCTGTATTTTTTTACCAGTTCCTGCAGGAAAGGGTCGTCCCGGTAATAGTCAAAACTGTTCCTGCGGGCTAAGAACTCGTCAAATGAGTACGGGTTGTTGCGGTCGGGCAGGGTCATAAATGCGCACCTTCCTTAAAACTGGATAATCAATTGGAGTCAATAATATGATATCAACGCATGTTTGCTTTAGTCAACGATATTTATAAAGGTGAACAGTGTTTATTAAAAAGGAAGAAATACTTTTTGCCTTTATTAACCCTGTGAAAATAAAAATGGGGGCATTTTCATATTGGCAAAACTCAAAAATAAGTTTTGTACTTAGTTTATTTTGAGGGTTACGGCTGAAATTGGCAAAATGGCAATTGTTAACGATTTTTGCTTTATGGGGCAAACATAATGATACAGGTGCGGAGCAAAACCTAGTCACCGTTACTCGCTGATTTCAAACTGGACGTCAAATACCCTGTGCCAGGGAAGCGTAACATTTGTTATCTTGACCGGACCGAAATCTTCCGCCAGGTTGGACGATGCAAAGTCGTTCAGCCTGGCTTCTATTTGTGATGTGACTTTATTTTCTAGGCCGCGGTTTGTAAAAAGCACCCACTGGTCAGCCGGAACAACCGTTTTCATGCCTGGTCTCACCACGGCCTGGTATCCCCAGTCCTCGATTAGCCGCGTCAAAAGCAGTTCTCTGTGTTTTTTAAGGAACTCCCGGTTATTGTTTGCCGCCAGGGCGTTGTAATTTAAGCCCTGGGCCAGTGCCAGGCCGATGGAGTTGCCTGCAGTGTTCCATCCGGCGTACCCCGCCAGCGTGGACAGGTTCACCCGGGGATTGAGCGCTTCAAGGAAAGCCGGGTCTCCCCCGTTGGGGTGTTTTATGTCCGCCACCGCCACGGGTTTGCCTTCTTCCATGTACTTTTTGATTCTCTGGGCCAGCCCCACATACCCCTGGCCCGCCTCTGCGCCGGTGTTTTCTTTCGGGGGGAGGTTGTTCACGGCCAGCACCAGGTCGGATTCGCCCGCGTCAAGAGTTAACGATGCGCCCGCGGCTTCAATGTGCCTGGCGATGTTTTCGGACAGGGGCACGTCTTCGTAAGGATAGATCATGCTGGCACCATCGGGATATGCGTAGTCCACGTAAACCCCGGGCCGGTACCGGTTTATTTCACAGGTGGCCGCGGCCAGTAACAGCGCCCCGCATTCGTCCGTGCCGGTAAGAAATAAAACCTTGTCTTCGATGCCCAGCGCCCGCACCTTTGATTCCAATTTTCCGGCCTCAATGCGGGTGAAGCCATACGGCGCAGTATCATCCTTGCATATAATCAGGAAGTCGATGTATCCCTGCTGAACAAGGTCGAGCGCGCGCATGGTTACGCGGTGGTTTATTTCCCTCCGGCTAATAAAATCTTTAAGGTGTTCCTGGGGAATTAATTCCCTTAGCTTCTGAAGCTTTTGTATGTCACCCGGTTCGGCAAGCCCGGATTCAATTTTGTCCCGAAGGACTCCGTATTTGTGGATTAATGCCCCGTATTTTTCATAATAATCTGGCATGGTCAGCGGGGTGTTTTCTGCCGGCGTGCGCATGACGGAAACAAAAGCGTATACCGGTTGATTAATTCCTGCTTTTTTAAGCGTTTCCAACCGGGCAAACAGTGCTTCATCCCCGTGGTGTTGCCTGGATGCGACCAGCCCGCCGTAAACCAGCATATCAATGGAAATCACCGCTGCTTTCGTTTCGGCAGCGCTTTTTTCCAGCCACCTGGCCAATTCCCCGGGAGCGCCCAGCTCACCGGGTGCGGGGTAAACCAGTTCGATGCCGGGGAAATTATAAAATGATGTGATCTGGCTGTAGTTTACCGGCCGGTCGTCCAGCGGCATGTAGAGAATTTTTTTATTATCGTCAGCCCGCCCGGTTAAAGATGTGTATATAAACAATATGGCCAGTGGGAACAACACCAGTACAGGCAGTAGCCAGAGCCGTTTTTTTACTTCGCGCATGATTTACGCTCCCCAGTTTTCATTTAACTTGATTATAGAAGACCGCGGGTTCGGTATCAATGCACTATGCCAGATCAAATTATTTCCAGCGCCCGGGGCCGTGAATGCAGGAAAAACACGGTGATTGTCGAAGTTACCAAGCATCAAGATTCTTGGGGAGGTATTCCTTGTGCACTTTGTAAAAAGAAAAGCAGTTATTATTACCTTGTTTATCGTAACGGTTTCCATTCTGGGGTATTCCGGTATTGCCGCGGCGCTGAATGAACCGGGTTCCAGCGGGGACCCGCTTGTTACCAGGAGTTTTGTGGAAAAATACGTGCAGGAATTGCTGGGACAGCAGGGAACCGGGAGCGTTTCACTGGAATGGAATGTTGCCACGCTGGAGGCCGGGCAAGAGTTTATTGGTAAGGCCGGTACCGAGTTTATCGTCCGGAGTGGAGAGGCGGTTATTGTGGACCCGTCGGGGAGCGGCATTCCCGATTTAACGGCGGGTACAAACGTGCTGGCCGGTCAGGTGGCCCAAAATAACCACTTGTTTTCCATTCCCCGTACTGATGGCCGGGGAATCCGCGCTCAGAAACAAACTATCATCATGTACCGCGGTTATTAATGGTTTACTTTATAACATATCTGGTTGCGCGCCGGTAGTTCCGTGGCATTACAGCAGTATGCCCGCAAGGGGCGCAATGCCGGGGGATAATAGAAACGGTGGTGTATTAGCTAGTGCAGGATAAGAAATTAAACCTGGTTTTATCCGCAGTAATAATAGTAGCCCTGCTTGCCGCGGGGTATATGGCCTGGCAAAGACATGCCCTGGAGTCGCGGCACCGCGGTGTGGCAATTGCCGTTGTATATGACGAAGCGGCTTCCCTGGCCCGCATGAATGGTCTGGACACCGTGGAAGTGTTGAACATGTTCAGGGACCGGGGCGTTAGCACGGTGTTGATTAAAGAGCCCACTTTCCAGGATGCCCGGCAAAACGGTGAATTTGCGGTTTTTACTGGCCGGGAACTGCTTGCCCTGGGTGGAAGCGGTGAACTGGCTCAATTTGTCGAGCAAAACCGGGATCGGTTGTTGAAGAAAGCCAATTACCGTTATGCAGTTTTTAGCGATTTGGAGACCCTCAACAGGGTGAAAGAACAATTAGAGGCTAAAAATGTGCATGTTGAAAGGCTGGAAGGTGTACCTGTTATTGAAATAGGGTATGACCGTGCGTTGCTGGAGCAGGTGGGCGTCGGGATACCGGCGAAGGCTAAGGACGACGTGCAAAAAGCCGGCGTGTACTCCCTGGTGCAGATTCATTCCTGGAACCAGGTAACTCCGCAGGGCCTGGAATATGTAATTGGTTCGTTAAGGGAAGTGCCCAACCTGGCCGGGGTATTATTTGACGATCCCGTGTTGCCCGGTTTTCCGGATCAGATCAGGACCCTGGCGCTTGAGCTGGGAAAGCTGGACGTTCCCATAGTGCAAATAGAGTTTAATAACCAGGTGGGCCTAGCCAGACTTGGTCTGCTACTGGACAAAAATGTTTTAAGGTTGCACACTGTTACCCTGGAGGAAGACGCAAAGAAAAATTACAGCCCGAGGGAATTGGTTGATCGTTTTACCCTGGCTGCCGCCGAACGCAACATCAGAATTTTGCTAGCCCACTCTTACATGAAACCCGGGGAGCCGGATGCGCTGGAAACAAATCTGCAGCTGGTTGAAGATTTGCGGGACAGGCTGGCGGGCGAAGGATTGATTGCAGGCGAGGCTTCGTCCCTGCAACCCTTGGCGGTATCCAGGCTGGTGCTGTTTGTTATTGGCCTTGGCGTTATTGCCGGGGGCATGCTGCTGCTTATAAACGCTTTTGGCTGGCGGCGTCCGGCCATGTACCTGGGGCTGGCCGGACTGCTGCTGTGGGCGGCCCTGCTGGCGGCGGACATGGTCAACCCGGCCCGCAAGCTCATGGCTTTTGCCGCCGTGGTGATATTTCCCACACTGGCACTGTCACTGACCGTGCGCCGGGATGGCTCCCCGCCGGCGCGCTGCGTGCTGCTCTTGCTGCAGACTTCCCTGTTGTCGATGGTGGGTGCCCTGCTCATGGTGGGCCTGCTGGCCGACAAGGGGTTCATGCTGAAACTGGACCAGTTTACCGGGGTAAAACTGGCCCACCTGCTGCCTCTGGCGATGGTGGCGGTAATATTTTTCTTTCGCGGGGATGGCGAAAATGGTGGCTGGCGCCAGCGGTTGAAAAATTTCATGGACCAGCCTATTCTGGTGAAGTTTGCCATCGTGGCCGGCGTGTTGATGGTGGCGCTGTTGATTTACGTTTCCCGCACGGGCAACGAGTCCGCGGCTGTATCGCCGCTGGAATTGAAGTTCCGCGCCCTGCTGGATAACCTGCTGGGTGTGCGCCCCCGCACCAAGGAGTTCTTGCTGGGTCACCCGTTGCTGCTGCTGCTATTTTACCTGGGTTACCGCAATAACAGTTACCAGCCCTTGCTGCTGGCCGGGGTTATCGGCCAGGTGTCGCTGGTCAACACATACGCCCATATTCATACCCCGTTATTGGTTTCCCTGGTCCGCAGTTTCAACGGGTTGTGGCTGGGCGTGCTGCTGGGGCTGGCGCTAATTGTGGCGTGGCGCATCGGGGAACGGTTTTATCAACGGTATTTTAATGGAACAAGCAGCGGTTAAGTGTCGTCAGTAATTAGTAAATAAATTTTTCCTTTTGAGGGGGAGATTGAAATTAACAGGAAGCAGTTTATGGCGGTTTTTGTACTGGTGGCGGTGCTGGTGTTCGCTTTTGCCGCGGTCGGCGAGGCCAGCGTTGGTTCCAAGCAAGTGAAGGTAGATTACAATAACTACAAGATTATGGTTGATGGTAAGCTGGTCAGTTTACCAGCGGGTGTTGAACCTTTTTCATTGAACGGCACTATATACTTGCCCCTGCGGGTGGTTGGTGAAGCGTTAAAATGCAATGTCAACTGGCAGGGTGAAACCAAAACCGCGGTCATTTCTTCCGGCGCCAACGCGGAAATTAACAGCTTGAAACTGCAGGTCCAGAGCAAGGACAAGGAAATTGAAGAATTGAAAAAACAAGTGGCCGCGCTGAAGCAACAGCTGGCTGATGCGAGCAGAAACAGGAGCCTTTCCGACCTGGAGAGGGACTTGCTTGAAGATTACGATGAAATCGATGAAGTGCCAGTTGATGATATACAGCTGAAAGGCGACGAGGACGAAGTGGATGTTGTGGTTGAAGTTGACCTCAGGTATTATGATGACGAGTGGAAAGACCTTAGTGATAGCGACATAAAAAGATATATTGAGAACCTGGTAAAAGGCATCCAGAAAGAGCTTTCGAAGAATACCGAAGTGAACGGTGAAATTGTCAATAACGATAAAAATGACGTGCTGGTCAAGTTTAGCAAGGACGGTACAAGGAGTTTATCGGTTCAATACAAGGACAGAAAGTATCGTTCTGGTTCAAGCGTATCAGACGTGGAAGATGAATTGGCCGGGGATATTTACGAAGTGGGCAACCTGGAATTTTCTGTGTATTCGGTGTATTACTACAAAAATAGAGATGAAATTACTGTGCGAATGCACGCCAGGGATTACGACGCTTCCCAGCGCTGGGACAAACTGAGCACATCCGTTATTGAGGATGACGTGGAGAGCATTTGTGAGGACATTGCGGAAACCTTTGAAGATGATGCAGGGGTCGACCCGGAGTGGGTGTACATCAGTTTTTATGACGAGGATTTGCGGTTATTGGGCAGCTATGAATACAATGTGGATGACGGTTCATTATACTAAATAAAGTAATGAGCGGGTGTGCCTGCACGCGGGTGATGGAATTGCGAGCGAACATACTTGGCGCCCCGGTGGACCGGCTGACCATGGAACAGGCCGTGGAAAAAGTGGCGGAAATGGTCCGGGCCGGGAAGCCGGGCAGGGTTATAACTCTTAACCCCGAGTACCTGTACCGGGCGGTGACGGCAGAACCCGCCCTGATGGACCTGGTGCGCCGCGCCGGCCTGGTTACGGCCGACGGCGAGGGCATAGTGTGGGCCGGCCGGTTGGCGGGGACGCCTTTTCCGGAAAGGGTGACGGGTATCGACCTGATGCTGGCCCTGGTGGAACGTGCCTCCACTGAGGGGTGGAGCGTTTTTCTACTGGGTGCCGCACCGGGAGTGGCCGGCCAGGCCGCGGAAAACCTGCGCCGGCGCTTCCCCGGTTTGCGGGTGGCCGGTACCCATCACGGTTATTTCAAGCCTGAAGAAGACAGTGCGGTAGCGGGGCTGGTGCGTGAAGCCGCCCCGCAACTGCTGTTTGTAGCCCTGGGCGCTCCCAAGCAGGAGCAGTGGATAGACCGGCACATAGATCATATCGGCCCGGTGGTGGCCATGGGAGTGGGCGGCAGCTTCGACGTCATAGCGGGCCGCGTGCCCAGGGCGCCGCTGTGGATGCGGCGGCTGCACATCGAGTGGCTGGGGCGGTTGATCCGGGAGCCTTCCCGCTGGCGGCGCATGCTGGTGCTGCCCCGGTACGCCTGGCTGGTGCTGCGTACATATCGTTTAGGCGGCCGGCGCGGAAATTGATTTGTATTTACGGGAAACTAGTTTAAAGCGTGTGTTAGGAAGAATTTTTGAAGACCTCGGTTAATACCAGTATCATTGACGGGAATTGCTGGCAGGTGCGCATTAACCGGGAATATAATCTTTAACAAGGAGTTTGCTGTCAATTTGGCGAATAATACAGCGATAAATGTTTTTTTGGTTGAATTAACGGCGATAAATAATGTATTATTGCATTGACGCGGCAGTTTTACCGGCGGTTTGTTTGACGATGGGAATGCGCATTGAAGCGGGAGCCGGTAAAGGAGGTGCCAGTTGTGCTAAAACGAAAGAGAAAGCTGAAGAGCAAGTGGAGATTTGCTGTATTCATTGTGGTAATGGTTTTCCTTTTTGCTGCCGGTTTTGCAGCAGCGGGCAAGCTGTGGCCGTTGCTGTTGGGCCCTGAAAGCGCAGGCGATATGGACGAAGAAGTCGATGAACAACTCGCCAAGCTTCCCGGTATGAACGTGTTGATGATGGGTGTGGACGAGCGTGAAGGCGACAAAAGCTTGCGCACCGACACCATGATCCTGGCCAACATCAACAACAAGGACAACCGCATTTCCCTGTTGTCCATCCCCCGGGACACCAAGGTGGTTTTGCCCGGTTACGGGGTGAACAAGATTAACGCCGCTAATCTTTACGGCGGTCCTGAAATGGCCATGGACGTTGTTTCAAGCTTGACCGGCGTAACCGTTGATTACTACATCATTACCAATTTCAACGGTTTCAAGGATATTGTGGACGCCCTGGGCGGGGTAACCGTGGACGTGGAAAAGGACATGTATTACCACGAAAGGGCTTACGGTGGCAAATATGACATCAACCTGAAAAAGGGCGTGCAGCGCTTAAACGGCGAGCAGGCGCTTATGTACGCGCGTTACCGCAGGGACGAGCTGGGCGACATCAGCCGGACCCAGCGCCAGCTGAAACTGCTGACAGCCATCGGCGAAGAGGTTATGCAGCCGTCAACCATTGCCAAGCTGCCGAAACTGATCCCCGGGATATACAAAAACGTGAAAACAAACATGGGTCTCAAGCAGCTGGTGGCCATGGCCAGGGCGGCCAAAAACCTGGAGAACATCCAGATTGTAACCCAGACTTTGCCCGGCTGGTTCCTGGATGAAAACGGCGCCAGTTACTGGTACGTGGATCCCGACAATGCCCGGCAAGTGACCATGGCTTTGTTCGAAGAGGGCCGGGTGGTGGAAGTGGTACGGGGTGCCATGGTTAACAACGACGGGAAAAAACAGGTGGCCATGAAGGAACCGGAGAAACAACCCGAAGCGGCTCCCGTCAACGTGGCGCCCGTGAACGAGCCTGCGGGTGCGGCGGAAAACCCCGGCCCGGGCGAGGGCGAGATTCCCGTTGATGAGCAGGAACAAGGGCAAACCGGCGAAAGCCCTAATGCTGACACGCCGGACAACCAGGATGCTACGGGTGAACAAGCGGAACCTGAACAAGAACCCGGTTATATACCCCGTGACTTCCAGGACCAGTACCCCGGGTACGATATTCAGTATGACACGTCACCTTCAGGCTCGGGCCAGCAGGTTAGAATCATCATCAGGTGAGGGGAGTTGGATTAAGCATCTTCTTTAGTTCCGGCATCCCCTGGTTGGAATCACCAGGTGAGGGTGGGATAGCTTTTCACCTTTTCTTACCTTTGCGCGGGGTAACGAGTCTAAATTTAAGGATACAGAATTAAAGGGGGGCGGGCTGTATTTTCCAGAGCAAAATCAGCCCGTCCCTTTCTTATGCTCCCCGGAACTAACGGTGCCAGGTGTTGAAATTCTATGAAAGGCCTAGAGTTTAAACAAAACAAACCATAGAATTTCAACACCTGGCACCGGAGCGAATTTCAACACCCGGCACCAAGGCAGATGGCAGCGGGACAGAAGCATTGCGGGGCTTGTTTCGCTACAAACCGTAAACTGGTATAATATAGCTTAAAAGTACCTGCCGGAAAACTGGTGATACCATGTCCGCCGAGGTTAATCGCGTAAAAACCAAGAAAAACTGTTTAAATGCCGGTGAAAAGGAAGAGCTGGTAAAAAGAATAACTTCTTTTATCAGTAAACATTACAACCCGGTATTTGCTTATATTTACGGTTCATTTTTAGATGATGACGGCTTTCGTGACATAGATATTGCTTTTTATTTTCACCGGGAAACCCTCACGGTTAAGAGTGGTATCATTGATTTGGAGATTCAAATGGAAACGGAACTGCAAAAAGAGTTCGGGTTCCTTTTTGACGTCAGGATAATAAACAACGCCCCTGTACCTTTTTGTTACAACGTACTAAAAAACGGTAAGCTAATTTACACCGGTGACGACGATTTGAGGGTTGACTTTTTTACCGCCACAGTGAAAAAATATATTGATTTTCTGCCGTACAGGAAGCGTTATCTAAGGGAAGTGTTGGGACTTGAAGTATAACCCCGATGTGCTGCAAAAAATCCTATCAGAATACATGGAAGCATTACAAAGACTTAAAGAGCTCGCTTCATTGCCTGTTAAAGAATGGTCCGGCGATCCGCATAAGGTTGCCAGCACCAAGTATCACCTGATTATTGTTATTGAATCGGCTATTGATGTATGTAACCATGTGATAGCTAAAAATAACTTTCGTGTTCCTGATGATTATGCCGATACTTTCAGGGTTATGGTGGAAAACGGCATTATTTCTGAAGAGTTTGGTGAGACCCTTACGAATATGGCCAGGTTTAGAAACAGGTTAGTACATCGTTACTGGGATGTCAGCACGCAAAAAATCTACGAGATTTTAAAGCATAACCTGGGGGACCTGGATCGTTTTCTGGATGAAATACGCTCCAATCTTAAACAATCCTGAATTGTTTCGAGAATGAGCTGCTTTTAACTTTGGGTATGTGGGCATGAATAGAAAAACGTAGAAGGTGTGAAATGGGCAACAGGGTGGTCATATCCGGATATTACGGTTTCAACAACCTGGGAGACGAGGCGGTGCTTTACAGCATGCTGCGCGCGCTGCGCCGGGAGGTGCCGGGCCTGGAGATCACCGTGCTTTCCAACGACCCGGAAGCCACCGCCCGGGAATACGAGGTGCGAGCGGTGGACCGCTGGAGCTTGGGGCAGGTTGCAGGTGCCATAAGGCGTTCGGACCTGCTCATCAGCGGGGGCGGCAGCCTGCTGCAGGATGTGACGGGCCTGCAAAGCCTGCTGTACTACCTGGGTGTTATCTGGATAGCCCGCCTGCTGGGGCGCCCGGTGTTTTTTTACGCCCAGGGCATTGGGCCGGTCAACTCCAGCCTTGGACGCAGGCTGGTGGGCATCACCGCCCGGGGAGCCCGCGCCATTACGGTTCGCGACGGGGAATCCGCCCGGGACCTGGAAACCATGGGGGTGCGAAGGCCCGTGGAGGTGGCGGCGGACCCGGTGCTGGGGCTACGGCCGGAAAACGTGGATCTTTCAGCCGGAGCGGAAATATTAAGACGCCACGGGGTGGAACCCGGTTCCGGGGTTGTCGGTGTTTCGGTGCGCCCGCTGCCGGGGGGCGTGACCTGGGAAATGGAGCTGGCCAGGGCATGCGACGAGCTGGCCCGGGCGGGGCGGACCGTGGTGTTTGTGCCTATGCATCACCCGGCCGACCTGGTGGTCTCCCGGGAAATTGCGGCCATTATGAAGAAACCGCATGTCATTATCGGAGAAAAGCTGGACGTTCCGCAAATGCTTTCACTGGTGGCCAACCTGGACCTGCTGGTGGGCATGCGGCTGCACGCGCTAGTATTCGCTGCGGTGGGCGGGGTGCCGCCCTTGGGCATTGTCTACGACCCCAAGGTGGAGCGCTTTTTGCGGCGCGTAGACATCTCCCCCGCGGGGCCGCCGGGCCGGCTGAATGCGAAAGCACTGGCGGAAACGGCCGAACTGTTTTTGACCGAGCGGAAGCAATTGCGGGAAAAAATAGCCCACCGGGTGGAGGAATTGCGCCGGGCCGCCACCCGCCCGGCCGAGATGGTGCGCGATATATTGTTACATAACTATTAAAAAGTTGCCGGCGGTTAAAAGGCGGGCCGGGAGCGGGCAAACTATAGATGAGAAAACTTCCGGCCAGGCGAAAATAATACCTGGTGATTCGCCCCGGGATGGTATTGTGGTATGATGTTAAGCGAAGAGAAATACGCACAAATGCTTGTTGAGGAAGAAAAACGCATAGTCCGGGAACTAAAAGAGCTGGGAGCCACTTTGATCATTCTGTTCGGGTCCAGGGTGCGTGGAAAAGCGGACTTGCTTGCCGACCTGGATATGCTGGTTGTGGTGGAAAGCCACCTGCCGTTTGTTGAACGTGCCGGTTGGTTTTATAGACGCCTGGCCCCGCGGGTGGCGGCAGATATTTTGTTTTATACCCCGGGTGAATGGGAAAAAGTGCAAGAAACTCCTTTCATAAAGGAAGGGATACGGGAAGGAAGGGTTCTTTATGCGCAGAAGCCCGTTGGATGAGGGAATGCGCTGGTTGCTACAGGCCCGGGAAGATTTAAAGTGGGCCCGTCACCTGGCCGAGCAGGGCGGGTACCACATTGCGTGTTTTTTGGCCCAGCAGGTGGCGGAAAAAGCCCTCAAGGCGTTTTTGTACAGCCGTGGTGAAAGTATTGTACTCGGCCACTCAGTGTCTGTATTGCTGGATAGGGTTATTGCTTACAGGAAAGATCTGGCTGGTAAACGGTCTGACTGGGCTATACTTGACGGGTACTACGTACCCACCAGGTACCCGAACGGGCTTCCGGATGGCATACCCGCACTGGTTTATAACCAAAAAGTGGCAAAGGAAGCCGTCGAAATTGCTGCCCAGGTGGTTGAAACCGTGGACGAGCTGATCAATAATCAAGGGGAAAATCAAGGAGAGGAACAAAATGACTGATGGAATGGATATCAACCGGATCATGGAGGTTTTGCCCCACCGTTACCCTTTTTTGCTGGTGGATAGAATTGAAGAAATGGTGCCCGGGGTGCGGGCCGTGGGGGTAAAAAACGTCACGATCAACGAGCCGTTTTTTCAGGGGCATTTTCCCGGCCACCCGGTGATGCCGGGGGTGTTGATTATCGAGGCCATGGCCCAGGTGGGGGCGGTGGCGGTGCTCAGCACGCCGGATTTTGCCGGCAAGCTGGCCCTGTTTGCCGGTATTGACAAGGCCAGGTTCAGGCGCCAGGTGCTGCCGGGTGACGTGCTGCGCCTGGAAGCAGAGCTGGTGCGCATGCGCGGCAACCTGGGTAAAAGCAAGGCCACAGCCCACGTGGGTAACGACCTGGTTGCCGAAGCTGAACTCCTCTTTGCAGTAGTCGACTGACTCAACCCTAACTCATTTTGCTTAAATAGTAGATCATTATTTGGTAATAACGCGAGTACCGGGGATTTAGGGGACAAGCATCCCGATATTTGGAGGATAATCTGTAATTTCAGGCGAAAATTGCCGTTATTTGGCCTTTGTGCTGTTGTGCCCGGAAATGGTACAATAACCTAGAGTTTGTCTAATTTGAAGTGACGTTGCCGGCTGGAGGGAAAACACTTGGAACATTACGTGATGGCCCCGGCCCTGGCCCTGCTGCTCGGGTACGTGCTTACTCCACAGGTGCGGGTGCTGGCCCAAAAAATAGGTGCCATGGATTACCCCGACCCGCGCAAGGTGCACAGCGGCGCCATGCCGCGCCTGGGCGGCCTGGCGGTATACTTGGCCTTTGTAACGGCTGTTCTGTTGTTCAGGGATATAACCCCCCAGGTGCTGGGCCTGCTGGCGGGCGCCACGCTGGTTGTGCTGGTAGGCGTTGTGGACGACGTGCGCGGCCTGTCGCCCCGGGTCAAGCTGGCCGGTCAAATTGCGGCTGCGCTGGTTGTTTTACCCTTCGGCATTGAAGTTCACTATCTAACTAACCCGTTAAACGGTCAGATGATTTACCTTGGCCTGTTAAGCATACCGGTGACGGTTTTTTGGGTGGTGGCCGTAACCAACGCCATTAACCTGATTGACGGGCTGGACGGGCTGGCAGGCGGTGTTTCCTGCATAGCAGCCCTGACCATGGCGGCGGTGGCATGGACCCAGTGGACCCGCTTCGGCGTCAGCGACATGCCCCAAATGATTGTGCTGGCCCTAACGCTGGTGGCTGCGGTGGCGGGTTTCCTGCGTTACAACTTTCACCCGGCCAAAATATTTTTGGGCGACACGGGTTCCATGTTTTTGGGCTATACCCTCGGGGTCATGGCCATCATGAGCCTTACTAAAAGTGCCACGGCGGTATCGGTGTTCATCCCGCTGGTTATCCTGGGCGTTCCCTTGCTGGATACTTTATTCGCCATTTTGCGAAGGTGCTACCAGCATAAACCCATTTTCCAGCCGGACCGGCAACACCTGCACCACCAGCTACTGGCCATGGGACTGAATCACCGCCAGGCCGTGCTGGTGATTTACGGGCTGAGCGCGTTTTTGGGGCTTAACGCGGTGGTGCTTAACCTGGTTACCAACGACCAGGCGCTGGTGCTTTTGACAATACTTGCCGTGACGGTGATATACCTGGCCGACCGGGTGGGAGTGCTGGGGAGCTCCCGGCGAGCGCGGTACAAGGCGACGGAAGAGTACAAGCAGCGGTCCTCGAAAATGTAGGGCCGTTTTTTTATAACACTCGGCACCCTGTGAAATTGATTATAAAATGGCCTGCCGGCGCAAAGCCGGTAGGCCTGCTTTAGGATAGGAGGTTCCGCCATGCGTGTAAAAAAAGCGGTTATTCCAGCTGCCGGGCTGGGAGTGCGTTTTCTGCCGGCCACCAAGGCCGTGCCCAAGGAAATGATTCCCATTGTGGATACGCCCACCATACAGTATATTATCCAGGAGGCCGTGGAATCCGGAATCGAAGACATATTGATTATCACCAGCCGCGAAAAGAAGGCCATCGAGGACCACTTCGACCGGTTCATTGCTTTGGAAGACCACCTGCGGGCCAAGGGCAAGGAAGATCTGCTGAAAGTGGTTGAAAAAACCGGGGGCATGGCTGAAATACACTATGTCCGCCAGAAGGAACCCCTGGGCCTTGGGCACGCCGTGTACTGTGCCCGGCGGTTTGTGGGCCGCGAGCCCTTCGCAGTGTTACTGGGCGATGACGTGGTGCGCAGCGAGGTGCCCTGTCTGAAGCAGATGATTGACCTCTACGAGGAAATGGGCACTTCCATCCTTGGCGTAAAGGAAGTGCCCGCCGCAGACGTGAGCAAGTACGGTATTCTGGACGCCGAGCAGGTGCGTGATAGTGTTTACCGGGTGCGGGACCTGGTGGAAAAACCGGCCGCGGACAGGGCTCCGTCCCGCCTGGCCATAATGGGCCGCTACATAATAGAACCCGAAATATTTAACATTCTGGCTCACACCGCTCCCGGTGCCGGTGGTGAAATTCAGCTTACCGACGCGTTGCGGGAGCTTGCTTTGAAAAAGGAAATGTACGGGCTTGTATTTGATGGTGACAGGTATGACGTTGGTGACAAGCTGGGCTACCTGAAAGCCACCATAGAATTCGCCCTGGAACGGCCGGACCTGGCCGGCCCGCTGCGCAATTATCTAAAAGAACTTGCCGGAAAATTACAGGATAACATTGAAGAGGTGACTTAATGCGAGTACTTGTAACAGGTGGGGCGGGTTTTATCGGGTCCCACGTGGTTGACGCGCTGGTCGCACGAGGCGACCGCGTTTCCGTTTTGGACAATTTATCCACCGGCCGCCTGGAAAACATGGACCCCCGGGTCAACTTTTACCACGGGGACATGCGAGACGCAAAATTCGTGCGCGAAACCGTGCGCGTGGAAAAGCCGGACTACGTAATCCACCACGCGGCCCAGATTGACGTGCAGGCAAGCGTGAACGACCCGGCGGAAGACGCTGCTGTGAATATAACGGGCACCATAAACCTGCTGGAAGCTTGTTGCGCTTATGAAGTAAAAAAAGTGGTATACGCATCGTCGGCGGCGGTGTACGGCAACCCCCGGTACCTGCCGGTGGACGAGGAACATCCCGTGCGCCCGCTTTCGGGTTACGGCGTGTCCAAGCACACGGTGGAGCATTACCTGGATGTGTATCGCGTTCTGCACAACCTGGATTACACGGTGTTGCGTTACTCCAACGTGTACGGGCCGCGGCAGGACGCCACCGGGGAGGGCGGAGTGGTGGCCATTTTCACCAGCTTGCTGTTGCGCGGGCAGCCTCCCCGTATTTTCGGAGACGGAAAGCAGACCCGGGACTTTGTGCACGTGCAGGACGTGGTCCGGGCTAACCTGGCGGCTCTGGAAGCGGGCAGCGGGGGGATATTCAACATTAGCACCGGCTTGCCCACATCGGTGAACGAGCTGTTTGAAACCCTGCGGGGAATTACCGGCGTCGATATCAAGCCAGTTTACGGGCCTCCCAGGGAAGGTGATATCTTGCACAGCTACCTGAACGCCGGAGCCGCCGCCAGGAAACTGAACTGGCGGGCCGAGATTGAACTGGCCGAGGGACTGCGGCAAACAGCCCACAGCATGAGCCGGGGAGAATGAAATCGTTTCGCGATGGAAAAGTATGCCCTTTGTGTGGTATTGTTAATTCGCTAAAACAAACCAGCAAAGGAGCCATACTTTTCTTTTATGATTTCTAACACATGCAACGACAGAATTAAAGACAAAAACACAAACAGCTCGGTCTCCCTCACCTCCCGGTTAATACCCACAGCTACTGCTTAAAAAAACCATAAACCAGGGAGGCAGGTTCCCCCAGTATTCCCTATGTTTCCCTGTGTTCCTGGCGCGGGTGCAAAGCTAGCCGGTTTCCAAAAACCGCTTCTGTATATACCTAGCAAAATGCTCTATGTCCTTTAAATTGCGCTGGAGTATCGCGTATACAATTTCCGGGTCAATTTTTGCATAGCCGTGCACGATTAAGTTTCTGAATTGAGCCATTTTACCCAGTTTGGCCAGGCTATTACGCGGAATATAGTTGTTTTCGGCCAGCACGTTGAAAATGTCCTTGTTGCTTTCCGGCTCACGGAGTTTTTCACTGGATATTATGTGGCTTCCAATGTCCAAACAGCATTCTATGGCCATGTGCAGCGTTCTTTCAATATACCGGCGTGTTTTTTTGTCATTTAACAAATCCTGCAGGGATACTGTTTTGGCCTGTTCCAAATCTTCAAGGTATTCGGCCAGGTACTTGAGCTTTTCCCTGATGACCTCTTGTTCAACCAACCTGGCTACCCCCTGAACCTTTGCAATATATTTTGATTTCTGGCATTATATAGCGGGAGCATGTCAAAGTACCGCCTGCGCGAGCTGACTTCAAAGTTTATTCTGGCCGCCCGGTTGTTTTCCAGCAGGAGTTTCCCCGTTTTTAATATCTGGTGTTGTAAAACCAGGGGAGCCTCCAGGATGTCCACCACGTCAACCGGCCGGCCGGTGATACTTTCAAGATCCATGCTTGCCGTCAGGGTGGTATCGAAACGCTTGAACTTGTCTTTCATTGTGGGTTCAAATAACACGGCAATATCTATGTCGCTTTTCGGCCGCAGCAGGTTTTTGGCCGCGGAACCAAAAAGGTAGACGGCTGAAATATGCCTTGCGCCGGAAAAATAATCTATTATTTTTGTGGTAATTATGTCCATGGTAATTCACCCGTGTTTTAGCAAGTCTTTGTAAAGTGCCGGCAATCAAAGTAATTGCGCCAGGTTTGTTCCCAAAAACCAGCCTTACAATGAATTTTGATATATTTAACTATACCAAAAATTGGATTGACAAACAATAGACGGTTAGTGTGAAAGTACATGGTTAAATGGGATAACATAAAAGAACCGTCTCCCTGTGCACCCTCGTAAGTATTCTGGAAGAGGGTTGCCTGCGACTTCTTATGTCAATTTTACCACGGCCATTAGCAGAATTATTCATCATTGGCAATTATTCTAAGGAAGGTTTAAAGCATTGCCTATCTATAATTTTAGTAATTTGTCAACTATATTTAGCATCTTTTATACAACAATTTAAACTTGACAAGCACAAAGGTCCGTTTTACTGTGCTATACGAAGCTGGCTTCTTTTACAATTTGGGTTAAAGAGCTGTTCCCTGACTCACTCTGAATGTTTTGCCGTGCTTTATCGTATTCCCCGCTGTCTCTCAGAAAAGACAGGTACTCCGTGTACATGCCTGTCCGCTCGATGTCGTCCAGCTTGACCGGGCCCGGCAGCGGGTTTATTTTAAACAAATCACTCAACTTGTCCACCTCTTTTATCCCCGGGAGCCGTGCATAAACGCCGGAAGCGCCGGGGATATAATTGTTTATACATATTTACGCCGGGCAGGAATTGAAAATGCCTGTTTTAGATATAATTATCAAAGGACCTGGAAAAAACAGCTGCGGTAACCGAACATTTCTTGGGGGAACGGTGGGCGGTGCAGCGGCACCATCATGAACGTAAAAAATGCCGAAACAAAAATGCCAAGAGTGTGATGTAGAATTGGAGGATTGCGAGCGAACAGGACGTTCGCGAAAGCCTTTCCCGAACCGCAGACGGTAAGTTTATGGCGGTCCGGTTTCGGACAGCGGTCAGGGGACACACTTCCCCTTTGGGGTCAAAACTTTTGGGTCGGAAGTATGTCCCCAACGTATAAGCCGTTGGTGCGGGAGTTTTTAAACACAGTTGTGGATGTTATCCGTAATATGTTCTTATCCTCACCAATGGTGCCGCTTTTATGGTGCGTAACCTGTTTAGAAAAAAGCGAGACGGAACAGGTATACCCATACACAAGAATATTTTTCGGACAGGATGGGTGGGAAACATTGTCAAAGATTAAGTTCGGAACGGACGGCTGGCGCGGCATAATCGCGGACGACTTCACATTTGCCAACGTGCGCATAGTTTCCCAAGCGGTGGCGGATTACGTGAACAGTATGGGCATGGGGCACAAGGGTATCGTGGTAGGTTATGACAACCGGTTTCTTTCGGACCGGTTTGCCGGCGTGGTAGCCGGGGTTTTGACCGGCAACGGGATCAAGGTTTACCTGGGCAAGGAACCCATGCCCACGCCTGTAACCGCATTCGCCGTGAAGGAATACGATGCGGCAGGCGCGGTGATGCTTACCGCAAGCCACAACCCGCCAGAATACAACGGCTTCAAGTTTATACCCGATTATGCCGGCCCGGCGCTGCCGCACATTACCCGGGCCATAGAGAACAACATCACCCGGCTGCTGTCGGGCCGGGGGCAGGTCCACGGCTGGGACCAGGAGATGCTAGTCGAATTATCCGTTTATTATAATAACGGGCCGGCAAGCTCCGGATTCGCTGCGGGTAAAAATGTACGCGAGGGTGCGGGCCGCGCTGAAAGGGTGCTGATCGACCCGCGCCCGGCGTACTTTGCACACCTGGAGACACTGGTGGACATGGACGCCATCGGCCGGGCCAACCTGCAGGTGATGGTGGACGCCATGCACGGCTGCGGTATGGGCTACCTGGATGTGATGCTTAAACGGGCCGGCAACCGGGTCATGGAATGTCGCTGCCACCGGGACCCGCTGTTCGGCGGTGGGCTGCCCGAGCCCTCGGGCAAATCCCTGGAGGGGGCGTGCCAGTGGATCCGCGAAGAGGGGGCCCGGCTGGGCCTGGCCCTGGACGGTGACGCCGATCGTTTCGGGATTATAGATTCCGGGGGAGTTTACATTACCCCTAACCAGTTCCTGCCCTTGCTGTACCACCACCTGGTGACGGTGAAAGGAATGGTGGGGCCGGTGACGCGCACGGTTGCCACCACCCACATGCTGGACCGCATTGCCAGCAAGCACGGGCAGGAGGTTTACGAAACAGCCGTGGGGTTCAAGTACATAGGCCAGAACTTGCTGGAAAGGGGCTGCGTGCTTGGCGGCGAGGAAAGCGGCGGGCTTTCCATAAAAGGACACATTCCGGAAAAGGACGGCATACTGGCCGGGCTTTTGGCTGCTGAAATCGTGGCTGTTCACGGGAAAACTTTAACCGAACTCATGGAAGAAGTGGCCGGCCTGTATGGCGGCCGGCTTTACAGCCAGCGCCTGGACGTGCACACCGCGCCCGGCGAGAAACAGCGGGTGCTGGACCGGCTGCGGAACTTCGCTCCACGGGAACTGGCCGGGGTGCCCGTAGCCCGGCGCATCACGGTGGACGGGCTGAAGCTGGTATTGGAAAGCGGTGAGTGGGTGCTGGTGCGGGCGTCGGGCACCGAGCCGCTGTTCCGCATTTACGCGGAATCCGAGCGACCGGAACGAATAGAGGAAATAAGTGCCGCCGTAATGGAACAAACCGGCCTCAATCCGGTGCCGGGTGTTGCAATTTGATTTTGTTGCGATTTTCCCGGCACCAGCCCACCCTGGTGCCATTTTCCTCCCTTCTGCTGGTGCCGCAACGCCAAAACATCTCTGTGCACGACTGAGTTCCCTCTGGGTTTTTGCCTTTATACTGTGTTCTAACGCGACGAAGGTGTCTACCAGGGTTTTACTTTTTTAGCGTAATAGTGTTACAATAGTTAATGCAGTAAAACTCCACCAGGTGACATGAACATAAAAGGGGATAATCAACACTAAGGGTACTAGGACAAGTAGTAATACCGGTTGGAGTCCAATTCTAAGATAAAAATTATCTAAATAGACGGGCATATTACAATACTGCCAATTTTGTAAATTCCGTTTAAAGAGGCCAGGAGTTTGATTTGTGCCATCCGGCACACCACTTGCCTGGCCGGAGGTGAGACTGTTGGAAAGTCTGGTAACAGTTGATCGCACAGCCATAGTTACCAGGGTGGAGGAAGTGTTGAAGGGATTTCCCCAGGTGGCCGGCGCTTACTTGTTTGGCTCAGCCCTGGATAAATGCCGGCCGGACAGCGATATAGACATCGCCATTGTTCTGGAAGATAATCATCTTTCGGAAAAAGCAAAGGAACATCTAACAAGCGAAATTGAGGGTTTATTGAAGCCTGTGGAAAGACACCATTTCGATGTAGTCATACTGGAACCGGAAAAGCTTATATTCAGTTACCAGGTTTTACGGGAGGCCGTTTTGATATACGACCGGAACCACGAAAGGGTGACGGATGTGGTGGAAATAATCACCCGCCGGGCGGCGGACGTGTATCCCCGTTACCGGGCGGCGCTGGAGGACATACTTGCCGGGGTGGTGGAATGATGAGCGTTAACCGCGAGCGGGTGATCAGCAAGATAGGAAAGAAAAACGGTGCTTAAAAGAAGTTGGTATTATTTAACCATTTAACTAAACTAATTATATCGCCTGCGAAAAACGGGTTGGGGGAGGAAGGATTATGATTGTTAATCCGCATATATTCCGGCAGTACGACATTCGCGGGGTTGCCGACCGGGACCTGAACAGCGAAACGGTTGAGCTGCTTGGACGGGCTTTCGGTACATATGTGAGGCGGCACGGGAGCAACGAGGTGCTGGTGGGGCGAGACAGCCGCGCCAGTTCCCCGCGCCTGCGGGACGACCTGGTGCGCGGGCTTAACGCAGCGGGCTGTAACGTAGTGGATATCGGCCTGGTGGTAACCCCCGTTGTTTATTACGCCCGGCTTTTATACAGCATTGACGGGGCGATCATGATCACCGGCAGCCACAACCCGCCGGATGAGAACGGGTTCAAAATTTGCCGCGGCCCGGGGACGATACACGGCGACGAGATCCAGGAACTGCGCCGGATCATGGAAAAAGGCGAATTTGCTGCGGGCACGGGGTCAGTGGAAGAAAGGGACGCCATTGACGCCTACCTGTACATGCTGCGGGATAAAATAAAGCTGGGGCCCCGGCGCTTAAAAGTGGTGGTGGACTGTGGCAATGGCACTGCCGGCCTGCTGGCGGAAAAAGTGCTGCGGGGCTGGGGAGTGGACTGCATCCCGCTGTTTTGCGACATAGATCCTACCTTTCCCCATCACCAGCCCGACCCGGTAAAATCACAGAACCTGAAGGACCTGCGCTTGGCTGTGCTGGATAACGGCGCCGACCTGGGAGTAGCGTACGACGGCGATGCCGACCGCATTGGCGTGGTGGATGAAAGGGGCAACATTATCTGGGGCGATAAGCTGATGTGCCTGTTCTGGCGGGAACTGCTGCCCAAGTACTGCCATGTGCCCTCCATCATAGAAGTCAAGTGTTCCCAGTGCCTGGAGGATGAAATAAAGCGCCTGGGTGGTCAACCCGTTTATTACAAGACAGGGCATTCGCTGATCAAGGCCAAGATGAGGGAACTGGGGGCGGTGTTCACGGGGGAAATGTCGGGGCACATGTTTTTCGCCGACGAGTACTACGGGTTTGATGACGCTTTTTACGCCACCGGCCGCCTGCTGCGCATATTGTCCAACCAGAAGGGCTCGCTGTCGCAGCTGCTGGAGGGCCTGCCGCAGTATTATTCCACGGCGGAAACCCGGGTGCAGTGTACCGACCGGGACAAGTTCCGCATCGTGTCGGAGCTGGTGGAGCGGTTCCGCAGGGATTACGAGGTCATCGACGTGGACGGGGCCCGGGTGCTGTTCGGCGACGGCTGGGGGCTGGTGCGGGCTTCGAACACCCAGCCCGTGCTGGTGGCCCGCTGCGAGTCCCGCACAAGGGAGGGGCTGGAACGCATCTGCGGTATCATGAAGGAAGCGCTGTGCAGTTTCCCGGAAGTGGAGGATTTCCAGTGGGAGTTTTAAAAAGTAAACCGGTGTAAGCGAAGGCGAGCGCAGTGTGTTAACCGCGCTCGCCTTAAATTTCCGGCGCTTTGGAGATTTTGCCCAGTCCAGCACAAAGCGTGGTTGGAAATGGAAAACCCCAGCGTTAAACCACAAAGCGATCGCCCAGGGCGGATCGAGCCAATTGACGCAGAATTGTCATTTTTTCATTTTCCGGGGGCTTGACCCCCGCGAATGAATAATTTCTCCCCAGGCGGCGGTACTTTATTTCACCTAAACGGTGATAGGGCAGCAGTTCATATTTGACATTTGGTATCTCTTTGATCAAGTCTATAACAGCCGATATGTCTTTTTCCGTATCATTGAATCCCGGGACAACCGGCGTCCTAACTATTACGGGCATTCCGGGAAAACACCCGGAAAGCTTTTGGAAGTTGTGCAATATCATGTCGTTGGACACTCCGGTATATTTTTTATGTTTTTCTGCGTCTATGCATTTAATGTCATAAAACATAGTATCAAGGTACTCGCACACTTTCTCCAGGTTGGGCCACTTCGTGTGACCGCACGTTTCAATAGCCGTATCCAACCCGCGGGCTTTAGCCTCCTTTAGCAGTTCAAAGGAGAATTCCGCCTGTAATAAAGGTTCTCCCCCGCTTAGAGTTATACCACCGCCCGATCTTGCATAAAAAAGAGTGTCTTCCTGAATAACTTCCAAGATTTGATTTACATCCATGTACCGTCCCAGCATTTCCAGAGCTTTTGCCGGGCAGTCCTGGGCGCATTCACCGCAATTTATGCACAATTTTCTATCGACAAATACCTTGTTCTGGGATGTCGCTTTTTTGATGGCGCCTTTGCTGCAAGCCTGCAAGCACAGCCCGCATTCTTCGGTTCCAATGCACTTGTTTTCGTTATACGCCAGCTCGGGGTTGCTGTACTGCGATTCAGGATTGGAACACCAAAGGCATTTCAAGGGACATCCCTTTAAAAATACAATTGTTCTGATACCGGGACCGTCATGAACCGAGAATTGTTGAATATTGAAAACAAAACCGGCGTCCTTTTTTTTTCGTTCATTTTGCTTTTTCAATTTTATCACTCCATTTTAAAGCTAAGCTTTCTGTAAAAAAGCCCTATTCACAAATAAGTCCTGCCCATTTAGAGAGCAGGACCCATTGCCGGCCAAATGAACACATGGCACTCAAATGGTCGCGTGTTCGGTTCTTGCAATTATTTCGTCCTGGAGTTCGGGCGATAGATCGACAAAATAAGCGCTGTACCCGGCAACCCTTACCAACAGGTTGCGGTATTTTTCGGGATTTTTTTGAGCGGCGAGTAAGGTCTCCCGGTTAATTATGTTGAACTGCAGGTGCCAAAGCTTCAAGTCGCAGAATGTCCTTATTAGCGACATTAATTTTTTGGTGCCTTCCGTCCCTGCTACCACCGCAGGACTTAATTTCAAATTTACCAATCTGGCTGCACGCTCTTTGTCGCCCATGCACTTTGTATTGGCTATGGAAAGCAAGGTGGCGGTCGGTCCCTTGGTGTCGGCGCCCTGCGACGGGCTGCCCCCGTCGGACAAAGGCATACCAGCTTTTCTGCCGTTGGGCGTGGCTCCCACTATCTTGCCCAGGGGAACATGGGAGGTTACCGGTACATACCTGACGTCCAGTTCCCCGCCAAATGCGGTCGGGTACTTTTTGGAAAGACTTATGGCGTGGGCTTCGATGGCCCGCCCGATAGAATCGGCGTACGGATCGTTATTCCCGTATTTGGGAGCATTCAAACAAAGCTGCCTTATTACTTCTTTCCCTTCGAAGTTTTTATCCAGGGCATCCAGCAGTTCGTCCATTGTAATTTTTTTATCGTCATAGACGAGTTTCTTAATGGCTGCAAGGGAATCGATTACTGTGCCAAAACCAATCAAATCATAATACCCCAAATTGATACCGCCGGGTATGTCACCTGAGTGCAGGTCCTTGCACGACTCCATGCAAAGGTCGTGAAGAACGGAAGCAAGCGGCGCGGCAAAATGCTTCGGCCTCAAAGTATCAACAACGTATTGTTGCACAAAAACATGCTTCAACACAAATTCTTGTTGGGTGATGTATGCATTCCACAAGTCGTCAAATGTTTTAAAATTCCGGGGATCACCGGTCTTTACACCCACCTGCTTGTTGTTGAACGATTTGATTTTCCCGTCATTTAACGCCATTTCCAGCACGGCACCCAAGTTTACCCACGCGCACGGGCTGGTGTAGGTGTCCCTGTTCACCATTCTAACTTCGCTGCAGCCGGAAACGCAGTAATCGTTTGCTTCGTCAATACTGGCGCCCTTTGCCAGTAGCAGGGGGATGATTTCCTCGTCATTCATGAGCTTGGGAAATCCCGAACCGTCTTTTATTGTCTCGGCGACCTCGTACAAAAACCTGTCGGGAGTCTGCGCGTGTATTCTGGCGGCAAGGTCGGGATAATTGAACGGAAATTCCCGCTTCGACCGTAAAATCAAATAAGACAATTCGTTTGTTGCGTCACGCCCGTCCCTTGTTTTCCCGCCGATGGTAAGCGCTTCCCAGTGCGAGTAACCTTCTGTGAAGGCGGCGCCCGCCGGTGAAACTTTCAAGTTTATAAACTGGGCCATATTCAGCCAAAGGGATTCTAGCAGTTCCAAGGCCGATTCCTCGGTAATTCGCCCTTCCTCGATGTCTTTCTTGTAATAAGGATAAAAATACTGGTCCATGCGCCCGTTGCTGACCACCGCGCCGATGTTTTGTTCCAGGCGGGAAACAACCTGGGTGAGCCACACGGATTGGACGGCCTCTTTGAATGTCCGGGCCGGGTTCTCCGGGACCCAGTTGCATATTTCGGCGATCTCCAAAAGTTCCTTCTTTCTTGTTTCGTTGCTTTCCTTTTGCGCCATGTCCGCGGCAAGCTTGGCGTACCTTCTGGCAAAAGTTACCACGGCATCACACGTTATAATAACGGCTTCCAGAAAAGTTTTCTTTTCCACGGTATCCCTGGGGTTCAGCGGGTCTAGGGCGGCAAGCTTCTCTTCGGCTTCCCGTTTCAGGTCCTTGAATCCTCTTTTTAAAACCTTCTCGTAATCGTGGTTCCACTGCAACGAACTGCGAATACTGGCCGTTTGCGTGACAATGTATCTTTGCTGAAATATATCGTCGCTTTCGAAGATTAGCTCTCTCGTGTCATCAGGCAGGGCTTCCACCAGCGCTTCATGAAACGTCTTTCCTTTCCAGTACGGCACGATCTCTTCCTTGGCTACTCTGATGTCCTCGTCCGTAATAATATACGGCGTTTTACCCGTTGTCAGCCTGTCCAGCGCCTGATCCAAAAAGCTGCCGTCCAATTCCGGGTAGATCAAGCCGTGCCTGCCGGGACGACCGTCGGCACGCCCCACCACAATGTCATATTCCCCTATATATACGGGTATGTTTTCCGTTATATGTTTCAGCGCTTTGGCCCATCTCAACACTAGTGGCTGCCTTTCGGTTTGTTTGAACGATTCCGTCATCAACCGCGCCCGGTCAAGGCTTATCCAGGGCGGGGTATCTTTAAAACTATTCAGGATCTTATAAATCCTTTCCCTGCCTTTTTGCACTTCGGGCTTTTTCCCTGCTTGCTCATTATATATTCTTTCTTCCTGCGGTGTTAACACTGCACAACAATTCATACTTGCGACCTCCTTTCAATCGTTTACGGGTTTTCACCGGCAATACCCGTCATTAAATGACAAGACCGCCGTTGGGGCTTATAATCTGGCCCACCATGTAATTCGCGTCGTCTGAAGCAAGGTAAACCGCCAAAGAGGCATACTCTTCGATTTTTCCGATTCTTGCTACGGGGATCAGTTGCATAAGACGGGCTCTTCTCTCGGGACTCATTTGGTTAATGCCCCTCATAAATTCTTCCGTTTCAATATAGCCCGGGGCTATGCAATTGACGTTGATCCCGGCACCCGCCACTTCGTGGGCCACCGATCTGGTAAATGCCACTACCGCGCCTTTAGCTGCGGAATAGTTGGGGCTGTGGGAGCTTATAGCCGATATGCCGGATATGGAAGCAATATTGATGATTTTGCCGTAACCTTTGTCTTCCATGATCTTGAGTGCCTCGCGGGTGCAGTAGAAAACCCCGTTGACGTTTACTTCGAACATCCTTTGCCACTCTTCGTCGGTGAGATTTTTCGTAATCTGCAGGGAATGCTTGGGAACCGGTGTTGTTATCAAGTCAAGATGTTTCATCCGATCTTTTACACCTTTGGGGTCCGACCTGAAAATACCCGCATTGTTGACAAGAATATCCAGCGTTCCAAACTTGTCTACGATTTCGGAGAACATTCTCTTGACTTCCTCGCTGGAGGAGACGTCTGCTTTGATTCCCAGAGCCGGAACCCCCAGAGCTTCGATTTGTTGTACAACTGCATTTAGCCTTTCTTCATTTCTCCCGCTGACGGCCACCTTTGCTCCTTCCCGGGCAAAGGCCAGGGCTATTCCCTTTCCAAGACCGCTGTTTCCCCCGGTCACAAGTGCTACTTTTCCTTTAAGTTTCACTTGTAAAACCTCCTTTCTTTATGACGGAATAATATGGTCATTATAATATAATGACGTACGTACCAGTTAATTTAATTGTATGCTCTTTGTTACTACATTGTCAATCGCTTAACTGATTTTTAAATTGGTAGCATTATACCTAGGCGTTTTTTCTGGACATTTTGATGCAAAAAGCATACTTGTCCGCACGGAAGATGCTGTAGTAATACTCGATTATCTTACCCTGGGGATCTGTGGTTATGCGCTCCGCAGCCAGTATGCTTGCGGACGGCGAGATTCCCAAAAGCTTGGCAGCTTCTCTGGTGGGCATGGTGCAGGTTATTTTCTGTTCGGCTTCGTAAAGAATTATATCTATGGATTCGAGAAGTTCGTACAGGGTTATTTTATTCAGGTCGTGCTCCGCCAGCTTAAGGCCAATTTCCAGCGGGTAGCAGGTTTTTTCTATGGCGACGGGCTCATCGTCGGCGTAACGCAGCCTTTCAATTGCATAATATTCCTTAATGCCTAAAACCTTACAAATTTCGGGGTTGGACTCAACTCCCTGGGACAGTAGCTTGATGCCCGGTTTCATACCCATACTTTTGATAGTTTCGGTGAAGCTTTTTATGTTGCCCAGCCACTCGTTAACCTTGTGCTTGGTGACAAAAGTGCCTTTACCGTGAATTTTCTCCAAAAATCCCTCGCGGGCCAGCGCGGATACGGCTTCTCGCACGGTGGTCCGGCTAACGGAAAAACGCTCCATCAATTCTCTTTCGCTGGGAATTTTACCGGTGTAATTACCTTGCTCAATCTCTTTTCTAAGTATTTCTTTTAACTGGGCATGAAGCGGAACAGGACTGCGAAAATCCAAGTGCATGCATACTCCCCCAAATAACATTACTACCCGATTGTTAAGTTTTTTGGCACAATTATGAATATATGATTATGATACTGTAAGAATCCGCTTTCAGCAAGGCTTACCGGAACACGACCCGGTTTTTGTATCTTTTATTGATCCCAGCACAACCCCGAAAAGAACCATGGCCCCGCCGGTGTAATGGAACCAGCAAATTTGCTCTTTAAGGAAAAGGCTTGCCATTATAGCGGTAAAAACAGGCGTAAGATTATAAAAGTAGGCCGTTCTGTGAGAGCCGATTGCTTGTACTCCCTTGTTCCATAAAAACTGGGCTGCTATGGCCATAACTCCGAGGTATATAATTGCAACCACGGACGGCCACGAAAAGGTTACACCGGCGCCCCCGCCGAATTCCAGAAACATGGCGGGATAAAGAAAGCAAAGGCTGAAAAAGATGCTATAAGTAGTTGTGACAAGGGGTGAAAGATCCCTCATGATGTACTGGCCGGTTATGGAATATATAGCCCAACAGGTAGTGGCCACCAGAACCAGGATATCCCCGGGGTTGAAGTGAAGCTTAAGCAATTCCTCAATGGAACCGTTGATTGTAATGAGTACAACCCCACTCAAAGAGAAAACCAAGCCAACCAGTTTATAGCCATTGAGCTTTTCTTTCATAAAAATGGTGGATAACACGGACGCTATCGCTGGGTATAACGCGTTAACAACAGCGCCGTTGGTTGAAGTGGTATACTGCAAACCGGCATATAGCAAGCCGTTGAATCCCGCAATTCCGATAACCCCCATAAGTGCGAGATACAGGTAATGTTTTCTTTCCAGTGATCCGGTTTTTTTATCGAAACATCTAAGAATGAGCAACAGCAAAATAGCAGCCACGGTAAAGCGAACGGCGGTAAGGGTCAGCGGGGGTATATCTCCCACTAAAACTTTCCCCAGCACAATATTTGTGCCCCACAGAAATGGCACTATTACCAGGCATAGATATGTTGACAGAACATGCAAGGTATACATTCTCCCTTAAGGGCCGTGTTGCTGTTTTCCCACACAAGCAAAACAGCATTCATTTAGTTTAGCCGTTACATTTTAGTACCGATAATGAAATTTCTCTTAAGCGGGAGATATAACAGGGCAACCCTGTTATATCTCCATTAAAGTAGAGAGAGAAAAGGTAATACCAACTCCTTATACCGTTATTACCTGTAAAAACGGTCATTCCTTTTTACCAGATAAAAATTATCGATACAAGAAACACCGCCAGTGAAACCAGCGCAATGATGCTGAAATACTTCGTCACTTCCCTTACCCGCACTTCGGTAATACTAAACCAGCTTAAGATGAAGAATACCTGCACGAGCTTGGCCCAGGCCGCGCCATAGCTAAAAGCCATGACCGTGGCCGGTATGGAGGCACTCAGGGCACTGGCGCCGCCAAGGATGAAACCACCCTCCAAAATCCACTGGGCACCGGTGACGGGCACCAGTAGGTTGGATAGGGCTGCCACCGCGAAAGCGGCTACGGGATAGCTGCCCGCCGAGGAAATCCCGGACAACCAGTTGGCAATGCCGGTCCCAATCCCGCCGGCTACGTCGATAACGCCGTGCAGTGCGGCAAACATGACCAGGACGGGTGCGGCAAACCATACAAATTTTGCGCCGTGGTTAAAATCACGGGGGTATTCCATGGGCTCTTTGCGTAAAGCGATACCCAGCATCAGTATGATAAATAGGTAATTTTTAAGATGTAAGCTTCCACCGCCGGCAAAAATCATAATCACAGACGTCAAAGCTACCAGACCCGTAACCAGGTTGATTGCCGTTGAACGCTCAAGCCGTTCCGCAAAAACTTTTGGCTTGGACTTGTTGCTGCTTGGTGTTTCAAGCCCTTCCGCGCCGAGCTGCTCGCCGGTGAGGGGCGCCCCTTTCTTGGGATGCAGCAGGTAACAGGTTAAAGGTATGACCACCAGCAGAATCAGAGAAGTAATTATGTTGGCCGGCGTCAGTACCGTGGAACTGATGGGAAGCACCCCGTAAGCCTGCTCCAGGAAGTGGCCTGTTTCAGCCAAATACAGTGGAACGATTCCGGAAAGCCCCGATTCCCAGACCACCAGGCCCGCGCAACCGCTGGTGATAAGCAAAGGGTAGCTTACGTCTTTTCCCTTGGCGTTAAGCTTTTTGGCGGTTTCACGAGCCAGCAAAATACCGCCCACTATTCCCAAACCCCAGTTGAACCAGCCCAGTATAATGGAAAACACTGCCAGGTATATTGCCGCTTGCGCGGAGGATTGCGGCGCTTCGGCAAGCGGGCGGATCAATCTCTTGAAAACCGGTGTAACCGCCAGGGCGTATCCGGCCAGGAAAAGTAGGATAATTTCCATGCAAAAAGGATACAGCCCGATAAAACCTTGTCCCCATGCCCGTATGTTTTCCTCGAACGATACGCCGGTCAGCAAAATGCTTGTTGCCAGCAGTACCGCGGTCAACAGAAAAATTAGGGTTCCCGGGTTGGGGAAAACCAGCCCCAATTTTTCCTGCCAGCCCACGGCACCGTTACCGTTGTTGTTACCGGTCCCGGTATTTAAATTTAAGTTACTACCACTCATTAGTACCTTCCCCCTAACAATGGTTGATGGCTGAAAACCTGTATACCAACGCCTTGCTCCGTTACCTTTACCAGGGCAAGAACAATATGCCGAGCGACATGATGATAAATACAAAGATAAAAACCACTGTTGAATAACCCATGATGTCCCGGATGCTCAGCCCGGCAAAACCAAGCAGCGGCAAGGCCCAGAACGGCTGTATCAAGTTTGTCCAGCCGTCGCCGCAGGCAAATGCGGTTACGGCTTGAGCGGGGGAAACTCCCAATTCCAAAGCCGACCTCATAATAATTTCGCCCTGCACGGTCCACTGCCCTCCGCCGGAGGGAACAAACATATTCACTATACCGGCGGCAATGTACGAAAGCCAGGAAAAGGTAAAGGGTGTGGCGATATTGGTAAACCAGTTGGCTATGATGACAACCAGGCCTGAACTTACCATAATTCCCATAATCCCGCCGTAAAACTGAAATTGCAGGAAAATCGGCGCGGCCACCCGTGCGCCTTCCTTCATGCAATTAAAAAAGCTTGCGGGCCTGTAGTGCAAGATTATGCTCAACACCAGCATGATAAATATGAAAATGTTCAAATCAAAGGCGCCGCCCCACTTGACGAACCAGTAATAGAGAAAAACCAAGCCGACAGCTCCGGCAAGCACAGAAACCAGTACCGAGTTGTTCAGTATTTCCGCCAGGTTTTTACTGCTGCTGTGTTGCATGTTTCTTTCAGCCTCTGCCTCTTTTTCCATCATTTCAATGAGTGAAGCCGGGGGTTCCTTGAAGTCCTTTTCATCCGGAATCATGTAGTAGGTTATAATAGGGATAACAATGAGCAGGGCAATTGACATAATTAGGGTAGAGGGTGCGTAAATTGTTTCGGAAACGGGTATTATGCCTACCAGGTCTTCCAGAAAATGACCTTTTGTAGCCAGTAACAGCTGGCTGGCCCCGGATATGCCCAGGTGCCAGGTGCCGGAACCGATATAAGAAGAAGCCACTAAAAGTGGGTAATGCAGTTTAACGCCTTTTTTGGCCATTTGCCGTGTAATTTCCCTGCAGAGGAGGCCGGTGGCGACAGCGCCAACTCCCCAGTGAAAGTACCATAATAGGAAAGAACCCGCCGTGGCAAGCAGTACAGCTTGTCCGAAATTTTTCGGCAGGCCAGCGATTTTAGCCAACCCCCTCCTGAAGAGAGGCGCAGAGGAAAGGGCGAAACCGGTCATTAGAGCCATTGAGGACTGCATTGAAAATGTAAGCATCCCCCAAAACCCCTCGCCCCAAAACTTGCAGATTTCCAAGGGGGTCTTGCCACCCAAAAATATGCCGCCAATCATAGCTACGAACGTGAGCAGCAAACAGAATATAAAAGCATCAGGCAGAAATCTTTGCACGATGAGCGAGAAAAAATTACCCATGCTTCTAATTACTGCGCCCATAATTAACAACACCTTCCATATTTGTTATTTTGCTACAAGATACAAATTATTGCTGTAATGGAATAAAATTGCCGGCCGACAACACCTCCTTTATCCCATTTTGGCTTGGCTCTGGTAACACGTTTATATAACCGGCTATACAGCCAAACACCCGCATTTTTTCCCCGGGATTTATTTGTGAAAGTGCTATAATTCACATTTATGCTGAGATGCGACGCCAATTGGTTGTAGTTGTTCAACCCGGCTTTGCAATAAATATGGGTTTCATTGGTTAGCATATCACTACATAATTATATAGTGACGTACGTACCACTTATCATAAATCTTATTACTCTGTTTTATATTTGTCAACTAGCTGACAATATTAATTTAAACCAATGCTCGATATCCACAAGGGAACACGCGCACCCCTTCTTTTCAAAGGCGCAGCGACAACAGTACACGAATATGCCCCTGTCTGTTTCCGGGGGACGGCGCTCATAATATGGTTATTTTGAAACAAACCGGTGAGGCTAATATTTTGAACAGCAAAATGATACTTGTATTTATAGTATTATAGTATTGCAAGAAATCCCACGACGGGGCTTTGCCGGGGAAGGGGAAGATCGAATCATGAACTGGCAGCAGGCGGTCCTGACGGTATTCGCGGGGACCGTGATTGGATACGTGACCAACTGGATTGCCATACGGATGTTATTCCGGCCCAGGCGCGAGGTTAGGGTTCTGGGAATTCACGTGCCTTTCACGCCGGGGGTGATCCCCCGGGGTAAAAAGCGCTTGGCCGGGGGTATTGGCAAAGTGGTGGGCGGCATGCTGCTCACCGGCGATAACGTGGCGCGGCACTTGCTGCGGCCGGAAGTGGAACAGCAGGTCCGCCGGGGGTTGGAAAAGTGGCTGGAGGAACTGGTGGACAAGGGCGTTACGCTGGGGGAACTGCTGGGTGGCAACGGTGCCGGCGTTGCAATGGAGCCAGAAAGGCCGGCGGGCAACCCCGGCGGCGCCTGCATAACACTTCACAGGCTGACGGGCGAGAGCGCTTTGACCAGAACCGGCAAGGCGGGAACCACCGTTGATAAGACTGTGGAAGGAACCCCCGGATCGAGCGGCGGTGTTCACGGCGGCGTGCGGGATGAACTGGCCCGCGCATTGTCGCGTGCAGCCGCGGAACTCTTGCGCAGTGACGAAACGCGCCGTCCACTGGCCCGGTTTGTGGCCGGCGTGGCGCGCGACCTGCTGGACCGCCCGGTGGGAAAAACCGTTGAATCGCGCCGGTTTGCCGCGTTAAAGGACGCCCTGGGTGGGCTACTCGCCGGAATGCTGGCCCGGGAGGATATGAAGGAGGAACTGCGGGACTGCCTGGCACAAAGGATTGAAAGCTTTTTGAGAAGCCCGGAAAAGGTGGGCGATTACTTGCCCCGGGCGGTACGCGAAGGGATTCACCGGTTTATTACCGACCAAACCCCGGGGTTGATATCCGCCCTGGCACAGTACCTCAATTCCCCCGGCGCCCGCCGGGCGATGCAAAACCGCATTGATAATTTTTTCGAGGGAACCCCGTTGAAAAGAATACTTGGTGGCTTTTTCCAGCTGGCGGGTTCCGGCTCCGGTGTCATGGTGCAGCGTTTGACCAGAGAGATTGCTGCATTCCTGGCCGGTGACCACAACCGCGCCGCCATTGAGGAACGGCTGCACATCCTGGCGGACGAAGCGCTGGACAAAAGCATGGCGGAGATCACTGCGTCCCTGGATGACACTGCCAGGTGGGAAAAAGCCACCGAGATTGCTGCCTGGTTGCTGGATAGATTGAGCCGCCCGGAAGCTGTGGAAGCGTTTTGGGATGCCCTGGAAGAATTCCTGGTAGCAAACAGCCAGAGTACCTGGATTGAGCTGTTGAACCTGGACGGGGGGGCGCTGGTGGAAAAAGCGGAAAATATAGTTGACGGGTGGCTGGCGAGTCTGGCCGGGCGGGAAGAGGGCCGTCGCCTGCTGGATAACCTGGCCGGCCGGGCGGCGGACGGGCTTTGGAACGCGCCCCTGAACCGGCTGCTGGAGTTGCTCCGGCCCGGGCTTGGGGAACAACCCGGCGAAATTGCGCTGCGTTTTTACCGTTACGCGGTCAGGGCATATATTCAGCCTTTGCTGCAGTTTTTCGATGTAACCGGCATGGTGCGGCGGCAGGTGGAGGAACTGGACGAGTTGCAGGTGGAGGAACTGGTGCTGGGCATCGTGCGGCGGGAATTGGTGGCCATTACCTGGCTGGGCGCTTTGCTGGGAGCCGTTTTGGGCGCCGGCACGGTGGGGATGCAGTTTATTTTGAAGTAGCCAGGAGTCAGGAGTCAGAATTCAGAATCAAACAGTACCGGGAGCCGCTTCCTATTCTGGCTCCTGGCTACTGACTCCTGGCTCCTAAAATTAATAAAAAGTGTTGACCTTTGCCGCATAAATGCTGTATACTTTCATGTAAGTTTTATTTGCGCAATGGTTATGATGGGGAGCAATACCTGGCAAGCCGAGCCCCAGAGAGCCGGGGTAGCTGGAAACCGGCGCCGGTGCAGGTAGGACATCGCCCCGGAACCGCCCGGCTGAACAGCCACATGCCCATTAAGCCGGGACGGCCAGCGGCCCGTTACCGCCGCAGTGTCATAATGACACACCGAGTGGCTTTCCGCGATTAGGCGGGAGCAAACAGGGTGGTACCGCGAGAGGTTTTATACCTCCCGTCCCTGGTGGGTGATCCCCGCCGGGGACGGGAGGTTTCAAGTTTTATATGGTTTTGCACGAGCGGGCTCCGGTAAAACCGGTGTGGTGTTGGTTTGGCTTGACCGGCCGGGCTTTCGGGCGCCGCGTGAAAGTTTTGGGAGATGGGAGTGTACCTAGGGTTCCGCCTCTATAGAGGGACTGGACCGAGCGGTACAGGCCGCCGGGAAGAAGGTTTCCCCGGGGTTACACCGTGGGGATAAAAGACCCAAGCGGATAGGTTCCTCTCTTGGAAAATATCAGCCGGGTCTTATTTTATTTCAAATTCCGAAATTTTTATAGGAGGACAGGACAATGGGGCTTATTATTTACCTGAACGGAGAATACGTACCCGAGGAAGAAGCAGTTGTTTCAGTGTTCGATCACGGTCTTCTTTACGGTGACGGCATCTTTGAAGGTATCCGGGCTTATCACAACCGGGTGTTTAAATTACGGGAACACTTGGTGCGGCTGTACGAGTCCGCCCGCACGCTCGCCCTGGAGATTCCCCTGACCATGGAGGAAATGCAGGAAGTGGTGCTGGAGACACTTCGCCGCAACAACCTGCGGGACGCGTACATACGACTGGTGGTGACCCGGGGCAAGGGCGACCTGGGGCTGGACCCCCGCAAGTGCAACCGTCCCACAATGTTTTGCATTGCGGCGTCCATCCAGCTTTACCCGGAGGAACTTTACGAGCAGGGCCTGGAAATGATTACTGTGGCCACGCGCCGTAATATTCCCGAGGGCTGCAACCCGAGGGTAAAATCGCTTAACTACCTTAATAACATATACGCCAAGATCGAGGCCAACCTGGCCGGCGTGCCCGAAGCCATCATGCTAAACCAGGAAGGCTACGTGGCCGAGGCCACCGGCGATAACATATTCCTGGTGAAAAACGGCAAACTGATCACACCGCCTATCCACGTAGGACTGCTGGAGGGGGTAACCCGTAACGTGGTGATAGACCTGGCCCGGAAACGGGGCATTGAAGTGGAGGAAATATTGTTCACCCGCCACGATGTATTCAACGCCGACGAGTGCTTCCTCACCGGCACGGCCGCCGAGCTCATCCCCGCAGTGAAGGTGGATGGCAGGGTAATCGGCAACGGCAAGCCGGGCCCCGTGTTCAGGGAATTACTCCGCGACTTCCGCGAGCTGACCAAGGTGGACGGCCCGATGATCTTTGAAGAGTAGTAGTCAGGAGTCAGGGGGTAAGAAGGAGTCAGGAGCCAGTAGCCAGGAGTCAGAATAAAAACTTAAAGTATTTGCCAAAGGCATTCTGAATTCTGACTTCTGAAATACTTTAGGATTCCGGCTCCTGAATTCTGACTCCTACCTACCAGAGAAACACAACAAGCTTTTAAAATAGAAATCACTATCATTTTAGAAGTAAAGCAACAGCAAGGAGGAAACCAATAATGCGCAGCGACGCCATGAAAAAGGGGCTGGAAAAAGCTCCCCACCGCTCGCTTTTTAAAGCCCTGGGTATGACCGACCAGGAGCTGGAACAGCCCATCATTGGGGTGGCCAACTCCTTTAACGAAATAGTGCCCGGCCACATGCACTTGCGGGAAATTACCGAAGCCGTCAAGGCCGGTATCCGTATGAACGGCGGCACCCCGCTGGAGTTTCCCACCATCGCGGTGTGCGACGGCATCGCCATGAACCACGCCGGGATGAAGTATTCCCTGGCCAGCCGCGAGCTCATCGCCGACTCGGTGGAAGTGATGAGCATGGCCCATCCATTCGACGGGCTGGTGCTGGTGACGGCCTGTGACAAGATTGTGCCCGGCATGCTCATGGCCGCGGCCCGGCTTAACATACCCGCCATCGTGGTCAGCGGTGGGCCCATGCTGGCCGGCCGGTTGAATGGCCGGGACCTGTCGCTGAGCAACATATTCGAAGCTGTGGGAGCGGTGCGGGCCGGTAAAATGACCGAGGCCGATCTGGCCGAGGTGGAAGAATCCGTGTGTCCCGGCTGCGGTTCATGCGCCGGAATGTTCACCGCCAATTCCATGAACTGCCTTACCGAGGCCCTGGGCATGGCCCTGCCCGGCAACGGCACCCTGCCCGCGGTTTCCGCGGCCCGCCGGCGCCTGGCGAAAATCAGCGGCAGGCGGGTGGTGGACATGGTGCGGGAAAACTTGCGCCCTTCCGATATCATGACCGAAAAGGCTTTCGCCAACGGCCTGGCTCTGGATATGGCCCTGGGCTGCTCCACCAACACGGTGCTGCACCTGCCCGCCATTGCCGCCGAGGCCGGGGTTAAAATTGAACTTGACAGCATCAACCAGGTAAGCGAAAAAACGCCGAACCTCTGCAAGTTAAGCCCCATGGGCCCGCACTTCATGCAGGACCTGAACGAGGCCGGGGGAGTTTCCGCCGTGTTGAAGGAGCTGCTGGACGCCGGCCTGCTGGACGGCAGCGCCGTAACCGTCACCGGCAAGACCCTGGGTGAAAACGTGGCTGGTGCTGTTGTCAAGCGGCGGGACGTGATTCGCAGCGTGCAGGACCCCTACAGTTCTTCCGGCGGTATAGCCATCCTGTACGGCAACCTGGCCCCCGGCGGCGCCGTGGTGAAAAAGGCCGGGGTGGCGCCGGAAATGCTTAAACATACCGGCCCGGCCCGGGTTTACAATTCCGAGGAAGAGGCCGTGGCTGCCATCAACGGCGGCCAGATTAATAAAGGTGACGTCATCGTTATTCGTTACGAGGGCCCGAAAGGCGGGCCGGGGATGAGGGAAATGCTCACTCCCACCGCCACCGTGATGGGCCTGGGGCTAGATAAAGACGTGGCGCTGATTACCGACGGGCGCTTCAGTGGTGCCACCCGGGGCGCGTCCATTGGGCACATCACCCCCGAGGCCGCCGAGGGAGGCCCCATAGCCGCCCTGCGCGACGGCGACATGATTGAAATAAACATTCCCGAAAACAAGCTCAATGTTCTACTTAGCGAGGATGAACTGGCCGCGCGGCTGGCGCAGTGGCAAAAACCCGCGCCGAGAGTAACCAAAGGCTACCTGGCCCGCTACGCCGGTATGGTTACTTCCGCCGGCACCGGAGCGGTGTTTAAAGGGAAGGTGTCAGGAGACAGTAGTCAGGAGTCAGAATAGAGAACGGTTTTTCAACAAGCTGGTGCCGGGTAGCGGAAAGAGTTTCTTTGGCCGGCACAGGAGGGTGTTTATAAAGGGAAGGAGTCAGGAGACAGGAGTCAGAAGAAACTGTTCCCGGTACTGTTTGATAATTACGACGCTAATGGCAACAACCTGCATATGAATTTGAAGTATTGGCTAAAAGCATTCTGAATTCTGACTCCTGACTACTGACTACTGACTATAGACTCCTGACTGCTTGATTTTACCTACGGAGGTGAATGGTGATGATCAAAACCGGGGCGCAAATCCTGATTGATTGTCTCAAATCCGAAGGTGTGGATACCATTTTCGGTTACCCCGGTGGCGCGGTTCTACCCATATATGACGTGCTATACGACGCGGACATTCGCCACATCCTGACCCGTCACGAGCAGGGAGCCGCCCACGCTGCAGACGGGTACGCCCGGGCTTCGGGTAAGCCGGGGGTATGCCTGGCAACTTCGGGCCCCGGGGCCACCAACCTGGTTACCGGCATTGCCAACGCTTACATGGACTCGGTACCCATGGTCGCCATTACCGGGCAGGTGCCGACCACCATGCTGGGGAGGGATTCCTTCCAGGAGGCGGATATTACGGGCATTACGCTTCCCGTAACCAAGCATAATTACATTGTCAAGGACGTCCGGGAACTGGCCAGAACCATTCGCGAGGCATTTTACATCGCTCAAACCGGCCGTCCCGGCCCCGTGCTCATCGATATCCCCAAGGACGTTTCCGAGGGCAAAACGGAATATGAAGATCCCGGACCGGTGAACCTGCCGGGTTACCGGCTCAGAATCGAACCGGATCCAGCGCAGGTGGCCAGGGCCGTCCGGGCAATTGAGGAATCCGAGCGGCCCGTTATTTATGCCGGGGGCGGCGTGGTAAACGCCGGAGCCCACGAGGAATTGTTGCGCCTGGCGGAAACCATGCTTGTCCCGGTGGCAACCACCCTGATGGGCCTGGGCGGTTTTCCGGGCAACCACCCGCTGTCCGTGGGTATGCTAGGAATGCATGGCAGCAAGTACGCCAATTACGCCGTTTGTGATTGCGACCTGCTGATTGGCGTGGGAGTGCGGTTTGACGACCGGGTTACCGGCAAGCTGGAAGAATTTGCCCCCAACGCCACTGTGATTCATATTGACATAGATCCCGCGGAAATAGGTAAGAATGTGGGCGTGGATATCCCGGTGGTGGGGGACGTGCGCGTCGCCCTGCGCAAGATACTGGAAGAGCTGCAGCCCAGGCTGGAATCGCGCTGGCGGGATACCATTATGAAGTGGAAAAAGGAATACCCCATTCAATTTGAAGAAAACGGACGGGTGAAACCCCAGGAAGTGATCCAGGAAATATACAATGTAACCGGGGGCAAGGCCCGGATTACCACCGAAGTGGGGCAGAACCAGATGTGGGCCGCCCATTATTACACATACACCCGGCCCCGTACGTTTATATCATCCGGGGGCCTGGGGACCATGGGGTTTGGGCTTCCCGCGGCCATAGGGGTGCAGGTGGCCTGCCCGGACGAGACTGTGATAGACATCGCCGGTGACGGCAGTATCCAGATGAATATTCAGGAGATGCAAACGGCGGTCAATTACAACCTGCCGGTGAAGGTTGCCATCCTGAACAACGGATACCTGGGCATGGTACGCCAGTGGCAGGAGCTGTTTTTCAACCGTCGCTATTCATACACCGAGCTGGTCAACCCGGACTTTGTCAAGCTGGCCGAGGCGTACGGCGCCACCGGCATACGGGTGACCAAAAGGTCGGAGATACGACCGGCGCTGGAGGAGGCCCTGCGGGTGCCGGGGCCGGTAATGATCGATTTCGTTATCGATAGGGAAGAGAATGTGCTGCCCATGGTTCCACCAGGCGAACCCTTGAGCAAGATGCTGGGATAGGAGGGTAAAAAGTATGCGACATACCCTGGCGGTTCTAGTGGAAAACAACCCCGGCGTTCTGGCCCGGGTGGCGGGCCTTTTCAGCCGGCGCGGTTATAATATTGACAGCCTGGCTGTGGGGCGTACCGAAAACCCCGAGGTTTCCCGCATGACTATTGTGGTGGAAGGAGACCAGCGGGTGCTGGAACAGGTGACCAAGCAACTGCACAAGCTGGTGGATGTGATCAAGATCAGCGACGTCACCACGGAGCGCTACGTTGACCGGGAGCTGGTGTTGATCAAGGTCAGTGCCACTCCCTCCCAGCGCGGCGAGATCATGCAGATTGCCGACATCTTCCGGGCCCGCATCGTGGACCTAGGCAGCAAGTCCATCACTTTGGAATGTACAGGTGACGAGGGCAAGATAAACGCTTTCGAAGAATCGCTGCGGCCTTACGGCATCAAGGAACTGGTTCGTACCGGCAAGATTGCCATGCTTAGGGGTTCCAGGTATACCGGGATACAGGAGCAAGAGCCGGGAACCAGAAAACAGGAGTCGGAATAATAGCAGGAGTCAGGAGTAATAAAACAAGGAGTCAGGAGACAGGAGTCAGTAGCCAGTAGCCAGGAGTCAGAAGCCAGTAGTCAGAATGGGAAACGGCTTCCGGTACTACTCAATTATTACGCGATATAACATAAAATAACCGGTACTTATTGTTCGGACGATTATGGCAACGACTTTCAAATAAACTTAAAGTATTTGCCAAAGGCATTCTGAATTCTGACTCCTGAATTCTGAATACTTTAAGATTCTGACTCCTGACTTCTTCTACAAAAAAGGGAGGAATAACAATGGTCAAGGTTTTTTATGATCACGACGCCGACCTGGCGGTATTAAAAGGTAAGAGAATTGCCATCATGGGTTACGGCAGCCAGGGGCATGCCCAGGCCCAGAACCTGAAGGACAGCGGGCTGGACGTTATTGTGGGGCTGCGCAAGGACAGCGCCAGCGTGGCCAAGGCCCAGGCCGACGGTTTTGAAGTATATACGGTGGCCGAGGCGGCCAGCCGGGCGGACATCATCCAGATCCTACTGCCGGACGAGTTGCAGGCGCAGGTTTACGCCGTGGAAATCGAACCCTACCTGTCCGAGGGCAAGGCGCTGATGTTCAGCCACGGTTTCAATATTCACTACGGCCAGATCGTGCCGCCTGAAAACGTGGACGTGTTCCTGGTGGCACCCAAGAGCCCCGGGCACCTGGTGCGCCGGATGTACGTGGACGGCCAGGGGGTGCCGGGTCTGATAGCCGTGCACCAGGACTACACCGGCCGGGCGCGGGATATCGCCATGGCCTACGCCAAGGGTATTGGTTGCACCAGGGCTGGTGTTTTTGAAACCACTTTCGCCGAGGAGACGGAGACCGACTTGTTTGGCGAGCAGTGCGTGTTGTGTGGCGGCGTAAGCGAGCTGATCAAGGCCGGGTTTGAGACCCTGGTGGAAGCGGGTTACGCGCCGGAAATGGCTTACTTCGAATGCCTGCACGAGTTGAAATTGATCGTCGACCTGATCAACGAGGGCGGCCTGAGCTTTATGCGTTACTCCATCAGCAACACCGCCGAGTTCGGTGATTACATGGTGGGCCCGCGCATCATCAACGAGAACGTGCGGAAAGAAATGCGTGCTGTGCTGGCCGAGATCCAGGACGGCAAATTCGCCAAGGAATGGATACTGGAAAATAAGGCCAATCGCCCGGTGTTCAACGCCGTGCGCAAGCGGGAGCGGGAGCATCCCATCGAACAAGTGGGTGCCGAACTGCGTAAAATGATGCCTTGGTTGAAGAAGGAGTAGGGAAAAAGAGGGGGACTCGCCATGGAAATTACTGCTGCCGAAGCCCTGGTGAAGTGCCTGGAAAAAGAACAAGTGGAAGTGATATTCGGATACCCCGGCGGGGCTATCCTGCCGGTATACGATGCGCTGTACCACTCACCCATCAAGCACGTGCTGGTACGGCACGAGCAGGGGGCGGTGCACGCGGCGGACGGGTATGCCAGGGCAACCGGCCGGGTGGGAGTGGTTATGGCCACATCGGGCCCCGGAGCCACCAACCTGGTTACAGGTATCGCCAACGCGTACATGGACTCCGTGCCCCTGGTTCTTATCACCGGCCAGGTACCCACCAGCCAGGTGGGCACCGACTCATTCCAGGAAGTGGACATTACCGGCATTACCATGCCGATCACCAAGCACAATTACCTGGTCAAGGACGCCAGCCAGCTGCCCAGGATTATTAAAAACGCTTTCCACATTGCGTCAACCGGGCGGCCCGGGCCGGTTTTGATTGATCTGCCCAAGGACGTGGCCGAAACGGTAATCAGGTTTCAGTACCCGAGGGAGGTGCAGTTGCGGGGTTACAAGCCTACTTACAAGGGGCACCCGAACAAGATTGCCGAGGCAGCCCGGCTGATTGCCAGGTCTGAAAAGCCGGTTATCTATGCCGGGGGCGGTATTCTGAACAGCAGGGCCGGCAAGGAGCTTTTGGCGCTGGCCGAGACCATCAACGCCCCGGTGACCAACACTTTTATGGGCCTTTCGGGTTTTCCCGGCGATCACCCGCTGTTCCTGGGAATGCTGGGGCTACACGGTACCCGGGCTGCCAACCTGGCGGTGACTAACTGCGACTTGTTAATTGCCCTGGGTGCCAGGTTTGACGACCGGGTCACCGGTAAAATCACCGAGTTTGCGCCCAACGCCGCGGTTATACACGTGGACATAGACCCGGCGGAAATAGGTAAAAACGTGCGGGTGCACGTGCCCATCGTGGGCGATGTGAAACTGGTACTCAAAGATTTGCTGGCCAGGCTGGAAAAACGTGAAGACACTAGCTGGCTAAAGCAGGTACAGGCTTGGAAAGAACAGTACCCGCTCCGGTATCAACAAAACGATGACGGGGAACTGAAACCGCAGTACGTGATTGAGAAGCTGAACGAGATAACCCGGGGAGATTCCATTGTGGTCACCGACGTAGGTCAGCACCAGATGTGGGTGGCCCAGTATTACCGCTTTAAGCAGCCCGGGTCCCTGATTTCATCCGGGGGACTGGGCACCATGGGATTCGGCCTTCCGGCGGCGGTGGGCGCCCAGATAGGCGTGCCCGGGCGGCAGGTGATCCTGGTGGTGGGAGACGGCGGGATCCAGATGACCATGCAGGAGCTGGCCACCGCGGTGGAACAGGAATTGCCCTTGAAGATAATTATCATTAACAACCATACCCTGGGCATGGTGAGACAGTTGCAGCAGGTTTACTGCGACAGCCGCTACATGGCGGTGGACTTAAAGTTCATGCCCGACTTTGAGATCCTGGCCCGGGCGTACGGTATACAGGGCTATACCCTGCGCACCGCGGAAGAAGTGGATAAGTACCTGCCGGAAGCGCTGGCGCAGCCCGGGGCGGTGCTGGTCAATTGTATTGTCAGTCCCGGTGAAAACGTCAACCCCATTGTACCGGCGGGCAAAGCCATTAGCGAAGCGATTGATTGTTAAAAAACAGGAGTCAGGAGACAGGAGAAAGTATGAAAAAGCTTCTGACTCCTGACTACTCAATCTAATATCCGGAGGAGATTTTCTTGAACAACCGGGTTTATATTTTCGATACCACCCTGCGGGACGGTGAGCAGTCCCCCGGGGTAAGTCTGAATGTTACTGAAAAACTGGAGATAGCCAGGCAGCTGGCCCGGTTGGGCGTGGATATAATAGAAGCCGGCTTTCCCATAACCTCCAAGGGCGATTTTGAGGCAGTAAGCACCATCGCCAGGGAGGTGCGCGGTGTCACCGTGGCCGGCTTGGCCCGCACCAGCTTCGCTGACATCGACCGGGCCTGGGAAGCGTTGAAACACGCCGACCAGCCGCGGATCCATACTTTTATAGCCACATCGGACATTCACCTGAAGTACAAACTGCGCATGAGTCGCGAGCAGGTTATCGAAGCGGCGGTGGCAGGGGTGAAACGAGCGCGCGGTTACACATCGGACGTTGAGTTTTCCGCCGAGGACGCGTCCCGCAGCGACCTGGAATTCCTGTGCCAGGTTTTGGAAGCCGCCATCAGCGCCGGTGCCACAACCATAAACATTCCCGACACCGTGGGCTATGCCACCCCGGACGAGTTTGCCGAATTCATCCGTTCCATCATGAACCGGGTAAATGGTATAGAAAAGGTAATTCTCAGCGTGCACTGCCACGATGACCTGGGTATGGCGGTGGCCAACTCGCTGGCGGCGGTGCTGGCCGGCGCCAGGCAGGTGGAAGGCGCCATCAACGGTATTGGCGAGCGGGCCGGCAACGCTTCGCTGGAAGAAGTGATTATGGCTCTGTACACCCGGCGGGACCGCTACGGGCTGGAAACCGGCATCAACACCGAGGAGATCTACCGTACCAGTAAAATGGTCAGCAAGCTCACCGGCATGATCATTCCGCCCAACAAGGCTGTAGTGGGCAAAAACGCCTTCGCCCACGAGTCGGGCATTCACCAGGACGGTGTACTGAAAGAACGCACCACTTACGAGATCATGAACCCGGCCATGGTGGGCATAGCACACAGCAACCTGGTGCTGGGCAAGCACAGCGGCCGGCACGCTTTCCGTTCCCGGCTGGTGGAACTGGGTTTTTCCCTTAGCGAGGATGAGCTGAACAAGGCTTTTGCCCGGTTCAAGGACCTGGCTGACCGCAAAAAAGAAATTACCGATCATGACATAGAAGCCATTGTGGAGAACGAGATCCGCAAGGTGCCTGCTACGTACGAGCTGGCATACCTGCACGTCAGCAGCGGCACCACGGTGGTACCCACTGCTACGGTGGGGCTTACCCGGGGCGAGGAACTGCTGGAGGAGGCAGCCTGCGGCAACGGACCGGTGGATGCCATCTGTAAGGCCGTGGACAAAATCACCGGTTATAACTGCCGGCTGGCCACCTGGGGCATCAGCGCCATCACCGCCGGCAAGGACGCTTTGGGCGAGGTGACCCTGAAGATAGCTGAAAACAACAGCAAAAGGCTCTACATGGGCCGGGGTATCAGCACCGACGTGCTGGAGGCTAGCGCCCGGGCATACGTTAACGCTGTAAACAAGATGATTTACGAAAAGAAAAACGGGAAACCGGCGGAGTGAACGACTCCTGGCTACCGACCACTAAAAAAACGAGGTGAACGCAGCATGCCCATGACTATAACTGAAAAAATACTTGCCGCCCATGCCGGGCTGGACGCCGTGGAGCCGGGTCAACTGGTCAACGTAAAAGTGGACCTGGCTCTGGGCAACGACATCACCGCTCCGGTGGCCATCCGCGAATTCGAGCGCATCGGCGTGGAAACAGTGTGGGACCGGGACAGGGTGGTGCTGGTGCCCGATCACTTCGTGCCCAACAAGGACATCAAGTCCGCGGAACAGGCCCTCGTGCTTAGAGAATTCGCCCGCAAGCACAACCTGACCAACTACTTCGAGGTGGGCCGCATGGGTATCGAACACTGCCTGCTGCCCGAACAGGGCCTGGTGGGACCGGGCGACCTGGTGATCGGTGCCGACAGCCACACCTGCACTTACGGCGGGCTGGGCGCCTTTTCCACCGGGGTGGGCAGCACCGACCTGGCCGCTGCCATGGCCCTGGGTGAAACCTGGCTCAAGGTGCCTGAAAGCATCAAGTTTGTGTATCACGGCGAGCTGCCCCGCTGGGTGGGCGGCAAGGACCTGATCCTTTATACCATCGGCCAAATCGGGGTGGACGGCGCCCTGTACATGGCCATGGAATTCACCGGGCCGGCGGTGGAACGGCTGGGTATCGACGGGCGGTTGACCATGGCCAACATGGCGGTGGAAGCCGGCGCCAAAAACGGCATTGTGCCTCCCGACGACGTGACTCGCCGCTACGTGGAAGGCCGGGCCAAGCGCGACTATACCTTCTACAGCAGTGACCCCGGTGCCCGGTATGCCAGTGTGTACGAGTGGGACGTGAGCAAGCTAGAACCACAGGTGGCTTTCCCCCACCTGCCTGAAAACACGCGCCCGGTAAGCGAGGCTGCGGGTGTAACCATTGACCAGGTGGTCATCGGTTCTTGTACCAACGGCCGCATGGACGACCTGCGGGAAGCCGCCGCGGTGCTGAAAGGGAAGAGGGTAAACGACAATATTCGCTTGATTGTCATTCCCGGCACTCAGGAAATATACCGGCAGGCCCTCAAAGAAGGAATTATTGAGCTGTTTATCGAAGCAGGCGCGGTGGTTAGCACACCCACATGCGGGCCCTGCCTGGGCGGGTATATGGGTATTCTGGCCAAGGGAGAGCGCTGCCTGGCCACCACCAACCGCAATTTTGTGGGCCGCATGGGCCATCCCGAGAGCGAAGTTTACCTGGCAGGCCCGGCGGTGGCGGCCGCATCGGCGGTGCTGGGCCGCATAGCCGCACCCTGGGAGGTGGAGTAAATGATACTGCAAGGCAAAGCATGGAAATTCGGCGCCGACATTGACACCGACGCCATTATTCCGGCTCGTTACCTGAATACGTCGGACCCGGCGGAACTGGCCAAACACTGTATGGAGGACGCCGACCCCGAGTTTCCCCAAAAGGTGAAACCAGGCGACATCATTGTGGCCGGCAAGAACTTCGGCTGCGGCAGCTCCCGCGAACACGCCCCCATTGCCATTAAAGCCGCGGGCGTCAGCTGTGTTATTGCCAAGTCTTTCGCCCGGATCTTTTACCGCAATGCTTTCAACATCGGCCTGCCCATATTCGAATCGCCCGAAGCGGCGGATGCCATCAGCGAAGGGGACGAAGTGGCGGTGGACCCGGGTAAGGGTGTAATAAAAAACTTGACCCGCAACGAAGAATACCGGGCCACCCCGGTGCCGGAATTCATGCAGCAAATTATTGCCGCCGGGGGGCTGATTAATTACGTATCCCGGCGGTTGCAAACCAGATAGAAAATTATGGAACAGAATCGCAACAAATCACATTTCAACACCTGGCACCAAGGGGGGGGTAAAGTGCCGAGAGTTGAAATATATGATACCACCCTGCGAGACGGGGCTCAGGGTGAGGGCATTTCTTTTTCCGCCAAGGACAAGGTGAAAATCGCCCTTCGCCTGGACGAGATGGGCTTTCATTACATCGAGGGGGGCTGGCCGGGCTCCAACCCCAAGGACATGGCCTTTTTTGAGCTGATTAAGGAGCAACGGTTGAAGAACGCGCGCATAGCGGCCTTTGGCAGCACCAGGAAGCCGGGCATACCGGCCGAGCAGGATGAAAACCTGAGGCAGATTGTATTGTCCGGAGCGCCGGTGGCTACCATATTCGGCAAGTCGTGGGACTTTCACGTGGAACATGCCCTGCAGACCACCTTGGAGGAAAACCTGCGCATGATCAGGGAATCGGTTGCCTACCTGAAGCAGCAAGGCATGGATGTTTTCTACGACGCCGAGCATTTTTTCGACGGGTACAAGGCCAACCCCGGGTACGCCATGTCCACGGTACGCGCTGCCGTCGAGGGCGGCGCCGGCAGGGTTATCCTTTGCGACACCAACGGCGGGCGGCTGCCCGGTGAAATATATGAAATTGTCTCTACCGTGGCCCGGGAAATTGACGTACCCCTGGGTATTCACTGCCACAATGACGGCGAGTTGGCTGTGGCCAACTCTTTGATGGCCGTGCAGGCCGGCGCCGTGCAAGTGCAGGGCACCATCAACGGGTACGGTGAGCGCTGTGGCAACGCCAACCTGTGCTCTATAATCCCGAACCTGGCTTTCAAGTGCGGGGTGGAAACCATCCCGGAGTATAGGCTAGCGGAACTCACCGAGTTGTCCCGGTACGTCAGCGAAGTGGCCAACATGCACCCGGTAAACAATCAACCGTACGTGGGCGGCAGCGCTTTTGCCCACAAGGCCGGCGTGCACGTGAGCGCGCTATTGAAAAACCCGCAAACTTACGAGCATATCGAACCCGAAAAGGTGGGTAATCGCCGCCGGGTGCTGGTTTCAGAGTTGAGCGGGGTAAGCAACCTGCTGTACAAGTCCATGGAAATGGACCTGGGACTTGGCTTGAAGAAGGAAGAAAACCGCAAGCTGCTGGAGGAACTGAAAGAGCTGGAAAACAGGGGTTACCAGTTCGAGGGTGCCGAGGGTTCATTCGAACTGCGCTTGCGCAAGGCCTTTCACGGGTACAAGGAACCGTTCTCCCTCGAGTATTTAAGGGTACTTATTGAAATGCGGAACGGCACCGTGCACTCCGAGGCCATCATCAAAATGAACGTCGGCGGCCGGGTGGTGCATACCGCCGCCGAGGGCAACGGCCCGGTGAACGCGCTGGACAACGCGCTGCGCAAGGCGCTGGAAGAATTTTACCCGGAAATCAGCAAAATGCAACTGGCGGACTACAAGGTGCGGGTGCTGGACGGCAAGGACGGCACCGGGGCGCAGGTGCGGGTGCTGGTGGAAACCGGCGACGGCCATTGCTCCTGGGGTACGGTGGGCGTCAGCGCCAACATCATCGAGGCCAGCTGGCAGGCGCTGGTGGACAGTATCGCCTACGGCTTGCTGCGGCTGGAAACAAAGGACGAGGAAGACCCCAGGAAAACCACCGGCATACTACGGGGTAAGTGTTAAACGGTGATAACTGTTTTAATTTAACCAGTTTGTGTTGCCATAGCGGGTAAATAAAAAGGACGGTTGCTTTATTCAAACAAGCAACCGTCCTTTTTGTGTTTGATCTTGGTCTCGATGTCTTTTCTGAGTTTTATTGTTCTAACCAGCCTCCGGCCGGCTTTTCTGGAGCGCTCCAGTGCATTGATGTCTTTTAAAGCTTCGCCGGCTTTAAATAGTTTAAAAACCTTGACTGTATCAACCACCCTGTACCCCAGGGCTTCCAGCGGCTTGGACATTGCTTCGGGGGTAAAACCCATGTCTGTTTCGTCTTGCTGCTCGCAAATTGCTATTACAGCGGCATATTTGCCTCCCAGTGCTTCATTAATGCTCAACCAGCAAGAACGGTCGTCTTCTGCGAATACTTCAAAGCAATAGCACCTGTCGATAAAAACTTTCACGCTGGCTGTCACATTATAGAAGTAGGTGGGTGAGCCTAAAATAATCCCGTCCGCCTCCAAAAGAAGAGGATATATTTTTTGCATGTCATCGTTAATTACGCACTTATAAGTATCTTTACACCCTTCACAGCCCCTGCAATCTTTTATGGAATAATCGCCGAGAAAAATTAATTTTGTTTTTGCGCCTTCTTTTTCTGCTGCGCCAAGAGCTTCTTGAACCAGTACAGAAGTGTTGCCTTTTTTTCTTCTGCTTCCCACAATGCCAAGAATTTTCACCGGTATTTAAACCCCCGCCATTGCTTTCTTTAAGACTTCCATTAATTTTGTTCAATTCCTGGCAGTGGCATAAATTTAACCCGAAGTGGTCTCCCGTTCTATAATCATTGCCACGCCCATGCCGCCGCCCACGCATAGCGACGCCAGGCCGTAACGGGCGTTGCGCCTTTCCATTTCGTGCATCAAGGTGACCACGATGCGGGTACCCGTGCAGCCAACCGGGTGACCCAGGCTGATGCCGCTGCCGTTGACGTTGACGATGTCGCGGTTTAAGTCCAGTAACTTTTCGCAAGCCAGGTACTGGGCGGCAAAAGCTTCGTTCAGCTCGATCAAGTCCATATCGGCCAGTGTTAACCCGGCCCGCTGGAGGGCTTTTTTAATGGCGGGCACGGGGCCATAACCCATGAGATCGGGTTCCACACCGGCCCTGGCAAAGCTCACGATGCGGGCCAGCGGTTTAAGCCCCAGCTGTTGCGCTTTTTCCAGCGACATGAGCAACACCGCGGCGGCGGCGTCATTCAGGCCGGATGCGTTGCCGGCGGTAACTGTGCCGTTTTTGCGAAAGGCCGGGCGTAGCTTGGCCAGTTTTTCCAGGGAGATGTCCGGCCGGGGGTGCTCGTCCCGGTCCACCAAAATTGGCTCTCCCTTGCGCTGTGGCACGGGCACCGGTACGATTTCCCGGGCAAAGTAGCCCTTTTCAATGGCGTTAACGGCGTTTTTGTGGCTGCGGTAGGCCACCAGGTCCTGTTCTTCACGGCTAATGCCGTACTTGTCCGCCAGCCGCTCGGCCGTTTCCCCCATTAATATTTTGTGTATGGGGTCGGTGAGGGTTTCCCACAGGGCGTCGGTGAATTCCCCGTGCTGCAGGCGCATGCCCCAGCGGGCGCCTTTAAGCACGTAAGGCACGTTGCTCATGCTTTCGGTGCCGCCGGCCAGGACAATTTCCGAGTCCCCGGTGACAATCTGCTGGTAACCGCAGATGATGGCCTGCAGGCCCGACGCGCACTGCCGCTGGATGGTCATGCCGGTGACGCTGTCCGGCAGCCCGGCCATCAGCGCCGCAGTGCGTCCAACGTTGGGTTCATCGCTGGTTTGCGCACAGCAACCCAGAATCACATCATCGATTTCCGCCGGGTTGACCCCGGAGCGCTTCAGCACCTCTTTGATCACGACGACAGCCAGCTTGCCCGCCGTCAACGGTCGTAAAGAGCCGCCAAAATCTCCTATGGGTGTACGGGTGCCGGCTACAATAACTACGTCTTTAATAAGAATCACTCCTTATGTATACCAGTAATTTGTCTGATAATTCGCCATGTTTCTGTTATTTTCCTGCCGGGTATTGCTGATATTGTATTGCTTCCTTGCGCTAAATTGCTTGCGCCGGGTGCCGTTACCGGCGCTCCCGCAAATCGCTCGACTTTGCAGGCCAACCGTTTGAGCTGGTGTCCTTCTAGGTTACCGGCGCTCCCGCAAATCGCTCGACCGGAACAGGTATACCCGTACTCAAAAGTATTTTCCAGATAAAGTTCAATTGTTCGCATTTTTCTCACTATTTGCAGGAAGGTGTATTCCGCCCGGCGAATTTTGCAGTGTATGTTTTGATAAGCGAAAAGGAGGCGCGGCAGTGAGCGGCCAGCGGGAAGTCAGGATTTTATCTCCCACGGCCATACTGGGCTACGGTTTCCCGGAGGAATCTTTTCAAGCCGGCCTTGACTACAGGCCCCATGCCATAGCGGTTGACGCCGGTTCCACCGACCCCGGCCCGTTTTATTTGGGCGCGGGCAAGTCGTTCACGGATCGCGCCGCCGTAAAGCGGGACCTGGAATACCTGCTGGTTGCCGCACGAAGGCTTGACATACCGCTGATCATCGGCACGGCGGCGCCAGGCCGGTGGGCTACCGCACCATTTCCATCGCCGGCACCCGGGACCCGGTGTTTATAAAACAGGTGGACGATATAATTGGCGGGGTGCGGGAAAGGGTGGCCGATAACTTCCGGTCGCTGGCCGGCAGGTACAGGCTATTATTTAGGCTTTACGGTCGGGACGGCGTGATGGGCCAGCTGGATCCGCTGCGCGGTGCACCTTGCCACGAGCTGGGGATAATCATTGAAGCGGTGGCTGAAACCCAGGAACAGGCCACCGCACCTTTGCTGAATGTGCTCGTACCGTGGGACTGAAAACGGCGTTGGGCTGCTTGCGGGCAACGGCAGCCTTATTTATTTAACAAGATAGATTACCGGGTGGAGCATTAATATGGATATGATCAAGATAACCAGGCTTAATACTGATATCCTGGTGGTGGGCGGCGGCCTGGCGGGCTTGTGCGCCGCGTTGCGGGCCCGTGAACGGGGCTGCGGCGTGCTCCTGGTTTCCAAGGGCAGGGCGGGGCGCAGCGGCAATACCATCATGGCCCGCAACAACATGGCCGCGGTGATGGACCGGAATAATGAAGCGCTGGAAAAACACGTCCAGGATACCATGGCGGGAGGCGCTTGCATCAACGACCGGGAACTGGTGTCGGTGCTGGCCCGGGGAGCCCGTGAGGCCGTTCTCTGGCTGGTGGAACGCGGGGTGCCGGTGCGCCGGGAAAAGGGTAAATTTTTGCGCAAGGGGTCCCCCGGTCACTCGGAAGAAAGAATTCTTACTGTGGAGTGGAGCGCCCTGGGACAGTCCCGCACCCCCGGCCTGGCCTTGACGCTGCCCCTTTTGCGGCGGGCGCTTGAACAGGGCGTGGAACTGGTGGAAAACCTGCTGGTTGCCGACCTGGTGGTGAAACAAAACAGGGTTGTGGGGGCATACGGTTTCCAGCGAGGGCGGCCCGAGCTGGTTATTATATCGTGCCGGGCCGTGGTTCTGGCTTGCGGGGGTGCAGGCCGGTTGTATCCCCTGACCACCAACACCGCTGACGTGACCGGCGACGGCTATGCCCTGGCCCACCAGGCGGGAGCGGGGCTGCGGGATATGGAATTTATCCAGTTTTTGCCCACCGTGACCCTGGACCCTCTCCGAATGGCTATTTCCAGCTCCCCCTTTGCCGACGGTGCGGTATTGCGCAACCGTTACGGGGAAAATTTCATGCCCCGCTATTCACCCCTGGGTTGCATGGCCACCAGGGACCTGATGGCCCGGGCCGTATTCGAAGAAGTCAGGGCAGGCCGGGGAACCGCCCGGGGTGGGGTGTTCATGGATTTTGCCGGCGTGCCGCAGGGTGTGATGCAAAGCAGGTACAGTGACATACTGGAATACCTGCGGGGCAGGACGGCGGTGGAAGTTGCCCCGGCGGCCCACTTTACCATGGGAGGGGTGATTATCGATACCGCCTGCCGCACCACGGTGACGGGACTGTACGCCTGCGGCGAGGTGGCCGGGGGTGTCCACGGGGCCAACCGCCTGGCGAGCAACGCCCTTACCGAGGCGGCGGTGTTCGGCCTGCTGGCCGGGGACCAGGCCGCCGGGGAGACGGGAGCGGGCGCCGGGCCGGGTTTGACGGAAGGCGATATAAAGGAAATCGCGGGTGATTGCGGCATGGCGCGCGTATCGATTTTCGGGGACAGGGAAGAAGACGTGTTTTTCAAAACACTCCTGCGGCGCCTGCGCGAGCTTATGGGCCGGCACGCGGGCCTGTTACGGAGCCGGGCGGGGCTTTTGGAGGCCCGGGGCGAGATGGCCGGGCTGAAGCGAAAACTTGAAGGATACCCGGTAACGAGCTACCGGGGTTTGGTTGCCTGCCACCAGGCCGGGCTCATGTTAACCACGGCATCTCTCATAGTGGAGGCGGCTATGGCCCGCCAAAATAGCATTGGCGCTCATTTCCGCGTTGATTAATGGAGGGGACGGAAATTTTATGGTATATTTTGGAACCAGAACGCAACAAAATCAAATTTCAACACCCGGCACCAGCTGATGTGGTAAAATATTTGGGGCGGGCTTAACTGCAGGGAGGTGCAACACGTGGAATACCTCAAACAAATAAGAATAAACCTGGATTTGTTCAATATTACCAGTATAATTGACATACTCATCGTGGCATTCGTGTTGTATCGCCTGATGTTGCTGATCAGGGGCACCCGGGCTGTGCAGTTGATCAAGGGCCTGGTGGTTCTGCTTGTCGCCACCTCGGTGAGCGGTATGCTAAACTTGAATACGGTACACTGGCTGTTGAAACAGACCATGCTTGCCATGGTGGTGGCGCTTCCCATAGTGTTTCATCCCGAACTGCGCCGCGCCCTGGAAAAACTGGGCGGCGGCGATTTCTTCGCCCGGCCCCTGAACCAGATGGCCGAGGGTGACCGGAGCGCGCTGGTTAACGAGGTGGTGCGGGCCGTTATGAGCATGTCCGCCACCCGTACCGGCGCGCTGCTGGTGCTGGAACGTTCCACTGGCCTGCGCGAGTATATAGATACCGGCATCAAGATGGACGCCGAGCTTACCGCCGAGCTGTTGATTAATATTTTTATACCCCGTTCTCCGCTGCACGATGGGGCGGTGATCATCAGGGGCAACCGTATACAGGCGGCGGCCTGCGTGTTGCCGCTATCCGAGAGCAGGGAATTGAGCCGCGAGCTGGGTACCAGGCACCGGGCCGCTTTGGGTATTACGGAACAGTCCGACGCCCTGGCAGTGGTTGTGTCGGAGGAAACGGGAGTGGTGTCCTTATCCCGGGAAGGTAAATTGTTCCGGCGTTTGAACGAGGCCGGCTTGCGGGAATTGCTGGACAAGTTTTTACAACCTACCGCCACCAGGATGAACGCCATATCATCCATCTGGCAGCGGAGGTGATATTTTGAGCTTAAAATGGCGCGACAATTCAATCCGCATTTTTTCTTTAATGATTGCCATATTGCTTTGGATATATGTTACCAACGAGCAGAACCCCGTAACCGACCAGACCTTTACCGTGCCCTTGGTGATACAGGATGAACCACAGGGTTATGTTGTTCAGGGTGTGCCCGAGACGGTGAGTATCAGGGTAAGGGGTACCAGGCTTGTGGTTGGCACCCTGCAAAGGAATGATTTTAGTGCCCGGGTGAATCTGGCCGGTATAAAGCCAGGCGAGCAGGAAGTACCCGTGCACGTCAATTCGCCGCCGGAAGTGGAAGTACTACAGGTGTCGCCTGCTGTGATTAAGGTGCGGGCAGATAGAATGGTGCAAAAAAATGTTCCCGTTATCGTTTCACTGAAAGGACAGGCGGCTCGCGGTATGCAGGCGGGTGAACCGTCAGCGTCGCCGCCTGTGGCCACTTTGAGCGGCCCGTCCCTGTTGTTGAAAGAAATAAACCGGCTTTTGGTGACGGTTGATATTACCGGTGCCGGGGAAACTGTGGTCAGAGAATTGCCGCTGGACACGGGACTGGACAACGTAACCGCAACGCCGGACAGGGTTGTGGTGACCGTGCCCGTAACGGGCATGCCCACGCGCAGCCTGCCTGTTCGCCCCCGGCTAACGGGTGCCCCGGCAACGGGTTACAAGGTTGCCGGTACCATCGTGCAGCCCCAGGCGGTAACGGTGACGGCTCCGGAAAACGTGTTCGGAACGCTGGCGGCGGTTAATACCATGAACCTGGACATATCCGGGGTTACTGGAAATGTAACAAGGGAAGTAATACTTTTATTGCCCGACGGGGCGCATGCAGTGGAACCCGACCGGGTGGAGGTTACCGTGCTGGTTGAACCCGTTGAAGACAACCGGCAGGATGAACAGCCGCCGCCGGAAGAGGAAGACGACACCGGAACCGGCTGATGCTTTTGGTGCCGGGTGTTGAATTATGTTAAAATGTTGCATTTTTACAAAACAAAGCATAGAATTTCAGCACCCGGTACCGGGTCCACGGGAAGGTATTTCAAGGCCCGGTGTTTAACGTTTTTACTAAGACACGGATTGACAAAAAACACGATAACCCGGTGCCGGGGAGGTGTACATGTGAGACGCTGGAACGGCTGGGGGGACGATTCAGTACAGTACCCGCTTCCCCCGCAGGCAAAGGCATTTTTGGAACAAAAGCTGGGGCCGGGCACACCGCCGCGGGATGTTTCGCTGGAGGAAGCGGCGGCCAGGGTACCGCCTTCCCGCTTGAAAGAGCACCCGCTGGTAAGCACGGACCCGGTGGACAGGCTGCTTCGCAGTACCGGGCAGAGCCTGCCCGACTGGATTAACATGAGGAGCGGCACGGTGCCCGCTTTCCCCGACGGGGTGGCCGTGCCAGCTACGGAGGATGAGGTGCGGGCGGTGCTGCGCTATGCCCGGGAAACCGGTGCGCGGGTTATTCCCTACGGAGGCGGCACCAGCGTGGTGGGGCACCTGGACGCGGGCGGCGAAGATGAACGCCCGGTTCTCTCGGTGGATATGAGACGGGTGAACGGGCTGCTGGAACTGGATGAACCCAATCACCTGGCCACCTTCGGGGCCGGGGTGCGGGGCCCGGACCTGGAAGAAGCACTGCGCCGGCAGGGGTTTACCCTGGGGCATTACCCGCAGTCGTACGAGTATTCCACCCTGGGGGGCTGGGTGGCGACCCGCTCCGCGGGGCAGCTTTCCCTGGGATACGGCCGCATTGAACGGCTGTTTGCCGGTGGCGTGGTGGAAACCCCGGTAGGGGCGCTGGAACTGCCTTTTTTTCCGGCATCCGCAGCCGGGCCGGATTTAAGGGAGCTTGTGCTGGGTTCCGAGGGCCGGCTGGGCATAATTACCCGGGCCACGGTGCGGGTAACACCCCTGCCCGAAAAAGAAAGCTTTCACGCCGCGTTCTTTCCCGGGCCGGAGCAGGGGATTGCGGCGATACGGGACCTGGCCCGCTCTTCCTTGCCCCTGGCCATGCTTCGCCTGAGCCTGCCCGGCGAAACCGAGAATACCCTGGCCCTGGCGGGCCACAGCCGGGCCATAAGCCTGTTGAACCGCTGGCTGGCTTTTAGGGGTGTGAAGGAGAACAAGTGCATGCTGTTGTACGGCGCCGTGGGCAGGCGCGGGCAAGTGCGCCGCGCGCTGGGCGGAGCCGGGGAGATCATCCGCCGGCACGGGGGTGTCAATGTAGGGGCCGGCCCCGGGCGCAAGTGGCAGAAGCAGCGCTTTCTGGTGCCATACCTGCGCAATTCCCTGTGGGAGGCCGGTTACGCCGTGGACACCCTGGAGACAGCCGTTCCCTGGAGCCGGGTTCCCGCCACCGTACAGGCGGTGGAAACGGCGCTGGAGGGCGGTTTGCGGGATTTAAACGAGAAAGTGTATGTTTTCACCCACCTCTCTCACGTTTACACCTTCGGCTCCAGCATTTACGCCACTTACCTGTTCCGCCTGGCGGCGGACCCGGCGGAAAACCTGCGCCGCTGGCGGCTGTTGAAAACCGCGGCCAGCGAGGCCATTGTGCGTTGCGGGGGCACAATAAGCCACCAGCACGGGGTGGGGCTGGATCACAAGCCCTACCTGGAGGCGGAAAAAGGCCTTCTGGGGATGGATATGCTTCGCGCGCTGTGCAACGCAGTGGATCCTGACAGCATGATGAACCCCGGTAAACTGCTGTAGGGGGTGATCCGGTGGGCGGTCGAGATGAAATCCTGTCCCGTGTGACCGAACCCTGGGACGTTATCGTGGTGGGCGGCGGTATCACCGGGGCCGGGGTGCTGCGAGAGGCAGCCCGGGCGGGACTGCGCTGCCTGCTCCTGGAGCAGCGGGACTTCGGCTGGGGCACTTCCAGCCGGTCGGGTAAACTGGTGCACGGCGGCCTGCGTTACTTGAAACAGGGGCAGGTGAAAACCACCTGGCACTCGGTGCGGGAGCGGGAAAAGCTGTTGCGCCTGTACCGGGGGCTGGTGGAACCGCTGGAATTCCTGCTGCCCACCTGCAAGGGAGCAAAGCCGGGGCCGCTGTCCTTACGGCTGGGGCTGGCGGTGTATGACCTGATGGCCGGGCGCAAAAGCTGCCGCTACTGCGATGCGGCGGGAGCGCTGGATAAGGTTCCCCACCTGGATACCCGGGTTATGACCGGGGCGTTCACATACCTGGATGCCGCTACCGATGATGCCCGCCTGGTGTTGCGGGTGTTGCGGGAAGGGCGGCGCCTGGGCGGGGTAACTCTGAACTACGCCCGGGTGGAGGAGCCGCTTACCGGCCGTGCCGGGCGGGTCCGGGCCCTGGCGGTCCGGGATATGCTGGCCGGGCGCACTCTGGAAGTTCCCGGAAAGGTGGTAATTAACGCCACCGGCGTCTGGGCCGACGGGTTGCGCGGCTACCTGGGGGCCAAGCCCCGCATGCGCCGGCTGCGGGGCAGCCACCTTGTATTTAACCGGGAGCGCTTCCCATTGAATCTGGCCGTAAGCTTTCTCCATCCCCGGGACGGGCGCCCGGTTTACGCGTTCCCCTGGGAGGGAACCACCCTGCTGGGTACAACCGACGTGGACCACACGCCTTCCCTGGACATGGAGCCCCGGATAAGCCCCGGGGAAGGGGAATACCTGCTGGAAGGGGTTCGCTGGCTTTTCCCCGCCTTGGAACTGGACACCGGCGATGTCATCTCCACCTTTGCCGGGGTGCGGCCCGTGGTCAACACCGGTAAAAAGGATCCCTCCAGCGAGTCCCGGGACCACGTGATCTGGAGCGATCGCGGCATGGTGACCGTTACCGGGGGCAAGCTGACCACTTTTGACCTTATTGCCAGGCAAGCCCTGAAAGAAGCCCGGCGCTGGCTGGACGGCGCACCGGCCGCCGGCCCGGGCCGGGCGGGAAAACCGGCAGGGGAAACCCTTGATGATGGATTTGACGACCACCACAAGCAGGTAACCGGGTGGCGCGCGGGCCCCGGCCGGGACCAGCTCCGGCGGCTGTCGGGGCGCTACGGCCCGGACGCGGCGGCCATCCTGGAGGAAGCCGGGCAATGCGGTTACGATGCGGTACCCGGAACGAGTGTATTATGGGCGGAACTGCGCTGGGCGGCCCGCTGCGAGGCGGTGGTGCACCTGGACGACCTGCTGCTGCGCCGCACCCGCCTGGGCCACGTGTTGCCCGAAGGCGGTGCCGGGCTGGCGGGCCGGCTGCGCGAGAAACTCCTGCCCGCCCTGGGCTGGGACCGGCAGCGCTGGGAAGACGAGTGGCGGCGCTACAGCCGGCTGTGGCGGCAGGCTTACAGCCCCGCCTTGCTTGGCGGGCAAGGCAGTGGCTAAATGGCTGCTGTCGAGCCCGGGTGTTTGTCGCGCCGCCGGCGGGGACCACCGGCCCACCCCGGTGCTGTTTTCATCCTTCCGCCGGTGCCGCATTGTGGTGATAGGGCGTCTACCCGGCGGGCTTGGATTTCAAGTAAAACCCCTATTCAACCGATTAATCTTACATAAACCTATACCCGAAGGGGAACGGGTGGAGCTGAACGCCATGAACAAGGAAAACGTGCTGGCTATTGACCTGGGGACCCAGAGCGTGCGCGCCCTGGCATTCAATCCCCGGGGAGAACTGGTTGACTCGGTGCGCGTGGTATACCCCGAACCCTATAAATCCCCCCGCCCCGGCTGGGCGGAACAGGAACCGGGCCTGTACTGGCGCTACCTCTCTGAATCTTGTCGCAAGCTGTGGGCGAAAGGCACCGTGGACCGGGATTCGCTGGCCGCGGTGGCGGTTACCTGCCAGCGGTCCACTATTATCAACCTGGACGCCAGCGGGGACCCGCTGCGCCCCGCCATTGTCTGGCTGGACCAGCGGCGCGCGCGCAAACTGCCCGGTGTGGGCCCTTTGTGGTCGGCCTTGTTCGGCATAGCCGGCCTGGCGGGCACACTGCGCCATGTGCAGGCCGAATCCGAGGCCAACTGGATCCGGGAAAACCAGCCCTCGGTGTGGCGGAAAACAGCACACTACCTTTTCCTGTCAGGTTACATAACATACCGGCTTACCGGTGAATTCGTCGATTCCACCGGGTGCCAGGTTGGTTACATACCCTTTGATTATAAGGAATTTACCTGGCCTCCCCCTTCCAGCTGGAAATGGCGGGCCATTCCCGTGCCGCCGGAAACCTTGCCGGCGCTGGTTCCGCCCGGGGACAGGCTGGGCGAGGTGACTTCCGAGGCGGCCAGGGTCACCGGCCTGCCGAAAGGACTGCCGGTGATTGCCGCGGCGTCGGACAAGGCCTGCGAAGTGCTGGGTTCCGGTTGCCTGGAACCGCACCAGGGTTGCGCGGGTTACGGAACCACCGCCACCATAAATGTAAACTCGCGTAAATACGTTGAGCCGGTGCCCATGATTCCTCCCTACCCCAGCGCCTGCCCGGGCAGTTACAACCTTGAGGTGCAGGTTTACCGGGGCTTCTGGATGGTTTCCTGGTTTAAGGAGGAATTCGCCTGGCGGGAGCAGTCACTGGCCCGCCAATCCGGAGTGAATGCGGAAGAGCTTCTGGATGAACTGGCGGAGAGAGTCCGGCCCGGTTCGGGCGGGCTGGTGTTGCAGCCCTTCTGGTCCCCGGGGGTCAGGTACCCGGGGCCGGAAGCCAGGGGGGCTGTGATCGGTTTTAACGGTAGCCATACCAGGGCCCACTTTTACCGGGCCATACTGGAAGGGCTGGCTTTTGCCTTGCGGGAAGGGCGGGAAAGGATTGAAAGGCGCACCCGGGTGCCGGTAACCGAGTTACTGGTCTGCGGGGGCGGCTCGCGCAGCGATGTGATGATGCAAATTACCGCCGACATTTTCAACCTGCCGGCGGCGCGCCCTTCCCTTTACGAGGCCTCCGGGCTGGGGGCGGCCATACTGGCGGCGGTGGGAGCGGGGCTGCACCCGGATCTGGTAACCGCGGTGCGGGAAATGACCGGCAAAGGACGGGTATTCGAGCCGCGACCCAGCGTGGCCAGCATATACGACGAACTATACCGGGGGATTTACCGCCGCATGTACCGGCGGCTGCGTCCCCTGTACAAGACGCTGTTTGACCTGGCCGGGGGGAGGTAACCACCGGGTAACCGGTTTTGCAGTGGCGCGGCACCTCCACCAGCAAGTAAAAGTGAATGCAGGGTGTGTGGTACAAATCTTAGGGTTGCGCGGGAACTTGTATTCCGGTGCCCGGCTTGCGCGTTACCGGAAAGCGCCGCAAAACCCCCGGTTTTAGCCTTGGAGAGGCTCAGCAATAATGTATCGAGGCGGTGATTCCTCTGCACACGGGATTTTCATTCATTCACGCCGCTGACCTGCACCTGGACAGCCCCTTCGGGGGCTTTACCAGTTTGGAACACGTTGACGCGAGCACGCAGGAAAATATACTGTTCCAGTTAAGGGAATGCACTTTTACCGCCCTGGACAACATCGTGCGGGCCTGCCTGGGCAACCGGGTGGATTTCCTGGTGCTGGCAGGAGACATTTATGACCTGGCCGACCGGAGCCTGCGGGCCCAGCTTCGTTTACGGCGGGCCATGGAAAGGTTGGCCCGGGCGCAAATACCCGTTTTTATCGCCCACGGCAACCACGACCACTGCGAAGGGCAGCGAGCGAAGCTGGACTGGCCGGAAAACGTGCATGTGTTTGCACCGGGTGAAGTGGAATGGCGGCCTGTGCTGAGGCGGGGCGTGGAGATTGCCCGGGTATACGGCATAAGCTATCCCCGGCGCGAAGTGACCGAAAACTATGCTGCATTGTTCCGCAGGGACCCGGGTGTGCCTTTTGCCGTGGCGGTGCTGCACTGTAACGTGGGCGGGGGTACCGAACACGCCAATTATGCCCCGTGCACGCTGGAAGACCTGGCCCGGGCCGGGTTTGATTACTGGGCGCTGGGGCACGTGCACCGCAGGGCAGTGCTGCGGGAACGGGGTCCCTGTGTCGTGTACCCCGGTGTTTCCCAGGGCCGTCACCCCCGGGAAGCGGGGCCTAACGGTTGCTACCTGGTGCGGGTGGGCCCGGGGGGCGAAGTGGGGTTGGAATTCATAGCCACCGACGCGGTGCGCTGGGAGGTGTTGACACTGCCCATAAATGCCCTGGGGTCCGAGCAGCAATTGTTGGGTTTGCTACAAAACAGGCTAGACGGGCTGAAGAAGCGGCACGCCGGGCGCTCGCTGGTGGTGCGGGTTGAACTAACCGGCCGCGGCTCCCTGCACCGGGTCTTGCGCCGGCCCTATACAGTAGAAGGTATACTGGAGGAACTGCGGCTGCGTTACGCTGGCCCGTCCGGCCCTTTCTTGTGGATCGAATCCATCCGGCTGTCAACTTCCGCTCCCATTGACCGGGCTATGCTGGAGGGCGGCGCCACCCTGCCCGCCGACCTGATAGCCATTGCGAAAAATGCCCGCGAGGCCGGTGAACTGAGGGAGAGCTTGCGCCAGTTGCTGGCTCCGCTGTATGAAAAGGCGGGTCGTTACCTGGCGTGGCCGGATGAGATGCAGCTGGACGACCTGCTGGCCGGGGCGGAAGACCTGGCCCTGGACCTGCTGGTGGGGGAGGATGATCACCAGTGAGGCTGGCGGGGCTTTATGTGGACGGGTGGGGTATACTACACGATTTTTCTCTGTCCGGGGAGAATCTCGGGCGGGGCCTGTGTATAATCTACGGTCCAAATGAAACGGGTAAGTCCACTCTTCTTTCGTTTATACGTGCCGTTTTGTTCGGTTTTAAAAACGCGGGCGATTACGAGCCGCTGCGGGGCGGGCGGCGGGGCGGCCACCTGCTGCTGGAAGAGGACGGAAAAGTTTACCGGGTTGAGCGGTACGGCAGGGGTAACGGTAAGGCGGTGGTGGAACTGCCCGGCGGGGAAAAAGCCGGGGAAGACTTTTTACGCACCCGGCTGATGCGGGGCGTTGGCCGGGTGCTTTTCAACAACGTGTTTGCCCTGGACATGGAGGACCTGCGCCGGCTGGAGGACTTGCAAAAAGACGAAATCAGCGCCTACTTGTACGGGTCCGGTACCGGCGCCAGTCCCCGCCGCCTGGCCGCTGCCACGGCGGAGTTGCAGAAAACGGCGGACAACCTGTTCCGGCTCCGGGGCCGCACCCGGGTAATAAACAGGTTACTCCAGGAACTTGACAGCCTGGACAAGAGAATAAAGGTACTGGAACAGCAGCCCCGGCGCTATTTTGAGTTAAGGGAGCAGTTGGCGGAACTGGAGCAAGGGCGCAAAGAGCTGCGGGATAAAATAGACGCCGCTCGCCGGCGCCTGGATTACCTGGGCGTCCTGGCAAGGGCCCGGGGTCTCTGGCAAGAACTACGGGAATGTCAAGCGGAGTTGGAGCTAGTGCAGGCGGGCAGGCCGCCGGGAGATGCCGGGGAAATGTTAAAACTGCTGGACCGGGCGGCTGCGGTGATTGAGCGGCTGAACACCCTGGCCGTTATGCGGGCCGAGCGGCAGAAAGTCATGGACCGGCTGGAAGAGCGCCTGTTGCGGCAAGAAGCAGCCCTGGGGCAGGCAGGCAGGGGCGGGGTCAACCCCTGGCCGGCCCTGGCGGCGCTGGTATTGCTGGGCGGGCCGGGTGCAGCTTTGGCAATTGGGGGTGCGGAACAGGGCTACCTGCTGGCCGGTGCCGGCCTGGCGCTGGCGGCGCTGCTGTATGCCGTGCCTGCCGCCCGGGCGGTGGAGAGACGCCGCCGGGAAAGCGAACTGCGGGAAGAGCTGGCGCGGCTGGAAGAGGAACGCAGCGTGGCCCGGGAACAGCTTGACCGGCTGGCGGAAGAGCAGCTGGCCCTGGAAGAAGACCTGCGCCGCCTGGCCCGGTCGCTTACCGGGCGGGAAAAGCTTAGCCGGGAGGAAATCCCCGCGCTGCGGCGGGCGCTGCAAGCCGAGGGGGAGCTTAGCCGGCGGGTGGAAGAACTGCGCCGGCAGCTGCTGGGTATGGCGGGAACTCCTGAAAAGCTGGTGGAAATGGAAGGAGAGCTGGCATCGGGCCGGGATCACGCCGGTGAGGTGGCGGAAGCCCGGTCCGCCCTGGCCCGCCTGGAAGAACAGTGGCAGCGCCTGGTGGAGGATATTGCCCGGGTAAAGAATGAAATGGCCGCGCTGGAAACAGGCGAGGAACTGGCCCGGGCCCGGCAAAGGCGGGAAATGCTGCGCGAAAAGCTGGCCGAAGCCGCCGGGCGCTGGCAAACCGCGGTGCTGGCCCGGGCCCTTTTGGACCTGGCCCGGGAAAAACACGAGCGGGAACGGCAGCCCGCCGTGCTGGCGCTGGCCTCGGAATATATAGGCCCCATGACCGGCGGGCGCTACAGCCGGGTGGTGGCCCCGGTGGGAGCACCCCACGCCCTGGAGGTGGAAGAACCCGGCGGCCGCCGGGTACCCGCAGGCGCCTTAAGCCGGGGCGCGGCGGCCCAGCTTTACCTGTCGGTGCGGCTGGCCCTGGCCCGCCACCTGGGCACCGTGCTTGTCTCCATGCCCGTAATCCTTGACGACGTGCTGGTGGATTTCGATGCCGGGCGCCTGCGCGGCGCACTGCAGGTACTGGACCTGGCCGCGCGGCACCAGCAAATCATCCTGTTCACCTGCCACGAGCACATCCTTGCTACTGCCCAAGGGGCTAAAGCTTCCATATTTAAGCTAACTGTTTAATACACGCCCATGCCACACTGTGGCACCGTCATGCGCGCGCCTCCCGGTTTTGTTCCTGCGCTGAGCCAAGAGTTGTAACCCGGTGCTTCACACGTCGCTTGCCATAGGAACGGAAACACCTTACTGGTTTGCTGGCAGCCTTGTACTCTTTACATACCCAGCATGACCTTGTTTAGAATCCGGATCAACCGTTCCACGGGTATCTTGAATACGGTACCGGCCGGGTCGGTTAATATGTTCATAACGGCCTGCTGCATATCTTCGGGCTTGGGCCCAAACTCCAGGAAGTTTGCGGGCAGGCCCACTTCTTTTTGAAGTTCCCTGATTCTGGACACCGTCATTTTATGTAGCTCTTCCGGCGTGGCATTTTCTTTTATCCCCAGGGCACCGGCAATGATTTCTATCTTGGGCGCGTAAAATTCCGGCAGCGCCTCCATGACCACGGGTAGCAGCACGGCGTTGGCCAGCCCGTGCGGGATGTTGTACATGGCGCCCAGGGCGTGGGCGCAGTTATGGACGGGAATGCCCCCCAGCGCCGGGAACGACATGATGGCCATGCAGCTTGCCGTCAAGAGGTTTAGCCTTGCGTCCAGGTTTTTTCCGTCCGACACGGCGGTGGTCAGGTTTCGTTCAATCAACCGAATGGCCTGCAGCCCCAGGGCGTCGTACATCGGACCCTGGTAGGACCAGGCCACCCCTTCAATGGCGTGAGTGAGGGCGTCGAAACCCGTGCACGCGGTGATTTTCGGTGGCAGCCCCACGGTCAGGTCGGGATCCAGGATGGCGATGTCAGCGTTGATGTAGGGGTGAAGCAAGTTGGCTTTTACTTGTTCCTCTTCGTTAAAAAATACTGCAATGGGCGATACCTCGGAGCCGGTTCCCGCCGTGGTGGGAATGGCGATATGCGGTATTTCCAGGCGCCGGGCCAGTTCTCCCACATACAACCCCAGGTTGGCGGGTACCGTGTCAGCTATGTCCGTAAGCCCGGAAGCCAGCAGCATTTTCACTCCCTTGGCGGTGTCCAGAACACTCCCCCCGCCCACGGCTAGGATACCCTCCGCGCCCAGCTGGCAGCCGACACCCGCCGCTTTATTAACCAGCGACATTCTGGCATCCTGCTGGACTTCATCGAACACTGTGACGATGTGGAAATCGTGGGGGCCTTTGAATACTTCCATCAGCTTGTCGATAATGCCGGCATCCACGATGCCTTTATCGGTTATAATCATCCAGCGCTTGGCTCCAAGCTCTTTCATGTGCGCGGGCAGGAACGACCGGGCACCCGACCCCGCGGATACGGACGTGCGAAAATCAAAACGGAAATACGTTTGCGTTGCCATTGTAATCCTCCTATTCTGGTTGAGGCGACAGCACAAGTTGAAGACCGTAATCATTTTTAAATGGAAAAACTGTCCCTCACGGTTGAAATCACGGATAATAACCAGGTTTCTCCCGCGTGTAGCGCAGCCAGTCGTTGCGAGGTGTAAACCGGCACACCGTTCGTGTCACCGGCTTTTACCGCCGCCGGTTCCAAAATAAAATTTTCGTGTAAGTACGGTGCGGTGCCGTCACAGCACCCTTCCCCCAGGTAGACGCCCATGCCACACTGTGGCACCATCAGAAAGACGAAAATATATGTGGG